>JAISZA010000201.1 GCA_031269535.1 Tannerellaceae bacterium
TGCTGGCTCTCGATAATCTCACGCCGGAGGAGCGGAAAGCCTACGACTATATGGAGGATCAGCGCAGTGAAGACCGGAGCATGATAGCTTCTTCCAGGCTCGAAGGCCAGATAGAAGGCTGGGAAGAAGGCTGGGAAGAAGGCAGAATAGAGCGTGAAAAACTCGCTGAAGAGCTTGAGAAAGAACGGGAGGCGCGGGAGAAAGAGCGTGAGGCGTGGGAGAAAGAACGGGAAGAACGGGAAAGACTTGCCGGGGAAAATGAAATTCTTCTGGCAGAAATTGCCCGGTTAAAGCAAAATAAACAAAACAATAAAACATGAGAAGACAAAATCATGTTTCTAATGAACAAAAGTTTTCCGTTCAACGATGATTGGGTAAAATCGTTTAGTTGATTATCTTTGTTCCCTGTTTATGAAGAATTATGTTTATGAATACACCGAAGATTTTTTTTATTATACTGACTTGCGCTTTTCTTTCCTGCGCAAATAAAAGTACGCAGCATACAGTAGAAACAACGATACCGTCTGCCTCTTCTGTTGCGGTTCCTGAATTTAATGCCGACAGCGCTTACCGGTATGTGGAAAAACAGGTGAGTTTCGGGCCACGGGTGCCCAATTCGCAGGCGCATAAGGACTGTGGGGATTACCTGGCAGAGGAGTTGAAACGTTTCGGCGCTCAGGTGCATGTGCAGGAAATGACCCTGACAGCCTATAATGGCGACCGCCTGCAGTCGCGCAATATCATCGGTTCGTACGATACGTCCAATCCCAGACGCATCCTGCTTTTTGCCCATTGGGATTCACGTCCGTATGCGGATAACGACCCCCCGGCCACGCAACGTACGCCGATTGACGGGGCCGACGATGGAGCCAGCGGCGTGGGCGTATTGCTCGAAATCGCCCGTCTGATCGGCATACAAACACCCGGCGCAGGAATTGACATTATCTTTTTCGATGCGGAAGACTACGGCATTCCGGCTTTCGACAATATGAACTACCAGGCAGACAACACCTGGTGCCTCGGCTCTCAGTTCTGGGCAAAGAATCCGCATACGCCCAATTACAGGGCCGAGTATGGCATCCTGCTTGATATGGTAGGGGCGAAGAATGCTACGTTTTACAAAGAAGAGACCTCGCAGAGAAAGGCTCCCTCCATCGTGGAAAAGGTCTGGGAGGCAGCACGCAATTCGGGCTACGGCAAATATTTTATCAATGCCAGAGGAGGGTATGTCACCGACGACCATCTGTACGTCATCGCCGGACGCAATATCCCCTGTATCGACATTATCAATTATAATCTGGAGAATCAACACGGCTTCGGCGACTACTGGCATACACATAATGATACAATGGAAAATATCAGCCGGGAAACCCTGAAAGCTGTCGGACAAACCGTGTTGGAAGTGATTTATAACAAATAAATTTTTAATCGTATGGGGCAAAAGATTGACGAGCTACAGGATGCCGTTATTGAGGAGTTTGCTGTTTTTACCGACTGGATGGACCGCTATGCGCTGCTGATAGACCTGGGGAACTCGCTCCCTCCGCTTGACGAGAAGCACAAGACAGAGAGCAACCTGATAGAAGGTTGCCAGAGCCGGGTGTGGCTGCATGCCGGCTTCACGGATGGGAAAATCTTTTTCCAGGGCGAAAGCGACGCCGTGATTGTCAAAGGAATTGTTTCTTTATTGATCCATATTCTTTCCGGGCATACGCCGCAGGAGATAATAGATGCCAGGCTTTACTTCATCGACGCAATCGGATTGAGAGAACATCTCTCCCCGACCCGCTCCAACGGCCTGGTTGCGATGGTCAGACAAATGCGGATGTACGCACTGGCGTTCCGGTCGATGGAAGATTAAGGCCGGATACGGTGGCCTTGTTCATACCTCATGCACGGCGCACAAAAAAAAAGCCCCTGACCGCACTTGGCGGCAGGGGCTTTTTGGGAGAGTTACGAATTACAAGAACTAACTTGTAACTCGTAACTTGTAACTCGTAAAAACTACTTCACGATAGCTTTGACAGCGGCTTCGCCTTCAACGGCTACGATTACGATACCCTTCGGCAAGGTAATGCGGGCGTTGTCGGAAGAAAGAACTGCGCTGGCTACGGTCTGACCTAAGACATTGCTGATCGTTACCTGCTTGCCTGCGGCATTCAGGATGCTGACAGCACCGGCTTCGGAGAGAACCTTTACACTGCTAACGGCCGGAGCGGCTTCGTTGGCTACAGCCAGGTTTTCTGCACCCGGAAGAACGTCGAAGATTTCAGCACCGTTCTGTACAGCTTCTGACCAGTCAACTTCTTGCGTAATCACGGGCACGCCATTCTGTATCTTCAGCCATCTGGCTGTTTGCGGAGCTACTTCAATACCGTCATCCTGTCTGGATTCAATCAGGAAGTTCCTGCTGTTTTCCGGATCAATCAGGCGGAACTGGAATACCATACTCTTACCGTTACGGCCATCGTAGTAGCCATTATCGAGTGCAGGTACTCCTTTTTGCGGCCATCTGACTTTGTAGTGGGTGTTTTCGCCCAACCAGTGTTTGTGATATGCCGGAATAGCGTACAGGTCTTCCAGGGAAATTTCAATCGAACGATCCTGGAACTTGGCAGGTAATACATAGAATGTATCGCCTAAGTGGATACCGTCAACAAATGCCAGACGGGTTGTAAATTCAGCACCGTAAGCAAACTTACCGATATAGTCGGCGTTGCGCGGGGTGTCGTTATTAACAATAGAATCTTGTGCATTGAATACATAGTAGGCTCTTGTCCAGGCCGGACGGATGTATTCTACTACACTGCCAATCCACTCGTCTATCTCTTCTTTTGAATTCCACCAGTGGCCACCTTCCTGATAGTAGATGGTATCAGCCGGTTTGAGTTCCGGACGGATAGCCAGCATATACTGCGGTTTGGGAGTGTATTCATTGCCACCGGCAATCGGACGGGCTACATAAGCGGTATCCACATAGAAGGTATAATTAAACTTATCTCCTCTTTCGGGATACTGGTTGATGTTATACAAGCCGAGGAAGCTGATGCTCTTGTCTTTGATTTCCTGACGATAGTCGTTTTCCTGTGTATTCGGGAAGTCGTTACCCTGTCCGAGCGGTGAGTTTTCAAACAAGAATTCCTTGGCGTAGTTGTTCACTTTCGTGAATTTCAGCCATTGCGGGCTGTTATCTCCGGGAGTTTCCTGGTTGATCGGTTCCTGCACCTGGTTGTAGCCGTATTTGTTTCCGTCGAATCTTCTGTACACCGGTTCGCTCCATTCCAGTACGGAGAAAGCAGAAGTTCTGGTTTCTTTCTGTACCTGTACGTAAGCCCACAAGCTGTTATCGTCGATACCTACTTTCACGGTTGTAGGAGTCAGGGTGATACCATTGTTCTTGCTTGAAGTATCAAGCAGTGCGTAGTAGTTGACACCGTCTTTGGTGTTGTTCGTCTTGAGGAGGAACACGGCGGTATCTCTGCCAAGGCTGCCATTTACTACATAACGGTCTTCAGCGCCAATCGCGATGAGTTTACCGGTATTCTGCACTCT
>JAISZA010000237.1 GCA_031269535.1 Tannerellaceae bacterium
GTTGCTATTTCTCTAAATTGCGACGCAAAGATAGGGAGGATTAATTGAATTTGCAATAGTTTGGTGGAAAAATTTTATGCCGGTTCAAACTTTTCAGGCTACTTGTGTTGCCAGGCATACGATAAGACTGTATGTATATCTTGCCTTGAGCCTGTTTTTGGGGAAATTTTCCCGCATCCGGCTTGTATATTTAAAGTTGTTTGTTAACTTTACGTCGTTTTTACAGAGTGTTTGCGTTAACATGAATTATTTTAAACATATTTTACCATGAAATCAAATGACATTCCGCGCCGCTTGTTTTTTAAGCAAGCGCTGGCCGTTTCGGCCATTTCAGCTTTTCCTGCCTTCCGTACTCCGGTTAAAGCACGTACAATGCCTGCCTCTCCACTGATAAACGCCAACGACCGGGTGAACCTGGCCTTGATTGGAATCGGAAACCGGGGGGGCGAAATCGCTAACGATTTATACAATACAGGCTTGTGTAATATTGTCGCCTTATGTGATGTGGATATGGGCGCACCTCATACGCAGCAGATTATCAGCAAATTCCCTAATGTTCCCCGTTTTCAGGATTTCCGGCAGATGTTTGACAAGATGGCGGGACAGATTGATGCGGTCACAGTGGGCGTGCCCGACCATTCGCATTTCCCTGTTACGATGGAAGCGATGGCGCACGGGAAGCATGTGTATGTGGAAAAACCAATGGCCCGCACGTTCAACGAGGTAGAATTGATGATGAAGGGCGAAAAGAAGTACGGCGTAGTAACCCAGATGGGGAATCAGGGACATTCCGAAGGAAATTATTTCCAGTTTAAAGCCTGGCAGGAAGCCGGCATTATCAAGGATGTCACAGCCGTTACGGCACATATGAACAACTCACGCCGCTGGCATGGGTGGGACCCGAAAATCACCCGCTTCCCCGCTGCCGAACCTCTCCCTGAGACGCTGGATTGGGATACCTGGCTCGGGGTAGTGAAGCATCATGATTATAACCATGATTTCGTGAACGGCCAATGGCGCTGCTGGTACGATTTCGGCATGGGTGCTTTAGGCGACTGGGGTGCGCATATCCTGGATACAATTCATCAATTCCTCGACCTGGGCTTGCCTTACGAAATCAATCCTACCTATCTGAAAGACCATAATCCGTTCTTCTTCCCCATGTCATCTACTATCCTCTTTAAATTCCCCGAAAGAGGGAATATGCCGGCGGTAGATATTACCTGGTACGATGGATTGGACAATATCCCCCCTGTGCCGGAAGGATACGGCGTATCAGAAGTCGATCCGAATATTCCGCCCGTAGCCGGAGGAAAAATCCAACCCATGAAGCTGAACCCGGGAAAAGAAATTTATACGAAAACCCTGACATTCAAAGGTGGTTCGCACGGCAGCACGCTCTCGATCATCCCGGAAGCAAAAGCAAAAGAAATGGCGCCGAAACTACCGGAAGTTGCCCCGAGCCCTTCGAACCATTACGCCAACTTCCTGTTGAGCTGCATGGGCAGGGAAAAGCCCCGTTCGCCCTTCTCCATTGCCGGCCCCCTGAGCCAGCTATTCTGCTTAGGTGTACTGAGCCAGCAGTTAGGCGAAAAATTATTGTTCGACCGCGAAAGCAGGCGCATTACCAACAATGCCTTAGCCAATCAAATGCTGTTCGGCGACCTGCCCCGTAAAGGCTGGGAAGCATACTACAGGATTTAGTTTCGTGTGTTTAACGGCAAAAAAAACGTACGGCGGATAATTCGGGAAATGATTATCTGCTGTACGTTTTTTTTTGCTCATTGCATCGGTCAGATGTATTCGCTGATGGCTTTGAAATAGCCGATGGATTCGGCAATCCCGAGGAAGGGGTCTTTCATGTCTTTCTCGTATTCGAGGCTGCAGGAACCTGTGTAGTTTACCTCGCGCAAGGCTCTGACGAAAGCGGGGAAATCGATCTTCCCTCTCCCCAGTTCAATACCTACACCGGCCTTGGTAGAGTCGGTTACATCCTTGATATGTATATCAAAGACACGGGTATGGTATTTTCTCAGGTCGGCTACCGGGTCGCATCCGTTCCGCAGGTCGTGGCCGATATCCAGGCACATTCCGATGCGCGGGTCTAAGTCTTTCGTATGTTCCCATACATCGGTGGCATCGGGATATGTTTTGATATCCGGGCCGTGCAGGTGGATGGCGTAATGGAAACCGTATTCTTTCACTTTCTTGTCCACGTATGGGAGCAATTCATAGTTGGGCACGCCTACAATGAGCTTGACACCCACTCGTTTGGCATAAGCAAAGCCATTGTCCACATCGGCTTCCGATCGCATATAGATAGGACCTGCTCCGTATCCTGTCACGCCGTATGAGGCGCATTTTTCGTGGAAGGCTTTGATTTGTTCTTCCGTACTGTTGAGGGGCAGGTGAAAATCTTTTATGCACAGGTATTTTACATCCAGGCGTTTCATCGTTTTAAGCGTGGTCTCCAGATCGAAATTCACAAACGTATAGCCTGCCATTCCCAGAAAGAAAGGATTATTCTTTTTAGGAGATTTCGGGCTGATGTCGGGAGCCGAGGCTTTCAGCAAGGGAGCCGCGCCGAGCAATAGGGCGCCGGCCAGCCCTTGTTTAAAAAATGTTCTTCTGTTCTGTTTCATGATATTATACAATTTGAATAAATGAATAAACATTCAATAGTTGTCTGCAAATATATTAACTTTTCAGACACTTCACCTGAAAAAGCGCCGACTTTGTCTGATACGGGCAGAAATAATCTCAGGCCGGGCCCGGTTTTATCAGCCTTCCCTATTCATAGATCAGGCTCGATAATCCGGTGGGAGAAAAGACCTCATTAGCCGCTTCAAGGATGTCTCCGGCGGTGACGTTTTCTATTTTTCCGAATACTTCGTGGAGGCTTTCATAGCTGTTATGATGCAGGAAGTGTTTGCCCAGGTTCAGGAAAAGGCTCTCCTTATTATCATTAGATACACCTAACTGGCCGGTCACCTGTTTCTTGACGGCTGCCAGCTGAGAGGAAGACAGCCGGGTATCGCATAGTTTTTTCAGTTCTTTATGCACTAAGCTGACGGCCTTTGCGGTATGTCTGGGGTCTGTTCCGAAATAGATGGAGGCCAGACCGGTATCCGTATAAGAGCTGATATTCGACTCGACACTATATACCAGGCCGTGCTTTTCGCGCAGGGAGATATTCAGGCGGCTGTTCATGCCGGGGCCTCCCAGCAGGTTGTTCAGCAGGAAGAGAGGGATGCGTTTCCTGTCGCTCTCGTACATACAGTACGACCTTCCGCCGATTATGACATGCGTCTGATGTGTCTCCCGGTGAATACGTTTGTTTTGCGGAGGAACGGGCAGCGGAGGCTTCCTGCAGTAAGCCGGGAAGGGAGAGGGAGATGGCAGACTCCGGCTTTCTTCTGCCAGGCGGATGAGCTTTGCCGGCTTTATCCGTCCCATCGAGAAAAAGACCATATTCGAAGGGACATAAAAGCGCCGGGTAAACGAAAGCCCCGAACCGGAAGTAAAGCCCCGGAGCGATGCCTCATCCCCAAGGATATGATGCCCCAGGGCATGCCCGTTGAAAATCAGGTTTTCGAACTCGTCGAAGATAAGTTCCGAAGGATTATCTTTATACGTATTAATCTCATCCAGAATCACGTCAACCTCTTTCTCTATCTCCTGTGGCGGGAAGCAGGAATGGAACAGTATATCCGTCAGCAGTTCGAAAGCGCGGGCGAAATGTTCTTCCATGAAAATGGAATAGACAAATGTGTCTTCTTTAGTCGTATAAGCATTCAGTTCGCCTCCGACATTCTCCATGCGGTTCAGTATATGCCATGCTTTTCGTTTTTCCGTCCCTTTGAACAAGAGATGTTCGACGAAATGCGCCAGGCCGGATTCATCCGCTTCTTCATCCCGCGCTCCGGCATTGACAGCAAATCCGCAATAAGCTACCGGCGAGTCCACCGGCAGGTGAATCAGCCGCAGCCCATCCTGGAAAGTATGTGTAAAATAATGCATCTCAATATCATTTTGTCAT
>JAISZA010000013.1 GCA_031269535.1 Tannerellaceae bacterium
TTTTTTTAGGTATTTTTAACGAAGGTATTGTTGGAAATCCCGAAAAATAGTGATTGCTTTGTGATATCATTTTAATATCATAAAGACTTATATCATGGAAACGAAAGAGAAAGCATTTAAGGGTGTCAAGGTGTCGGGATTCGTCGCCTTAGCGATTGCGGTTTTTTTAGTCTTCTGCCTGTGCTTCTATGTGCCGATTGGCCTGCACAAATTCTTGCCTATATGGGTACTCCCTGTAAGCGCTATATGCGGGGGCTTATCTATTCCCCTCTTACTCGTGGGGCTTACCATCATCGAGCCTAATGAAGCCCGTGTCGTTGTGTTCTTCGGGAAATACAAGGGAACACTTACGGATAACGGCTTTTTTTGGATCAACCCTTTCAACGAGCGAAAGAAAATCACCCTGCGCGCCCGCAATCTGGATGTGCTCCCGGTCAAGGTTAACGATAAGGTAGGGAACCCGGTGATGATCGGCGCCGTTATGGTCTGGAAGGTAAAAGATACGTATAAAGCGATGTTTGATATCGACTCTTCGTCTATCTCGACCATCGGTTCTACCGGAAAAAACAGCGTCTGGACAGCTATGGATTCGCTTAATAAACTGCCTAAGCTGATGCATAGCTACGAAAATTTTGTCAAAACACAGAGCGATGCCGCCCTGCGCCAGATTGCCGGGATGTATGCCTACGACTCTAATGAAAGCATGGGCGACAACATCACGCTTCGCTCGGGCGACGGCGAAGTAGCCCGCAAATTAGAAGAAGAAATAAACAGCCGCTTAGCGATTGCGGGGCTTGAAGTCGTGGAAGCACGCATCAACTACTTAGCCTATGCTTCCGAAATAGCCGGCGTCATGCTCCGGCGCCAGCAAGCCGACGCCATTATCTCGGCACGCGAAAAAATCGTGGAAGGCGCCGTCAGCATGGTGCAACTGGCGCTCGGCAAGCTGGAAAAAGAAAATATCGTCCAACTGGACGAAGAAAAGAAAGCCGCTATGGTGAGCAACCTCCTGGTAGTCCTTTGCGCCGACGAAGCCGCTCAACCGGTATTGAATACAGGGACTTTGCATCATTAAAGAAAAACTGAAATGCCCAAAAAGGAAAGTGTAAATAAAAATTTTATCCTTCGCATTGATTCTGAGATGATGGAAGCTATCGAAAAATGGGCTGCCGACGAATTTCGCAGCATCAACGGGCAGATTCTTTATATTCTTGACCAGGCGTTGCGCAAAGCCGGACGCCTGAAAAAAGAATAATAGAGTATAAAAAAGAGAGATGGCAATTAATTTCCCGGAAAATAACAGGGACGATGAAACATTTTCAGGAGTTTTACGTCTTATAATATGAGGAAACAAAAGAAAAATCCTATAACCCTATGATAATTCAATTGAAAGACATTAACAAAACGTATTACAACGGAGCGCCCCTGCATGTGCTGAAAGGGATAGACCTGGAGATAGAGGAGGGAGAAATGGTGTCCGTGATGGGAGCTTCCGGCTCGGGAAAATCAACCCTGCTGAATATCCTCGGCATATTGGATACCTACGACAGCGGCACCTACAGCCTCAACAACCTCTTGATCCGCGACCTGAGCGAAAGCCGCGCAGCGGAGTGCCGGAACCGGATGATTGGATTTATTTTCCAGTCTTTCAATCTGATCTCTTTTAAGAACGCCCTGGAGAATGTGGCCTTACCGCTTTATTATCAAGGGATGAAGCGAAAGAAACGGAATGCCGTAGCCCTGGAATACCTCGACATGGTCGGACTGGCCGACTGGGCGGAACACCTGCCCAGCGAACTCTCCGGCGGACAAAAGCAGCGGGTAGCCATTGCGCGCGCCCTGATAGCCAAACCCCGCGTCATCCTGGCCGACGAACCGACCGGCGCCTTAGACAGCGTAACAACCGTAGAAGTGATGGAGCTTCTGCGCCGGGTGAACAAGGAAGGTATGACGATGATTATCGTGACCCACGAATCGTCGGTGGCTGCCGTGACCGACCGCATCATCCGCCTGAAAGACGGTATCATCGAACGTATCGAAAAAGTACCGCATCATGTTTGAATTCAGCAACCTTCAGGAAATCTGGAGCACGATGAAGAAGAACAAGCTCCGCACCTTCCTTACCGGTTTCTCCGTGACATGGGGCATCTTCATGCTCATCGTCCTCTTAGGCGCCGGCAACGGACTGAGTAATGGCATCGGTTATAATTTCCGCAACATATCGACCAACCTTTGCGAGTGCTGGACGCGCTATACCAGTATGCCTTATAAGGGAATGCCCACCAACCGGCGGTTGCAGTTCACCATAGAAGACGTGAAGGACATTAAAAGATACCATCCCGAAGTGGGCCTGATCTCTCCCCTGAATTACCGGAGCGACACGATTTCATTCAATAAAGAATACCTGACAGGGCAGATACGGAGTGTGTATCCTGACTATGCGTCTATCTCTTATGTGCCGGTAAACGCGGGGAACGGGCGCTTCATCAACGCACCGGATGTGGCGGAGCGGAGAAAAGTGGTCGTGATAAGCCCACGCATGGCGACAGTCCTTTTCCGCGATTCCATTGAACCGCTGGGGAAGTATGTCCGGATAGGGAACGGCATGTTTCAGGTGATCGGTATTTACGAAGACGAGAATAAAATGCCCGATTCGCCGGCCTATATCCCTTTTACGACCGGACAGATGCTTTTCGAGTCCGGATACCGGGTGTACGATATTGTCTTCACCCTGGAAGGCGTGAATACCAAGACACAAGCCGAAGCTTTCGAGAAACGGCTGAAGGAACGCTTTGCCTACCGCCATCGCTTCAGCCCCGACGACAAGAACGCCATAGGCTTTTACAGTGCGGGAGAAGAATTCAGGATGTGGCAGGGCATGACCAACGGCATCGCTTTCTTTATCTGGATCGTGGGAATCGGCACGCTCATGGCGGGGATTGTCGGCGTGAGTAATATCATGCTCATCACCGTGCGCGAGCGTACCAAAGAGTTCGGCATCCGTAAAGCCATCGGTGCTAAGCCTTCTTCCATCCTGCGGCTGATCATTATAGAGTCTGTTTTAGTCACAGCGGTATTCGGCTATATCGGGATGGTGAGCGGGATCGGACTGACCGAAGGCATCGACTATATCATGGATATGACCGGCGCCAATGCCGCTCCCAGCAGTGGCGGACGCGAAGGCAGCACCACCGTCTTCCGCCATCCGACGGTGAACCTGGGCATCTCACTCGCCGCCACCGGTGTACTGATCATCGCCGGCGTGCTGGCAGGCTATTTCCCGGCACGCAAAGCCGTGAAAATTTCGGTCATCGACGCAATCAGAAATGATGAATAAAGATACCCCGTACTCGTAACTTGTAACTCGTAACTCGTAACTGAAATGTTTGATATCGACAGATGGATAGAAATATGGGTCACCATCACCCGCAATAAAATACGTAGCCTGCTGACCTGCTTCGGCGTGTTCTGGGGAATCCTGATGCTGGTACTCCTCCTGGGATCGGGGGTAGGAATGAAAAACGGATTACTGGGAAATCTCGAAGGCTTCGCCACCAATACTATCTTTATTATCGCCGACCGTACCAGCGAACCGTATAAGGGCTTCAACAAAGGGCGTTACTGGTATATGCGCAACCGGGATGTAAGCGCTATCCAGAAACAGGTGAATGGCGTGAAATATGTTTCGCCGCTCTTGTCTGGCGGAAGGGGAGAGAAAAACGTGGTTTACCGCCAGCTGACAGGTATGTTCAGCGTCAGCGGAGTCATGCCGGAATACTTCGAGATCAACACACAAAACCTCGCTTACGGCCGGCTTATCAACGAAATCGATGTGCAGGAAAAACGGAAAGTATGCGTCATCGGTACTACGGTAAACGAAACCCTGTTCAAAAATGAAGACCCCTGCGGCAACTACATTCGTGTGAACGGCTTATACTACCAGGTAGTAGGCGTGACCAACTCCAAGGCCACAGGAATCAATATCAACGGGAGAACCTCGGAATCGGTATTTATCCCTTTTTCTACCTATCAGCAGGCCTCGAACCAGGGAGACATCATCCATGTGCTCCTTATTAATATCCTGCCGGAGGCCTCCGTGCAGCGGGTTGTGGACGATGTGACGGCCGTGCTGAAGACACAGAACGAAATAGCGCCCTCCGACCCGCAGGCCGTGGCCGTTATCAACCTGGCAGCACAGTTCGCTACCTTCAATATGCTCTTTACCGGCATCGATATCTTAGTCTGGCTGGTCGGGATGGGCACCTTGCTGGCCGGCATCATCGGTGTGAGCAACATCATGATGGTGACCATCAAAGAGCGGACCAAAGAGATTGGCGTGCGCCGCGCCCTGGGAGCCAAGCCCTTCAATATCATCTCGCAGGTGATGAGCGAAAGCCTGGTACTCACCTCGCTGGCCGGATTGATGGGACTCAGCCTGGGGGTTTTTATCTTAGACATGGTGGACCGTATCCTGATGGCCCAGCCGGCTCCGGCCGACTCCGGCGAAGTTTTCTTTGCCCATCCCTCGGTCGGCATCCAGACGGCCCTGGCAGCTACTGTCGTATTGCTGTTCAGCGGACTGCTGGCCGGCTTGATACCCGCCTGGCGGGCCATGAAGATCAAGGCGATCGACGCCATACGTGAAGAATAATAAATAATTAAAACAACAACGCATAGAATCATGAAGAATCGCATTTTTAAAAAGATACTCCGTATCATCTTATTAGTGTTTGTGGGAGTAGCCGTACTCGGTACATTCTATTTCTTATGGAAAAAAGCGCAACCGGTCGTCATTGTTTACGAGATTGTAACGCCGGCGCGCGATACGGTAGAAACCAAAACGGTAGCAACCGGCAGTGTCGAACCCCGGTACGAAGTGCTGATCAAACCGCAGATATCGGGTATCATCTCCGAACTGCAGAAAGAAGCCGGACAGATGGTGAAAGAAGGAGAGATACTGGCACGTATCAAGGTGATACCGGAAATGGTACAGCTCAACAGCGCCGAGTCGCGTGTAAACGTAGCCCAGATCACCCTGAAACAGGTGGAAGAAACCTTCAGACGCGACGAAACGCTTTTTGAACAAGGCGTTGTATCGAAAGAAGAGTTCAATGTCTCCAATGCCAATTACCTGAAGGCGAAAGAGGAATATGCCAATGCCCAGAACGCGCTGGAGATCATCCGCGACGGGATTACCCGCAACTCGAAAGTGGCCAGTACCACGCAGATACGCAGTACCATCACGGGTATGATCCTGGATGTGCCGGTGAAGGTCGGCAATTCCGTGATACAGTCGAACAACTTCAACGACGGGACAACCATCGCCTCCGTGGCCGATATGAACGATATGATCTTCCGCGGCAATGTGGATGAGACCGAGATCGGACGCATCCACGAAGGGATGCCCATCAAACTGACGATAGGCGCGATGGAAAGCCGCGTGTTCGACGCTACGCTGGAATATGTATCTCCCAAAGGAGTCGATAAGAACGGCGCCATCCAGTTCGAAATAAAGGCCGCCATCAGCATCCCCGAAGACGCCTTTATCCGCGCGGGATACAGCGCTAATGCCGAGATTGTGCTCAAACGGGCCGAAGATATACTGACTGTACCTGAAAGTACCATCGAGTTTCATGGCGACTCAGCTTTCGTGCAAGTCCTCAAACAGGAAAAGCCGGAACAGGTTTTTGAACGACGCCAGGTGGTCACAGGCCTTTCCGACGGCATCAAGATAGAGATCAAAGAAGGACTCACCGCCGGCGACAAGATACGAGGCGCCGCCACCGACCCTAAAAACAATCCATAATCTCTGAAAACCATACTGTATGAAAAGAATAAAATTATACCTGTCTGCTTTCTGTCTTTCCCTGAGTTTCCTTGCCGGGGCGCAGAGCAGGCAATGGAGCCTGGAGGAGTGTATCCGCCATGCAGTCGAACATAATATCGACCTTAAACAAGGGGAACAGGAAGAGGAGAACCGGGAGATCGAACTGAATACCGCCCGGAATAGTTGGCTGCCTAACCTGAACGCCGGGATCGGGCAAAACTTCGACTTCGGGAGGTCTCCTTCCCGCGAGGGAGTGATTGAAGACCGGAACTCGGCTAATTCGTCAGCCTATGTACAGCTGAATATGCCTCTTTTCGACGGCTTCAGGATATCCAATACCATCGCTGCGCGTAAATTAAACCTTCAGGCTGCCACCGAATCACTCAATAAGGCAAAAGAAGACCTGGCCATAGGCGTAGCCTCTTATTACCTGCAGGTGCTTTACAATAAAGAAATATTGAATATTGCGGAGCTCCAGGTAGCACTGACCGCCGAACAGGTCTCCAGAACAGACGCCCTGGTCGGGGCCGGCAAAGTCCCCCTTTCCCAGCTCTACGACATCAAAGCTCAGCTGGCAAAAGATGAAGTCTCCCGCACCGAAGCACGAAATAACGTCAGACTGGCCCTGCTGAATCTGGCCCAGCTGCTGGACCTGGAACGTAGCGAGGCCGGCTTCGATATCCTTATCCCCTCACTGCCCGACCCCGTGGACGGATACAGGGGGAGTATCCTCCCGCCGGATGTGATTTATGAACATGCCGTAGCCCTTAAACCCCAGATAAAAGAACAGGAATTTCTGCTTGAAAGCCGCAGGAAGATGCTGAAAGTGGCGCAGGCTGCTTATTATCCCCAGCTGAACCTGAACCTGAACTACAGCAATGGGTATTATCGTTATTTCGGAAGCAATGATATCGCCAATGTAGGATTCAGCAGCCAGCTGAAACAGAACGAACGGAAAACCATCGGGTTCAGCCTCAGCATCCCCATCTTCAACCGTTTCGAAGTGCGCAACAGCGTCCGTACGGCGCGCGTAGGCATCCTCTCTCAGGAGCTCCTGATGGAAAACACCAAAAAAGCGCTCTATAAAGAGATACAGCAGGCCTATTTCAATGCGATTGCGGCACAGGAGAAATATACTTCCGCCACCCAATCGGTGGAAGCCAGCCGCGAAGCCTTCAAATATGCCGAAGAGCGCTATGCCACAGGAAGAAGTACGGTCTTTGAATACAATGAGTCGAAAACGAAATATGCGCAAAGCCTCGCCGGACAGGCACAGGCCAGATACGATTTCGTCTTCCGCACGAAAATACTTGATTTTTACAACGGACTATCCATTACGCTTTAGCAAGAGAGTATGAAACGTTTCCTGGCTCGTCCGGCTTTGTTTTATGGTGTTTTCTTCGTCGGTAGTTTTCTCTTTTTTGAAATAAACTATCGCTACTGGTACCGGTTTATGGAGCAGTACAGCCTGTTTTTATATACGGAAGCGTATTTCATGAAATTATGTGAACAGCCGGGCGGATTCAATGCGTATCTGACGGCATTTATCACCCGGTTCTTTACGTTTCCATACGTTTCCTCTGTCTGTCTATCCCTTTTGCTGACGCTGATGAGTCTATTGTCTGCCCGTCTGCTGAAGAAGCGGAGCCGGTTGCTGTCGCTCTTCCCGGCCGTCCTTTTCTGCCTGTTCCCGGTCGAATCCATTGCGTCTGTTCTGGCGGCGCTGACGGGGATAGCGGCGGTGTCGGGGTATGCCGCTATTCAAAAGCCTCTTCCGCGATATATCACAGGTTTTGCGCTTATTACTGTGTGCTACCTGCTTGCAGCGCCGGCGCATTTACTGGCGGCTGCGGGGATGATGATCTGCGAATGTTACGGGGCGGCGGGAAAGAAGCGCTTCTTTCCTGCTTTCGGATGGCTCATCTGGGCGCTGCTCTGTCCGTTGCTGGCCATGCGCACGCTTTATGTTGTCCCGATGCGCGAAGCCTTTCTGGGCAGGCACCTGTTTCATCCTGAGTATCCCATTCCGGCTTCCTTTTGGTATATCTGGTGTGCGCTTCCGTTTATTATGCTGCTTGTTTACGGGCTTCGCCGCCCTAAGCCGCTGTTTAAGGAAGGACTCAGGCAGCTTGCTGCTGTCTCACTGCTGGTAGGTGCAACAGCTATTGCCCTTGTTTACGGAGGGCATCCGCTTGAACAAGCCTACCGTTACGACTGGTTTGCCCGCGGGCAACAGTGGGAAGCCATCGTGGAAGATGTCGCCAGGCATCCCGTAAAAGACCGGGACGCCCTGATCTATGCCAATCTGGCGCATGCCTATACCGGGACTTTCAACGAAGCTTTGCTGCGCCTGCCGCAAGTGGGAGAAGATGGATTTATCCCGTATGACCCTAAGACACGCTTGGAACTGATCGAGGCGTCTGAGGTTTCCTGGCTACTGAATCATACCAATTCGGCGCAACGTTTCGCTTTCGTGGGCGTGCTGAGTTCAGAGCGGAACGTACAATCCAGACTCATGGAGCGTCTGGTGGAGACCTATCTTGTAAATGAAGAATATAAAGCGGCGGAGAAATACATCCGGATACTGGAAATGAGCAAGCCCCATAATCCCCGGATCAAGGAGCTGCGCCGTTTACTTGAGCCTGAAACAAGTGCATCCACTCCCTGGATCAGCGAACGGCGAAGGCTAACTCCCCTGACCGACAATCCCTACGATCTCACAAAAACCTTCCCAAGCGCACTGGCTTTCCTGATAGACGATCATCCCGACAATAAGGCTGCTTTCGAATACGCCATGGGTTATCTCCTTGTTTATAAAGAATTAAATATCTTCATGCACTATATGGAAGCCCGGAAGGAAAGAGGCGAGCCGCTCCCGGTAGTGTATCAGGAAGCGATTTGTCTTTTCTATACGGCCGTACAAAATGAGCCTGAAACTTTACGTTCGTATTCCATTGATCCGGCTGTTTATCAGCGTTTTCTCGGATATATGCAGCAGCTGAAAGGGCTTACTCCTGCCTTGCTCTCCCGCCGGTATGGAGATACGTATTATTATTATGCACAATTTGTTCAACCTCCCCGTAAACCTGTCCGATGAAAACATTCTCCAAACTCAGTCCAGCCGGCTGCATCCTTGTTCTCTCCGCCTTTTTCTTTTCTTCCTGCGTGGATAAAATGAGTATGCCGGGTGAAAGCTGCGCCCGGCCTCCCCTTATCTTTCCTGACTATACGGATGTAAGCATCCCGGTGAATATCGCTCCTCTGAATTTCCGCGTCGAGGGAGATGTGAAAGCCTGTTCCGCCACCGTTCGCGGAGAGGATGGGCAAACGCTCAGGCTCAGCGGACGCAATCAGCTCGTTTTCAAAGCCGGAGAATGGAAGAAACTGCTGAAAGGCAATGCAGGCAAGTCGCTGCAAATAAGCGTTTCTACCCTGTCAGGCAAGGGAGAAAGGACAGACTGGCAGGCTTTCACCATCCACATCAGTGCCGACCCGATAGACAGCCATCTGGTCTATCGCCTGATTGAACCGGGATACGAAAAATGGCATATCGTAGGCATCTATCAGCGTGATATAGAGACATTCAGTGAAAAAGTTATCATCAAAAACGACCTGACAGGCTATAATTGCATCAACTGCCATAGCTTCTGCAACGGAGACCCGCAGCAGATGATGCTCCACATGCGCGCCACCTACGGGGCAACCTATATCGCCTTACAGGGTGATATACAAAAACTCAATACCCGGACAGACAGCACGATCAGCAATATGACCTATCCCTACTGGCATCCTTCGGGACGCTATATTACGACTTCGGTGAACGAGATCAGGCAGTTTTTCCACTCCGTAAAAGGAAAGAAGATGGAAGTTTTTGATCTGGAATCAGATGTGATTGTCTATGACGTGCAAACCCAGACCATCCTTTCGGCGGCTTCTATCCTGACGAAAGACGCCTATGAGACTTTCCCCTCTTTCTCGCCCGAAGGCGATTGGCTTTATTTCTGTTCGGCTCCAGCCCTGCCGATGCCCGATTCGTACGACCGCATCCGCTACAATCTCTGCCGCGTACCTTTCGATGCGGTGCAGGGACGTATCGGTTCGTCCATCGACACCCTCGTCCGTGCCGATGTTCACAGCGCCTCTTTCCCCCGCCTGTCGCCGGACGGACGTTTTCTGATGTATTCGGAAACAGCTTACGGACAGTTCCCTATCTGGCATAAGGATGCCGAGATACGGATGATAAACCTTTCGGATGGGAGCCAGGTGGATATGTCGTTGCTGAACAGCGAAGATACAGAGAGTTATCATTCCTGGAGCCGCAACAGCCGATGGGTCGTTATCAGCAGCCGGCGCGAGAACGGGCTATATACCCTCCCTTATTTCGCTCATATCGACTCTGCGGGACGCCCTTCGAAACCCTTCCTGCTGCCTCAGAAAAATCCGGATGATTACGATTACCTGCTCCATTCGTTCAATCTTCCCGAATTAGTCACCGGCGAAGTGGAGATCAGTCCTTACGCACTTCAACATGCCGCTAAGAAACTGACGGCTACACAAGTACGCTTCAAATAGCTGTTCTTATGCTCCCCAGCCTTCCCGGTCGAGGTTGCGGTAATTGATGGCTTCGCCCAGATGGTGGGAGCCGACTTGCGCGGAGCCTTCCAGGTCGGCGATGGTGCGCGATACTTTCAGGATGCGGTCGTAGGCTCTGGCAGAAAGATTCAGGCGTTGCATAGCCATCCGGAGCCTCTCCATCCCTGCCTCATCCGGGGTTACGTATTCGTGGAGTTGCCGGGTATTCATTTGTGCGTTGCAATAGATGCCTTTCGAATGTTTAAACCGCTCTTCCTGGATGGCACGGGCCATCGTCACCCGTTTGCGGACTGCCTCGCTGGGCTCGGAAGGAGAATGCCCGGATATCTTTTCGAAAGGTACGGGGACAATTTCTATCTGTATATCAATGCGATCCAACAGAGGGCCGGAGATGCGGTTCATGTATTTCCGCACAGCGCCCGGAGGACATAGGCAAGGGCGCTCAGGATGATTATAATACCCGCAGGGACAGGGATTCATGGAGCTGACCAGCATAAAGCCGGCAGGATAATCGACGGAAAAGCGGGCGCGCGAAATCGTTATCCGGCGGTCTTCCAGCGGCTGACGCATCACCTCCAGGACATTGCGGTTGAACTCCGGCAATTCGTCGAGGAATAATACGCCGTTATGCGCCAGACTGATCTCGCCGGGCTGGGGGAAGGAGCCTCCTCCCACCATCGCCACATTCGATATGGTATGATGCGGGGAGCGGAAAGGCCGCTTCGCCATCAACGAAGTCCCTTTTCCCATCTTTCCCGCCACGGAATGTATCTTGGTCGTTTCCAGCGATTCCTGAAGCGTCAGAGGAGGCAGTATCGAAGGCAGGCGTTTGGCAAGCATGGATTTACCACTGCCGGGAGGGCCTACCATCAGCAGGTTATGCCCTCCGGCAGCGGCTACTTCGAGCGCCCGTTTGACATTCTCCTGCCCGCGTACATCTGAAAAATCGTATTCAAAAGACTCCTGAAGGGCATAAAATTCGGAGGCCGTATCGACAACTACAGGAGATGCCTGCCGTTTGCCGTCGATAAACTCAAGCACTTCCCGGATATTCTCCATCCCATAGACATCGATTCCGCTGACAACGGCGGCTTCACGGGCGTTGTGCTTAGGCAGGATAAAGCCTTTGAAGCCTTCTTCTTTTGCCTGTATGGCAATGGGGAGCGCACCCTTGACCGGCAGGAGGCCTCCATCTAAGGAAAGCTCACCCATAATGACAAAGTCGCTGAGGCAGGAAGAATCAATCTCCCCGGCTGCTGCCATAAGACCTATGGCTAAGGGCAGATCGTATGAAGAGCCTTCTTTACGGATATCGGCAGGCGCCATATTGATGACAATGCGGTAACGCGGAAATTTATACCCGTTCGTCTGCAAGGCGGAGATAATCCGCTCATGGCTTTCGCGCACAGCCACATCCGGCAACCCGACCAGAAAAAACTGAATGCCTTTCGTGCAATCGACCTCTATCGTTACAATCGTTGCTGAAATACCTTGCACAGCGGCGGCGTAAGATTTAACTAACATATTAATTAAGGATTTGATTTCCGGTTAATTTATAAATGCTCTTTTTCTAACAGATGTTCGAGTGTTTGTTTTATTTCGACACCATTTTCGGTTTTGAGGATGATCTTCCCCTCTTCGTCAATCAGGAAACAGCGAGGCAGGGCGCTCACATTGTACAGGTCAACCATCATTGTTGCTTGTCCGGCAGAATCGGTGACTAAATTCCAGTGGATGCTGTCCTGCTTCAGTAAGTCTCTGAGGGAAGGCATATCATCGTCCAGACTGACTAAGAGCTGTTCCAACTGTTCACCGGGATATTTTTCGTTTATCTCATCCAGATACAGCTCGTCGGTCTGGCACATATCGCACCAGGGGGCGGTAAACGTGAGCAGAAGATATTTTTGCGGGAAAGAATCCAGGCTGACTGATTCTCCGTAAATATTTTTCACCGTAAAATTGGGAGCTTCCGCACCCAGAGAAGTCCGCTTGGCTCTTGCACTGTATTGTTCCAGTTCTTTCACCAGAAAAAAATCTTTCAGTCCGGGATTCAGCATAATCAGTAGCTCATCTAACTGGCGGGTATCATCGGGGTTCATCAGGAAAGTCTTGATCAGAACCACCGAAGCCGTTTCAGAGGGATGTTCCCGGATATAATCCACTACCTGTTCGTTCAGCTGGTGGTTCACATTCGCCAGTCTTGAAGTGACATTATTTGGTTCAACCAGATTGTTTTTCCGGATATCAAGCAGTTCTTCGCGTTCTTTCAGCAGTGGGGCGAGTTTCTTCCGTATGGCAGAGAGTTCCGTATTGAGGTGTCCGCCCTTTGCCTGTAGCATGGCTGGGGATTGGATATCTCCTGTAAGCGTAACTTTCTCACCCGGCTCCAGATAAATGGTAAACCAGCAGGTTCGGTTCTCAAAGAAGAGAGTGACCTGATTGAAACCTGCCTGGTCTTGTTTTATCCTGAACTGTCCGGGTTTATGGCAGCTCACAGAGTCTATCAGGCTCCGGTCTTCCGACTCGAATACGGCATATATCAACGGGTCTTCCAGATTCGACAATTTTCCGTCAATCCGGTACACCGCATCTCCACCACAAGATGACAGAAATGCTAACAGGCTTATTATTAAATGAATTCTTTTCATATTACACCTTTCTATTCCCACAAACGAAGGCTACAACGGGATAAAGATAAACAATAATTTAATATCTCTTTATATTTTGTAAGAAATATCAGCGATTCAAGGAGAAAAAAAGAATAACAGCCAAGGGATAAGGGATGCGGGGTGCATTTGACTACGTCGATTTTCAGGCTAAATCTTTTTTTGAGGTGCTATCAGGAAAAATAACCGGCCACACGGAAGAGGAAGAAGTCTTTGTCCCTGATTCCGAGTTGTTATACTTCGCGCGGTTTAAATTTGTCCGACCCG
>JAISZA010000024.1 GCA_031269535.1 Tannerellaceae bacterium
GAAAATCCGGAAGTTTTTCCGGGCTGAAAGCCCGGTATATCCCAGCCCAGGGCAACGCCCTGGGTATAAAACGGAATAATCCGGTAGGCGCCCTGAAAGGGCAGCCTAATGATGTCCGCCGGCAATCTCCGGCAGCTTTTTTCCCTGGGAAAATTCTTGCCGGCAATTTCCGGCAGCTTTTTTCCCGGGGAAAATTCTTGCCGGCAATCTCCGGCAGCTTTTTTCCCGGGGAAAATTCTTGCCGGCAATCTCCGGCAGCTTTTTTCCCGGGGAAATTTCTTGCCGGCAATCTCCGGCAGCTAATTTCCCGGGGAAATTTCTTGCCGGCAATCTCCGGCAGCTAATTTCCCGGGGAAATTTCTTGCCGACAATCTCCGGCAGCTAATTTCCCGGGGAAATTTCTTGCCGACAATTTCCGGCAGCTTTCCCCCCGGGGAAAATTCTTGCCGGCAATTTCCGGCAGCTTTTCCCCCGGGGGAAATTCTTGCCGGCAATTTGAATTGAAAATCGACGTAGTCAAATGCACCCCTGAAATGGGGTGCAATTCAAATTATCGCATCGTCATTACGGGCCGTCATTGCGAACCGGGAGGGTGAAGCAATCCAGACCGGGCACACCCTGGATTGCTTCGTACCTCGCAATGACGATAGAAATCCATTGAATCTGCGACAATTTGAATTGCCCCTGAAATGCGGCTCCCTTTTTTTGTTGGAAATTTATCTGTAACTTTGCGCCCTACAAGTTATTTATTATGTCTGATCAGAACTCTCCCATTATCTTAGGTACCGAGCGCATCGGTAAATTGTTGAAAGGATATGCTATCCCTGCCATTATTGCCATGACGGCTGCGTCTCTTTATAATATAGCCGATAGTATCTTTATCGGGCAGGGGGTAGGTGCACTGGCTATTGCCGGGCTGGCGCTTACCTTTCCACTGATGAACCTGGCGGCGGCTTTCGGCTCGCTGGTAGGCGTAGGAGCCTCTACCCTGGTATCCGTCAAGCTGGGGCAGCAGGAATACGAAGGAGCCAATAAAGCGCTGGGGAATGTACTGGTGCTGAATATCCTTATCGGCATTCTTTTCACAGTGATCTGCCTCTGGTTTTTAGACCCTATCCTCTACTTCTTCGGAGCGGGAGAAAATACCCTGTCGTATGCCCGCGATTATATGGAGATCATCCTGGCAGGCAATGTCATTACGCATATGTATCTGGGGCTGAATGCTGTCTTGCGCTCCTCCGGTCATCCCCGGATGGCGATGTATGCCACGCTTACCTCCGTGGTTATCAACTGTGTGCTGAATCCTCTCTTTATCTTCGGTTTCGGCTGGGGAATCAAAGGCTCGGCCTGGGCTACGGTCATCTCGCAACTTATCTCGCTGGTATGGCAGATCGTGCATTTTGCCAATCCGGAGCAGCTTATCCATTTCAAAAAAGGTATCTATAAGCTCAAGGCAGAGTTTGTCAAGAGCATGCTGGCCATCGGGCTTTCTCCTTTCCTGATGAACTTGTGCTCCTGCCTGATCGTCCTCCTGATCAACCTGGGGATGAAAGAGCATGGGGGCGATATGGCTATCGGAGCATACGGCATCGTCAACCGCATCGTTTTCCTTTTTGTGATGATTATCCTGGGATTGAATCAAGGGATGCAGCCCATCGCCGGGTATAATTTCGGGGCGTGCCGCTTCGACCGTGTCACCCAAGTGACGAAACTCACCATCTGCTGGGCCGTAGGCGTCGCTTCCTCCGGCTTTCTGATATGCCAGTTATTCCCGTCGTATATCCTGCGTATGTTCACTACCGACCCCGAACTGATCCGGGAAGCGGTATATGGGCTGCATATTGTTTTCGCCGTTTTCCCGGTGGTAGGTTTCCAGATAGTGGCGTCGAACTTTTTCCTTTCCATCGGCCTGTCGAAGCAGGCGATATTCCTGTCTCTGACCCGCCAGTTATTGTTTCTGGTTCCCTGTCTGCTTGTCCTTCCCGGGCTCCTGGGCATAAAGGGAGTATGGCTCAGCCTCCCTGTGGCCGATCTGATCGCCTCGGTTCTGACCGCCTTTCTGCTGATCACCCAATTCAGGAAACTCCGGCGTGACAGCCTGTCGGATTAATATATAGGTTTCACTAACTGCCGGCAAATTCTTTGTCCATGCATATAAACAATAAAATAACGGCGCACGTCAAACAAATGACGTACGCCGGATAATATATATAGTACTTCGCCCTCTTTTTATTCTGCTTTGATCCAGATCCTTGTTGAATCTATAACGCCATCTACCTGGAGCGTATAAACATCAATCGGGAACTTGTAAGTTGCAGGAGGGGTCAGTGTCGTGTCAAGCCTGAATGTTCTCCGAACAGAATCAGGGGGAACAGGAGCAAAATCAATACCGACAGAATCCGTGTGGATATAATGATCGAAAAGACTCGAAGCATTAGTAAACCGTATGGAATGACGTGTGACCTCATCATCGTACGCTATCTTGAAGGTATCAGCCACACGAGGTGAGGACGGGTGGGGAGCAGTTATATTCTCTATCGTGGCCGGCTGTAATTCCGCATATTTATATACCAGGTTTATTGGGTAGGGGGATAGTTCAGACTTATAAGGAGATGATTCGGGTTCGATCAGGTTATTCGGGTAGTTTTTGATATTATTTATTATAATCAGGCGATAATAAACCTTACCTTTTTGCTGATCCAGGACACTCTGTCCGGGGAAATAAGTCTGAGTTCTCATGCGGGCATAATAAACCGTATCATTATTACTGCTTGCTTTCGTGATAAAGCCATTTGCTTTGTCGAAATTTTTCGCTTTCTCAGGAAAAGCTATTGCTTCTAACAAAGAACCTCTTGAATCTATCAATCCCATCTCCAAGGTTGTGATATCCGGCCTGTTAATAGAAAATACGACTGCCCATTTTGTTGATAATTTGTCAATGCGGAACTCACCTGTCACAATATCCTGCTGCGGCCTTCGCCATTTCCATTTCCATAAGGGATCGTTTTCCGTAACAGGATTCCCATTATGATCACGAATATCCTCCAGATACCAATAGGGCAGGTCGAAATCGCCTTCCACCATCTGAATCGTATCCCCATTGCCGACAATCCGGGCATATCCCAGGAAATTGAAGACAAGTGGCGGGTCCAGGTCTGGTTTGTATTTGGGTAACGGAATCATTTTCCATGTCAGCGAGGTCACGCCTGTGGGGTCTGTACTCTGAAACGGCATATAGAGTTCATAGTAGCGGCCCCAGTCAACAAGATAAGAAGCCAGGGTATCTGCCACGTAATCTGATACTATCGTATCATAATCTATCTTGGCATCACTCCATTCATAAAAGACCCAATGGCCATCCACTATTTCGGGTGAACGGTCTCCGGCATACCAGTGTGTACTCTCACCGGTTGTTACATTATGCCACATACCGCCGATTATCTTCCATTCCGTTCCGTTTCTCCCGGGCTCACCCTGGGGGCCTTTTTCGCCATCCTTGCCGTTGATGCCATGGTTGATATCAATCGTTGTGTTATCACTGAAAGTGATTCTGTAGCCATTGGATATCGCTGTTACACTTGATACCCATTTATTGGCATCTACTTTCTCCTGTATAAGCTTTAATTGGTCTTCTACAGTGCTGATCCGGTCATCCATATCATCCAGCTCCTCTCCGTAACATGTCGTGAAGATGTAGGACAGCAACAGACAGAGGGGGATTACATAAAAAAGAAAACTCTTGGTAATTTTTTCTGTACTCATATTATTATTTGATTAATTATTAGCAAACTAATTCTATCCGGAAACCTTGCAGCACCTGATTTCCGCAGGCTAAGGTAGGCCTTTTTTTATACGCAGAATCGTTTTATAAGGATTGTTTATTGACAGCCTGAGGCCCGTTTTCGTGGAAAAACGGTTCATATCGGTTCATATATTGTTAGTGTGTTGGTGGAAGCCTGCCTGCCTTTGCAGGCGATGGTTTATCCTTTTCTATGCTCATACGACCTCTTTTAAAGGAAGAAAAAGGGGGATTTCCGCCGTGTTTATAACTACCTTCGCAACGCATTTGAAAACTATTTAAAAGATGAGACAAAAACATTTTTATCAACAACCGTCCTTCCGCTTCAAGAAGTTTGTGCGGAAGGGCTACGCTGTGTTCAACAGCATGCACAAAGTAGTGAATATCGGAGTGGTAGCAGGTTGCGTACTGACGGCTATGCCTGTTTCGACCGGCCATGCGCAGAACGCAGCGACCGACGACAGCCGGCAAAGGCTAAGGGAGCTGGAGCTGGAAGAGGTCATGGTCACCGCCTCACGCCTGGAAACGCCCATCGGACAGGCGGCCCGATTGCTTACCGTAATCGGCAAAGAACAGATTGAGCAGGCACCTGGCCGGAGTATCCAGGATATCCTGGTCTATGCCGCAGGTATAGACCTTGTACAAAGAGGCGGACACGGCGTACAGGCCGACCTCTCCATCCGCGGAGGAACATTCGACCAGAACACCATCCTGCTCAATGGCGTTAACCTATCCAACGCCCACACCGGACACTACAGCTTAGACATCCCCGTCAACTTATCCGACATCGAACGTATCGAAATCATCCACGGCCCCTCCGCCCTGGTCTATGGGGCCGGCTCTTTCTCCGGAGGCATCAATATTGTCACCCGGAAAAAGGCCGGCGAAAAACTCTATGCACATACGGAAGCGGGAATGCACCGCCTCAGGGGAATGGAAGTACGCAGCAGCTTCCGGACAGCGACAGCCGGACACAGCCTCTCGGCCGGACACAACAGCTCCGGCGGCTATATCGCCAACAGCGACTACGATATATATAATGTATTATGGCAAACACAGCTCCGCCCGACCCATGCATCGGGGATAGACATCCAGGCAGGATACAACGACAAACGCTACGGAGCAAACACATTCTATTCGGCCCGCTATCCGGAGCAATACGAAGAGACCTCTGCCTGGATGGGCTCGGTGAAAGGTGAGTTCGGCGCCGGCCTGAAGCTCGTCCCCATCCTGTACTGGGACAGGCATTACGACCGGTTCGATCTGATCCGGGGCACGGAAACCGGACGTAATTTCCACCGGAACGATACCTACGGCGGCAACCTCATCCTGCTGTATCCCTCGAAACTGGGGAATACCAGCTTAGGCGCCGAGCTACGCAGGGAAGACATCCTGAGCAGCAACCTGGGCAACCCCCTGCCGGAGCCGCAGGGAAACTACAAGCGCTCCGACAGCCGCACGACGACGGGCGCCGCCCTGGAACATACGCTCGTTCGGAACCGCTGGATACTCTCGGCCGGCGTGCTGCTGAGCCATACCACCCTGCTGAAGAAGGTGTATAAATGGTATCCCTCGCTGAACCTGGTGTACCGCCCCACCGATGCGCTGAAGCTATCCGCCTCGTGGAGCCAATCCACCCGCATGCCTACCTTTACCGATTTATATTATACAACGGAAACGCATAAGGCAAACACAGGCCTGCGGCCTGAGAAATCCGAATCTTTCGACCTGGGCATCCGATACACGAGCTCTCCCGTTCAAGCATACCTGCGGGGCTTCCTCCTCCGTGGGCGGGATATGATAGACTGGGTCAAAGTAAACCCGCACGACAGCAAATGGGCGTCGTGGAACCTGACGAAAGTAAACACGCGGGGGCTGGAGGCCGGCGTCCGTTTCTCTCCGGCAGCGTTTGCGGCTTTTCTGGGGGAGCGCTCCGTCCTGTCTGTTGACTATGCCCGGATGCATCAATCGTCCGACACCCAGGGCCTGATTTCCCTGTATGCGCTCAATTACCTGCGGGATAAGTTCACGGCTCAGTTCAGCCACCAGCTATACAAAGGGTTATCAGCCGCCTGGTTTTTCCGTTTCCAGAAGCGTATGGGCACCTACGAGAAATTCGAAAACCTGGAAAAAACAGGCGACGCTCCCTATCCCGCCTTCTCCACCCTCGACCTGAAGCTGACCTACCCATACCAGCACATCACCCTCAGCCTGAATCTGCACAACCTGTACGACACCTACTACTTCGACAAAGGCAACATCCCCCAGGCCGGCTTCTGGCTCACCGGCAGCATCAGCTATACCTTCGAGGGAGGTAAGAATTAAGAATTAAAAGTTAGGGGGAGGATGGTTCTGACGGGGCTCACTCTTGCGAGGTATTGCTTCGCTCCACTCGCAATGGCGGGAGGCTCGTCATTGCGAGCGGAGTGAAGCAATCCAGTAAGGCGGTAATGAAAAAATGTAACGTTTATTTCCTGACAACGCCAAAGACGATGCGCCGGAAGTTTCGGGCAAACTTTCCCTCCGGTGGATTTCCTGCCGGAAACTTCCGGCTGATTTTCCACTATGGGGATCAGATACCGAAGGTGTATGATATGGACAATCCCTTGCAAGGGAGCGAAGCGAACGCAGCCCGGAGTAGTTTCATCATTCTTGAAATATTGTCTCATCATTATACCTGTTTATGCCGGCATTATTCTTATCACATATTTATGAGATGAAAAGAAAACATTTTGATATAATAGTGACTGTATTCTTCTAAAGAGTAACTATATTTTTGTCAGACAAGATTCCCGGTATAATACTTATAAGGAATATTGCGATTGAGAAAAAAATATTTTTATTTATTAATCATTTATCAATAGTACATTTATGAATAAAAAAATCATTTTAATCTTTTTGTTTCCGTTTTTTATCCTGGATATTCTTATTGCCAGGGAGCCATATATTGATAGGATAGAGCCTCTTTTCTGGTGGTGTGGTATGAAAAACCCCGAATTACAGATTATGGTTTATGGAAAAGACATTGCCAAATCAAAAATAAAGATTGATTATCCCAATGTCAGAATAAAAGAAGTGGTAAATGTGGAAAATTCAAACTATCTCTTTATTTACCTGGAAATAGAGAAAGAGGCTACACCCGGAACCATGCAGATCGAATTTAATGACGGAAAAAAAACAGTTAAGAAAGCGTTCGAATTAAAGCCGCGCGAAACAAAGCCGGGAGCCATGGGTTTTTCTGCAAAAGACGTCATGTATCTGATTACACCGGATCGGTTTTCTAATGCAGATACTTCAAATGACAACTCCGACACCGTGAAGGTAAACCGGGATCGCCCCAATTCCCGTCATGGAGGAGATATCAGAGGTATCATCGACAAACTGGAATATATCGACAATTTAGGCTTTACGACTATCTGGCTAAATCCTGTACAGGAAAACCGGCAACAGGGAGGTTCATATCATGGATATGCGATTACGGATTTCTATCAGGTTGACTCCCGTTTGGGTACAAACGAAGAATATTGTGAGCTGATTGATAAAGCACATACAAAAGGAATGAAGATTGTTATGGATATGATATTCAATCATTGTGGTAGCGGACATTGGTGGCTGCGCGATTTACCTTCATCTGACTGGCTGAATAATAAGGATAATTTTGTACAAACCAACCATTATAAATGGACGCTAATGGATATTCATGCTTCGGAATCGGAAAAGGATGTGCTAATAAACGGGTGGTTCAGCCGGGGAATGCCGGACCTTAATCAACGAAACCGGCATCTGGCTACCTATCTGATTCAAAATAGTATCTGGTGGATTGAGTATGCCCGCATCGACGGCATACGTCAGGATACCCATCCATACGCTGATTACGATTTCATGAGCCGGTGGTGCAAAGAAATATCCGGAGAATATCCTGATTTTAATATTGTTGGTGAGGCATGGTATCCACGTATTACGGCTTCTGCCTGGTGGCAGCAAAACTCAAAAAACAACAAGCAAAATACAAATCTGAAAACGGTTATGGACTTTGACCTTTCCTTTACCTGCGAAAAAGCATTTACCGATGAAAGTGCATCAAGAGAAGGAACTGAAGCCGGACTTTTCAAATTATATGAAGTGATCGCACAGGATTATCTTTTTGCTGATCCGGATAATATTCTGATATTCCTGGATAATCATGATTTGGGACGTTTTATGAAAAAGGATGAAACCGATCTCCGACGTTACAAACAAGCTTTGTCTTTTTTATTGACAACCCGGGGAATTCCTCAGATATATTATGGTACGGAAATCCTTATGTATGGTGAAAAAAAAGAGGGAGATGGAAATATCCGTAAAGACTTCCCGGGAGGATGGAAAGAGGATCTTACCAATGCTTTTACACCGGAAGGAAGAAGCGTCTTACAGAATGAAGCATGGAATTTCATGCAAAAACTATTACAGTGGAGAAAAACAAATAAAACGGTCACAGAAGGAAGCCTGATTCACTATACGCCCGATCGGACGGGATGCTATGTTTATGCCCGGATAAAGGATAAGGATGTTGTATTAATCATGCTGAACGGAACGAATAAGGAGCAGTCCGTATCCATGAAACGCTTCCACGAAGTGTTGGGAAACAAGACTTTAGGAAAGGATCTATTGACCGGACAATCGTTTTCACTGACTACTTCAATAAATCTTCCGCCACGCGGAGTATATATTCTGGAATTGCAATAAAACTAATTAATTTATTTATTATGAAAGAACAAACAAAAAAGGTTCCGAAGAAAATCTTACTTTGTACAATAGTGAGTTTATTGTCTGTTGTGTCCTTTGCTCAGATCAGAGTAACAGGTATTGCCACAGACGCCGTTACAGGTGAAAGACTTCCTTTTATCAGTATCCTGTTGAAAGGAACAACACAAGGGACAACAACCGACATCAATGGGGCATATACAATGCATGTCCCCGATGGAAATGCTACGCTCGTTTTTTCGTACATCGGTTATAAAACAATGGAAATTGTTGTTGGAAACCAGACACAAATCAATGTCGCTCTTAATGAAGACATCGAGGTACTTGACGAATTAGTTGTCGTGGGTTATGGCGTTCAGAATAAAAGAGAAGTGACCGGGTCTATTGCCAAAGTAAGCGCGGAGGAATTAAGCTCAATCCCCGTAAGTTCTTTTGAGAACGCGCTGCAAGGCCGTGCGGCAGGTGTACAGGTACTGCAATCATCCGGGCTTGCCAGCGCCGGATCAACCATTCGTGTACGCGGAGGAGGAGCTATTACGGCCGGCGGTGAACCTTTTATAGTAATTGATGGAATCCCTATCGAACAAGATGCCGGAAGAAGAATAGGAGCTCAGAATGAGAACCCTTTGCTGTCATTAAATGCAAGTGATATTGAAAGTGTGGAAATTCTGAAGGATGCATCTGCGACAGCCATCTACGGATCAAGAGGAGCCAATGGAGTGCTTTTGATTACTACCAAAAGAGGCCAGAAAGGGAAACCTAAAATTACGTATAATTCCAGAGTTACTTTTTCATCCCTCGGGAATTATATTGATCAGGTCAGCACCGACGAATACATCATGCTATACAAAGAAGCGATAGCAAATGATAACAGGGTGTCGGGTAGCAATAAAGAGTTTACGACGCTGCCCGGAGGCATAACGGAAGCAGATGCCCGGAGGTATAATACGGATTGGCAAAATGAAGTGACATATACAGGAGTTTCCACACAGAACGATCTGTCCGTAGGTTTCGGCACTGATAAAGTAAAAACGTACTTAGGCCTATCTTATAGCGACCAGAATTCATTCCTCAAACGTGATAATGTCAAAAGAACAACTGTTCGTTTAAATGTGGATTATACACCGCTTAAATGGCTGTCAGCCGGAATAAACCTCTCTTATTCTCATCTCGACCAGACATTGGTACCGGTCGGATATAATGGGGGATACGGGCGCGCCTTATCTACGGCACTTCCTTATTTCCCGGTAAACAATGAGGATGGAAGTTTCTACACCTTCCCGACAAGCACAAATCCTGTGGCCGAAATTTATCACAGAAACTGGAATATATTCAGAGACAGGTCTATGGCAGGCGTTTATGTGAATGCTGATCTTATCAAAGACCTCAGTATCCGTGTAGAAGGGAATGTTGATTACACAGATAATGCACAATATTATCTGAATGGTTCTGTCTTGACAAACAGACCCACTTCATCGCTTGACAATGCTTATTCGACCAATTGGAACACCAAAGCATTATTGAATTATGCCTTCGCTATTGATAAACACAGCTTTCGTTTTATGATTGGTACAGAAATGATGGCATCAACCAGGGCAACCAATACATGGGTTGTAAGACATGCTCAATGGGAAGAAGACTGGTTATATAATAATCCGGTCAATCCTCCTGAATTCAATGAAGATGGCACGCTCAACTCAAGTAATACCTATAGCAAAAATCCCTCTCAGGAATACTCTTTTATTTCATTTTTCGGGAGATTAAACTATACGTTAAATGATAAATATCTCTTAACGGCTACATTCCGGCGTGACGGCTCTTCACGCTTTGGTTCCAATAATAAATTCGGTAATTTCCCGGCATTATCAGTCGGGTGGATTATAACCGAAGAAGATTTCCTGAAAGAGAATACGATTATCAGCATGTTAAAATTGAAGACGGGATACGGGAGAACCGGAAATGCTGAAATCGGGAATTATGCTCAGTGGGGAACTGTTTCGATGACAGCAAATATGCTGTATAACGGACAACAATATTGGAGGATCAATCAATTATCCAATCCGGATTTGCAATGGGAAAAGGCAGGCGTTTTTGATCTGGGGCTGGAATATGGTTTCCTGAAAAACAGGATTTCCGGAGAAATAGCCTTCTACAACAAAAAGTCCGAGAGTTTGTTTTTAAGTGTCAGCGCTTCAGCTTCAACAGGGTACACAGGCATTCTGCAGAACATTGGAGTGGTGAGGAACAGAGGGGTCGAATTTATGATCAAATCACGTAATGTTGTCGGATCAGATTTCACATGGACAACGGATTTCAATGCTTCATATAATCAAAACAAAGTACTTTCTCTCGGAAATCAGTCATCACCGGATGCCGTAGGGGGAACAGGAGACGTTCGTGTAATAGTCGGACAGCCGCTTGGGTCTAATTATTTAGTTAAATTCTTACGTGTGGATCCTGCCGATGGTGCTCCGGTTTTTGAGAAATTAGACCCTGTTTCGAAAAAACCCGTCGGAGAAACAAAAGTATATAGCACCGATGATCGTCAGGTATGCGGACACCCCTGGCCTTATCTTAACGGCGGATTGAATAATACCTTTACTTTCTTTCGCAATAAGTTAGACCTGAGTTTTCTTTTCTCTTTTCAGGTAGGGGGAAGCGTATATGATGATGGCGAAAAATTCCAGATGAATAATCTCGGCTCGTGGAGACCTTTGGCAAAAGCCTTGAATCGCTGGCAGGAGCCGGGAGATATAACAGATGTACCGCGGGCAACATTAGGCGGAACAGGTATAGAGGCTTCCCGCAACACATCGGAATATCTGCATGATGCCTCTTTCCTTCGTATGAAAAACCTCAGTATAGGATATAATATTCCTGTATGGAGCAAAATCAGACTAAGAGTTTATGCACAAGCTTCCAACCTTCTTACCTTAAAGAATTATAAAGGAGAACCTGAAATTATCAGAGATATGGAAAGTTCGAGAGACCGCAATGTGTCGGCAAATGTCACTTATCTTTCTCCACCACAAGCCCGGACTTACGTTCTTGGTATTAATATGAATTTTTAAATAAAAACGAATATGACTGCGAAAAAAATAATCTTCAGTAGTATCTTATCTATTGTGATTGGTTTCAGTTCCTGCGATGATATGGATTTTCTGATACGTAAGGATGAAAGTCTGGCGTTAATAAATGATTCAATCCAGACAGAGCAACATCTGAAACTTTTAATGCTTGGGGCTTACCAGAGCTTAAGCGGGAGTAATATAATGGGAGGTACCATGTTTGTTGCCACAGATAATCTGGCGGATGATGCCGGATATAGCGGAGCTACGTTCGAATGGGTGCAAATCCGTGAACATACAATGAATTTCTTTAATCCTGTAGGGCGTAATGCATGGAATAATTCATACTCAACTATCAATTATGCCAATCAGGCAGCATACAGTGATATTTCAGATTTAATAGTGGGCGAGAATGGGGGCATTGATTTAAAAGCAGATGCCGCATTTATCCGCGCCATCTGCCATTTTCATCTGGTGCGCCTTTTTGCAAAGCCTTATTCATCCGAAACAAAGGATGATGCCGGAGTGATTCTTCGCCTGAGAGGATTTACAACACTCAAACAAGTGGCAGAAGGTATCGCACCAAGAGCGACCATTGAGCAGGTGTATGAACAAGTAATAACTGATTTGAAATTTGCCGATGAAAATCTGCCGGAAAACAGAACTATTTCAGACGGGATGGGAACATCCGATGCGGCAAAAGCGCTTCTGGCTAAAGTGTATTTCTACAAAGGAGATATGGCGAATGTTGTTGAATATGCAGGTAAGCTGATTAACGACAATGGCAGGTATGCACTCGATACCGACATCATGGCTAAATTTGCACGGGCTTCGACTCCCGGTATTACAACAAAGGAAGTTATTTTTATGCACCCCAGCCGGGATGTAAGCAGTGATTCATGGGGTGGAGTGAGAGGGTCTTATAATCCAAGCTCCGGAACAGCCCAGTATTTCCCTTCCGCTGATTTGCTGGCAGCATACGATCCGGATAAAGATATCAGATTCAATCTTTTCTATAAAGAAGATAGCCGTGTACAGGGCGGATGGCAAACCAGAAAATATGATTACCCTAATATGGATGCTATCGTCATTGCTTATAATGAATTAATTCTCTATTATGCTGAAGCATTGGCAGAACAAAATAATCTGTCCGGTGCTGTCGGATGGCTCAATAAAATTGAAGAAAGAGCCTACGGAAGCGCACAGACCTCAACGGCAAACGGAAAAGACAATATTATCAATGCCATACGCAAAGAGCGGCGTCTGGAATTGGCATTACAAGGCGAACGTTTGTTTGAACTCAAACGTATTAAAACGTCCGCTATCCGAGGTGATGCCTGGAATTCCGGTAAACTTTTGTTTCAAATCCCCGATACGGAGCAAAATGGTAATCCCGGAATAGAACTCAACTAAGGCATTATCAGGAAATAAACGTTATATTTTTTCATTACCGGCATTACTGGATTGCTTCGCTCCGCTCGCAATGACGACCCTCCCGTCATTGTAAGTGAAGCGAAGCAACCCAGTTTTTTGTAACGTTTATTTCCTGACAATGCCTGACTCTTAATTTTTAATTCTTTT
>JAISZA010000025.1 GCA_031269535.1 Tannerellaceae bacterium
ATCACGGTAGGAGTGTGAAGGATAAAAACCCCATCCTTCACGCATTAATAATTTGTTACCCAAAGGCTTATACCCATTGTGAAGGAGTGAAGGATTTTTCGTTAAAAGTCTATGGGGAAGGCTCTGGACGGCCTCGACAAATCCATCGCCGAACTGCGACGGGTGGCGCATCATATCATGCCTGCCGTCTTGGTGGAAAAAGGAGTATTCAGCAAGAATAAAAGCCTCTCTCAGTGTATATTCTCAAGGAAGAGTTCCATCATGCGTTTGGCAGCTACGAACGAACTTATTTCATTGTTTAACACCTGCTGTTCGGTTGTTTTCAGCATCGCAGCGACGGCCGGATTGTTGTAGAAAGTGTTGCGGAGGGTTTCGTTGATGCTTTCGTACATCCAGTATTTAGATTGTTCGTTTCGCCGGTGGTCGAAGTAGCCGTTTTGTCTGGTAAAGGCAGTGTATTCGTCTATCATCTTCCATATCTCGCGGATGCCTGATTTATAATAGCCTGAATAAGTCAGCACCTGAGGCACCCAGCCCGAATCGGCGAGGGGGAAAAGGTGGAGTGCGCTACGGAATTGTGAGGCAGCCAGGCGGGCTTTCTCCAGATTATCGCCGTCGGCTTTATTGATAATAATACCATCGGCCATCTCCATAATGCCGCGTTTGATGCCTTGTAATTCATCTCCCGTACCTGCCAGCTGGATGAGCAGGAAAAAATCAACCATGGAATGCACAGCTGTTTCGCTCTGCCCGACTCCTACCGTTTCGACAAATACCGTATCGAATCCGGCAGCTTCGCAAAGGACGATAGTCTCTCTTGTCTTACGGGCTACGCCTCCTAAAGAACCGGCCGCAGGAGAAGGGCGTATAAAGGCATTTTTCTCGCGCGCGAGTTCTTCCATGCGGGTTTTATCTCCCAGAATACTACCCTTGGAGCGTTCGCTGCTGGGGTCGATGGCTAAGACGGCTAATTTGCGTCCCTCCCCGATCAGATACATTCCGAAGGTATCGATAGATGTACTTTTGCCGGCCCCGGGCACGCCCGTAATACCTATGCGTACGGAGTTTCCCGCATGGGGCAGGCATTTCTCAATGATTTCCTGGGCCAGTTGCTGGTGTTCCGGTCTGGCGCTTTCCACTAAGGTCACTGCCTGGCTGAGGATTGTGATATTGCCCTGCAGGATACCTTCAACAAATTCGGAAGGAGTATATTCTTTACGTTGAGGTCTTTTCTTCAGGTAAGGGTTTATGACCGGGACTCCGGCTACCCCTTTATTTACCTTCAGGCCTTTATATAATTCATCGTTTTCAGGATGTTCCATCAGTTATTTTTCAGCAGTTATTTTTATCAGACGAACCGGGCCGTTCGGATCATTACATACGATATGGATAAATGTTTCAAGTTTCGTTTTAAGTTCTTTGGGCCGGATGCTTACTTTGTAGTTTGCCGATGCTCCCGGCTTCAGTTCTTTCTTTCCTCCCGATATATCGACCCGTTCATTATCACAGGTCAGGCTGTAGATGAGAAGGGGGGATTGGCCGGTATTGGTAATGACTAAATTTTCCGATTCTTTACCTCCTCCGATAAAAGGAATGATATTTCCTCCGGCTTTTTCCGATAATTTCCCAAAGTCCAGGTGTGTCAGTGAGAATTGGGCAAGGGGTGCTTTGGCTTTATCGGAAGCAGAGAGCCGACTGAAGTTATCTATTACATTCGCTGCAATATGGATGCCTCCTTCTGTCTTTTTCTTTCCCTCTCCGTTTCCGTTCTCAACCGACAGGGGCAGGTAGGTAGATACACGCCCCATTCGTTTGAGTTTATCGGTATCGAATAAGATGGTTATTTCTCCTGTTTCTCCTGCCTTCAGCGTATCAGGACTGATTTCTGCTGTCAGATAATCCTGCGCTTTATCGGGATGTATTTTCAGAGGAGTTTCGCCTTCGTTCTTTATCCGGATAGTCTCTTCCTGTGTTTCACCCGGATAGATGCGGTTGTATTCGATGGTTTTGGTCTGTAGTTTCAGGCTCCCGATGCTGTAAGGGTAAGTGATAAGAGGTTCTGCCACACGGCTCATCACCGTTCCTTTAATGTATAGTGTGAGTCGTCCGTTCTTTGCATTGCTATGGACGGCTATGCTTTTATAAAAAGGGCCAGGACGTCCTTTGGGGTTATAGCTGACCTTCACGACTCCTGTAGCTCCCGGCTCAATGGGCGCTTTCGACCAATCAGGCTGCGCGCAGCCGCACGAAGCTGTAATGCGATTAATAACCAAAGGATTCGTTCCTGTATTCTTTATTGTAAAACTGTGGGTTGCCAACCCCTCGGCTTCGGCTATGGCGCCGAAGTCGTAGGTTTGCACGTCTGAACTTATCACCGCAGCCTTCTGTGCGTAAACAGAGCTGCTGATAAGCAGGAAACTAATGAATGTTAACGCTCGCTTTATATACAGCATCAATTGATTTCTAAGGGGCTACACTAATTTACATCGCCACGGATGGTTAATACCTGGCTGCCCCGTTTCCCGTTGCTGTATATGGATACAGTTTTAGCAAACGGACCCGGACGCCCCTGGGGGTCGTACGTTACCACGACTTCACCGGTCTTGCCCGGAGCAATCGGTTCTTTTGTCCAATCAGGAGAAGTACATCCGCAAGATGCAATAACACGTGTAATAACCAAAGGCTGAGTGCCATCATTCTTTACGACAAAGGTATGCGAGACTTTACCGTCGGATTCTTTAATCGTTCCAAAGTCGTGAGACTCTTCCGTTACTGTTAAAGATGCCGCAGCATCTTGTGCCGATGCTATGCTTGTTGTCAACAAGATAGCCATAAAAACAAAAACAATCTGTTTCATCTTTTTTACTTTTTACTTTTTTAATTTAAGTATTCATGGGACAAAGTTACTAATTATATCTGTATGTTTAACGATTATTTTATTCCTGCACTAAAATTATACCTCCTTCTGTATGAGATACAAATTCCGGGGCATACAGGCATTGCAGGCTTGCCGTTCCATTGCTGTATTGTCCGCTCCGGGCGACATAGGCCGCGTATTCCAGTACGTATGTCCCCTGGGGGAGGCGGTCGAAATAGAAATTTTCCGATACATCTCTGGGGGAATGATAATAGAGAAGGCCTCCTGCCGACATGAAACCGGATTGTTGGACGGCAGGCTCGAAGCAGCCGGCACGCAGGTCTTTCAGACTGACATATTCCATATCCCGGTCGGTGCGGATCGTCAGCCGTACAACGACTTTATCTCCTACGCTGAGCGATGCCGGGAGGGCAGGAGTGAGCCGGCGCTGCCGGCCGTCATTGGTTTCGATAAAAAGTTTCTTTTCTATGTGCAAGGCTCCTTTCTGCTTTTCCACATTCTCAAGGGATTCAAAGTATTGGTAATAAACAGCGCCCCAGGCCGGTGATTGGCCTCCTCCCCGCAGGGTAAGGCTTTGCATGAGTGGGGTGATGTCTTTTCCGCTGATTGTTTCTTTGATGTATCCCGTAGCGGTCTCGCCCCGATCGGTGTGTAATGTTTTGTCTCCCCATTGAAGGACTACCTGGTTATTTACCGTCGTCCAGTTTGTTTCGCCTTCCAGTAAACTATAGATGGCATTCACCGTAGCCGGGACGGATTCCCAGTTCTGTGTCCGCTTCTGGTTCAGCAGCCATTGTTTCATACGGTCTGTTTCAAGGGTATCCGCACCCAGCTCGCGGAACACAGTCATCAACAGGCTGTGCACGTCTATGGGAGAGATGAAATAGTTATTCTCTCTCCGGTTATTCGCCCAGTACATACCTTTTTCTTCAGAGACTGTGGCGGTCTTCCGCAGCCAGGCCAGGATGGCTCCGGCTATATCTTTCCGGCCGTTCCGGTGCATGAGCAGGGCGATTTCTCCTTTTTCGGATAACGAAGCTTTAGTCCAGTTTTTACCTGCTTGTTCCGTATAGTATCGGATTGCTTCCCTGGCGTCTGTTGGCTCGGGTATATCCCGGTAAGCGCTACGTACAAAGAGGTAATACAGTTGTCCGGAAGATGGCAGGTAATTGCCCGGAGGGGTTTTCGTTTTCCGGAGGGTTTCCTCATACTCCTTTTTAATCATCCGGTCTAAGTAAGCGAGCGCTTTCAGCTGCATTTCCTTTTCCGTCTGTTGGTATTGTACGGCTCCCAGGCGGCTCAATTGCGACATGCCTCTGAGGATGTATAAAGTAATGATGCGGTCGGGATAAAATCCTTTGAACCAGCCCCAGCCTCCCTGTTCGTGCTGTTGCCGGAGCAGTTCGCGCATGGCGGTTTCGCCCTGCATGGCGGTGCGGTTCGGGTCGAAGAGCAAGGCGAGACGTTGCTTTTGCTCGGATTCCGTTTTTGCCTCAAGTACCCAGGGTGTTTCTTCCAGAAGGGTGTTTTTCAGTTCTTCGTTCTGCTCTAAACCAGACTGAAGTGTGGAGCCTGTTCCACCTTCTGCCAGCCATTGATCGACGACTTTTCTGATAAGCGGATTCGACCGGGCAATGGATGCGGCCAGCGTATTGCTGTAATAAGAGGCAAACCACGATACAATATTACTGTGTTCAGGCTGTGTGATAGCAGGCAGGGCCTGAACGGCATACCATACCGGATTGCTGCTGAACTCCAGCGTCATACGGTGAGGGCGGCGGGTGGAAGAGGCTTTGCCTTCCGGTATTTTCACCCGTTTTTCTCCTTCGCCGTTTAAATAGAAGGGCGTAGTTTCCGTCACTAATACTTCGTCGGGCAATACCGGAAGCAAATGTTGTTCGCCGTCGCTTCCGGCTTCCGAATCGGCAAGGATGCGGCAAGCGGCTAATCCTGCGGCATCCGGTACGTTTACCGCCCAACGGAGGCTTACAGTGCCGCCGGGGGCCAGGGAGAAGGTTTGGGAGTTTACCGGAAGAATCAGTTCGTCGTTTGCCGGATTAAATAATTCGAGACGGGCCTTCCCCGTAATTTCCTGGTCCGAAAGGTTGATGACCTGGGCCGAAAGATAGACCTTGTCTCCCTTCCGCAGGAAGCGAGGCAGCTGGGGGAGTACCATGAAAGGCTTTTGGGTGATGATTTCCCTGGTCATTAATCCGTATTTCAGGTCTGCCGTATGGGCCAATGCCTGTAGCTTCCAGGTGGTATTGCTTTCCGGGAGCCTGAAGTTTATCCGCAGCTTTCCTTCCTTGTCCGTAAGCAGGGAAGGGAAGAAGAAGGCTGTCTCGTTGAAGTTCGTACGCAGTTGAGGAACAGCAGGGGGTATGGGCTGCCTGCCGGCTTCAGACTCAGCATCTCCCGCGGCGGGTTCCTGAGTTGCGCTGAATTCCATAGCCATTTCATCATTCGCCATCATTTCTTCGCGATCAGGAGAATACGCTGCTACAAGGCGCTTTTGCACAGCTCCACTGAGACTCCTGCTCATGGCCATAGGCCGGTTCAGCGCTCCCTGCCAGTCCAGACGTTCAAACAAAAAAGGAGGAACTTCTTTTTCATGCATATACGATACGTCTGTTCCCTTATGAGATTGCATCCCTTTGCTTGCTGTAAAATGCCTGTAATAAAGCGAGACATACCTCTCAGGCATAAAATACCAGGCAAAGGGAAGGGGGCTGATATAATCCAAAGAGGCGTCGTACATCCCGGCCAGCACTTCGGCCACTACCGGCAGTGCCTGGGCATCCGATATACGGAATGTCCAGCTTTCCGAACTTCCGGGAAGTAGTTTGTCCCGAAATGTTTCCGGTGTAAGGCTCAGCTTCCGGTCGGGGCGTTTGCGCAGGATGCGGGCTTGCTCCGTATAGAGTTTGCCTTCTTTGATAAAAGTAAAAGAAGCAACAACGCCCTCTCCGTAGCTTTCAGTGAATGGAATCCGGAACGTACGGTTTTCGTTGTTCAGCCTCAGGAGCCGGCGGGCGACGTTCTTTCCCTTGCTGAATAACTCGTATAGCAGGTAAACGTCTTTATCGGATGTGCCGAATAGTATTTCTGCTTCTTCACCCGGCAAACATTCATTCGTATGGGTCAATAACCAGGTATGTGAAAAGATGGGCGGACGTTTATCGTGCCGGCTGTATAAAACGAAATCCTGCTGCTCGCTGACCGTCCGTCCCTTGCTGTCGGTTGCCGAGAGCCGGAGGCGTAGGTTGCCGGAGGGTAGCCGGGCTAAGACGTCCCGGCTCAAGGGTAAACCGGTAGTAAAAGAGCCTTCAGCCAGTGTCCGTACTTCTTTGTACGCGGCATCTTCATCTGTTTTGTCCAGCAGGCAGAGAGTATAGGTTCCCTTGGTAGTCACTGCTTCAGCATTCAGGGTATGGGCCGTGATAAGAATTTCCGTACTGTCTTTATCCACTTTATCCGGCAAATCAGAAGAAAGGACAAGACTCCGGTCTCCGACCGAAAAACGCGAGCGGGCTTCCTGTGTCTCTCCTTTGCTATCGGTCAGCGCCGTGATAATCTCGTACGACTGGAAGGAAAGCGGGAGCAGAAGGGATTGCTCTCTTCTCTCCGGACGGAAAGCGAAAACAAAAGTGCCCTCTTTATTTACAGTTGTTTTTCCTTCGGCCACCTGCTCTTCGAACCGGTTTCCATACGAAGAGCGGAAGAAGAACGGGCGCAGTATCACCCGGTAAGTAAGTTCGCCTTCTGTCAGGGGGACGCCGGAAAAGGTCTGCGCCTTTCCCCGGATAAGCACTTCATCGCCAAAAGCAATCTCATCTTTTACCGGCGGCAGCTCTAGCCTGAATGTCGGACGTTTGTATTCCTCTACCTGTATAGAGGCCGAACCATGAGCGGTCGAGAGGGTAAATGTCCCGGTAAGCGTTTGCCGGGGCAAGGTAAATTCACCATTGAAAGAGCCGAACGAATCAGAGGTGAACGATTGGCTGACTACTTCTTTATAATTGGCATCGCGCAAGACAACTTCAATACTCCGGCCGGGCACTACCCTCGGAGCTTCTTTATCGTTTATATAAGCAATTCCTTTGAAAAATAAGGTTTGTCCGGGACGGTAAAGGCCCCGGTCGGTGAATAAACTCACTTCCATACGAGCCTCCGCTTCTTTTCGTGCCCGTTCGGCATAAATGTGGGTAAGCGGAGCAGCATCATCGCCCGGAAGGCTCGCTTGATAACCGTAAATATTCTCTCTCTCAGGGATAAGAGCCAGGCCGTTGACGTCTGTTTTTACGCTTCCCTTCCACAGTGGTTTTGATCGGTTATCGCCATAGTAATTTACTATCGCATTTTCTACCGGCTTTCCGCTCCGGTAATCAGTTACCAGTACTTCTGCCTGCCCCGTATCCGTGCTGCGCGAAACTGCGGCCAGGCGGCTGACACTAAAGGTGTTGGCAATACGTAAGGAAGTCTCCGGAGAAGTAAGGACATATTCATAGCTCCCGTTTTTTTCCATGGCAAGAGAGAGAATCGTGTCGTGATCAGTATATGAGTTTTTCAACGAAAGCGGAAAAGATATTTCTTTCACCGGCAAGCCCTGGGAAAGAGGTTGATGCACCTTTAGTGTCACTCCTTTTATATTCCTGTAAGTCAGCCTGATTTCCAGCCTTTCCCCCGGATATACCGTATTATCGCTTTTTGCCTGAATCACCGGCTCTTCTATCGAAGCCAGCCAATTCCGGATTATATTGATCCGCTCATACTGCGGGAAACGGGCAAGCATATCTTTACATAATTGATATTTAATCGTCAGGACAGAATCCTCGTTTTCCATACGATACTTTCTTGTCCCCACGAAGTTCAGCTTGGCATACGCCACTTCTACAGAATAATCCTTGTCGGCATATACCTTCAGCAGACTATCCAAGGAGGCTCCATAAGCCGCTTCCCTCCGGGCCGGATAGACCGTATTTAGATATTGGAGGTAATCCAGTTCAACCAATAAGGCCGCTTTCTTATCCGGCTGCGAACGGCGGAAAGCCAATAAATCCTCGTATATTTCCTCCGAAGGTTGTATCCCGATAGCCCTGTAAGCCAGGAAGTCATAGAGCGTCGGACGGAGAGAGGGAGCGCTATTCTCCATGTCCAGAATCGCTTTAAATACCGTAACCGGTGTTTGTTGCAGCACTTCGGCCGGCAGCAGCGAGGCCTTGATTTCTTTCTTTATTTTTTGAGTAAAAAGGTTCGGCGCCCATTCGCGCAGGTCTTCGGGTATAAATTCTCCGAGCGCAGTCCGCTGGTCGATATTCCATTTATTCCAACGGTAATAATGTTCATACATTTCAGCAGCCATCGAATGTAGTACAGCAGCCGAAGGAGCATCCGCTACTGTATCCGCATATACTTCCACTTCACGGATAAGTGCAGGTAAACTATCCTGATTAACTTCCAATGCCTCTTTCGTCCGCCCGATAAAGGCCTCTATCAGGCGGGAAGTATGCTCACTATGAATTGTCCGTGCTGTCATCTTATTTTGATTATGAGATGCCTGTTCCGCCCTCAGATATAAAACGGTTGTCAGAATACCACTCACCAACAGAGTTATAATAATCCTTATTGTCTTCATTTCTTTTCATTTTATTAAAATAGACTCATCTTATACTACAAAGTAAAATCAAAAAATGACAAGCAGTGATTTTTTTTGAACTTTTAGCAGAAATGAATGTCCACGATGATGGCACGACAGAATTCACGCCCGAACTCCACGGGAACATCCCCAAAGATGCCGCTCCCGAAGACGGGGAGGAATGACCTCCTGCAAGGAACAAAATCCACGACCGGCAGCCTGCATGACAAATAGAAAAAGGTTGCCGGCCTTTTTTTCGCCTCGCAGGAAGTATAGCAAGAGGCTTTTCAATCGTTTTGAAGCATGATACACCTCACTCTTGAGGCTTTTCAGTCGTTTTGAGCCAATCTTATGTTCACTCCTGAGGTTTTTCAGTCGTTTTGAGCCAATCTACACCTCACACTTGGCCGGAATCAGTAATTTTACCTCCATCAGTTGCTCACTCCGGCTCCGACTCAGTTGTTTTACCTCCATCAGCTGCTCACTCCGCCAACTACCCTGCCGGATATTATCTGCAGACATCATTAGGCTGCCCTTTCAGGGCGCCCGCCGGATGATTCTGTTTTATACCCGGGGCGTTGCCCTGGGCTGGGATATATTGACAAATTGTAATATAATCAATAGGATGTAATTATGAAAATTAAGTATCTAAAGTATATTGTCGGAATTTCAGTTATTATGGGTGGACTAATGTTATTTTCTTTATGTGGCTCATATTCTAAAATAATAGACGAATCTTATCAAAGGTTAGAAAAGTATAACGTTAAAACATTTGATACAGAATATGGAATAATGAGTTATGTTGATGAAGGTTTTGGTGAAGCAATTATTATCTCTCATGGTATATTTGGAGGTTATGATCAAGGATATACATATTTGTATAGCTTCTTTGGAGAAAATTACAGGAAAATAGCAGTTTCTCGATTTGGCTATCCCGGTTCAAATTTACCCCAAGAACCAACTTATAGAATATTTCTTAAAGCGTGTTAGTGCTGAAACACTAATATTTCCCGATGGTGGTCATCTTATTATTGGGCATGATATAACATTAGGAATAATAAATTTCATAGAAAAAAATTGTAATGAATAATTATTCGGGCATTTTTCTGTCGTGTTACAGCAACTTGAAACAGGGCAGGTAAAAGTTTCGGATATTTACCGTGAAGTCGGTTTCAAAAACCTGTCGCATTTTTCAACAGTTTTCAAAGAAACTAGCGGGCCGATACGCCTGTTTCTTTGCAGCTCATCGTTTCCAGGGGCACTTTCCATATTTTTACGTTTCGTATGGCAGGGGCGCCATAATGGAAGGTTTTATCGGAATAATGTTTCATAATGAGGTTCAGCATCCCGGTTTTCTTATCAGGGTCTTCTTCGAAGCTGACTTTTCCCCGGGCAACGACGCTCAGCGAGTGCATCGAGTAGCTACAGGCTACCTCGGGATGCTGGCAGATGAGTTCTGTTGTGGAGCAGAAGGTGATGCATACGTTGGGATTGCGCCTCAGGATATCAATCTTGAGACCCTCCTGAGCCGAGTGCAGATAGACTACGCCCCCGGAATAGCCGAAGCTCATTGGCAGAACATAAGGCGAACCATCGGTATCTGCCATGCCTACAAAACAGATATCACAGGAATTGATTACGGCTTCCATTTCTTCCCTTCCGGTGTGTATAATCGTTTTCATATCATTTGTTTATTTCGCCTGAAATCTTTCCAGGCATTTGTTTATTAAAAAAAAGGGCTTATCTTTGCACCCCGAAGCACAAAGATATATAGAATAAAAAACAACATAGTAAAATGAAAAGAACATTTCAACCTTCCAACAGGAAAAGAAAGAACAAACATGGCTTTCGTACCAGAATGACGACGGCCAACGGTCGCAGGGTTCTGGCTGCGCGCCGTGCGAAAGGAAGAGCTAAATTAACTGTTTCCGACGAATTTAACGGATAGTCTATCCGTCCGCGGTTCTCATAAAGAAAGTAAAGGTTTGCATAAAAGCCTTTACTTTTTGTGTTTTTATCGCTTTGTCGCCCAGAATATATAGCTATCTAATGTTTTTTTTCCTACTTTTGAACCGCCTAAAACACATTGGTAGATGAAAAATTCTTTGATAAAACCGGGGAGGTATCCGTTTGTTGTAACTTTGTTATCAGCAATGTTGGTTTCGTGTGTTATTGTATTTGTAACCCTGAAATGGCTCGATGCTTATACCCTTCATAATAAAGCGATCATAGTGCCCGACGTGAAAGGGCTTCAGCTGGAAGAAGCATCCCGTTTTCTTCTCAGGAGCGGCCTGCGTTATAATGTGATTGATTCGGTGTTTTCAAAAGAGGTAAGGCCGGGAGCTATTGTCGAAGTCGTTCCTTCGGTCGGTTCGAAAGTGAAAGAAGGACGCATCGTTTTTATTACCCTGAACGCCCTCTCTTCGCAAATGGCCGCTATTCCTGTCGTAACGGATATGTCTTTCCGTCAGGCATACGCTCTGCTGAAAGCCCGCGGATTCGAATCGGTCGAAATCGCCTATGTCTCCGGAGCATATAAAGACCTGGCTGTGGGCGTCGAACTGCATGGACGCCTTCTGGAAGGAAACGAAATGGTGCAGCTGACTGCTCCGCTTATCCTGAAAGTGAGCAATGGGATGCCTGATATTTTCATGGGAGAGAATCCTGAGTCCGACGAATTACCTGCCGCTGATCCCTCCCTGCAATCTTCAAACAGCGACGCTGAAACCTGGTTTTAACCTATGGACAACTATTCTGACGATTGGGATGACGAACAGGCGGACGATGAGCTATACGAGCATTTTCGCTTTAGCGCCGATAAAGGCCAATCCTTGTTACGTGTGGATAAATTCCTGGTCGATCGCCTGCCGGGAGGAGCCAGCCGTAACCGGGTTCAACTGGCTGCCGAAGCCGGCTATATCCTGGTAAACGACATACCGGTAAAGAGTAATTACCGTGTGAAACCGGGGGATGTGGTATCGGTTGTCATGACCAGGCCCCGCCGTGAAACGGAAATCATCCCCGAAAATATTCCCTTAGACATTGTTTATGAAGATGAGGAACTGCTGGTCGTAAACAAACCGGCAGGATTGGTTGTGCACCCCGGCCATGGTAATTATACAGGAACCTTGGTGAACGCACTGGCCTATTACCTAAAAGACGATCCCGCGTATGATCCCTCCGACCCTCGTTTAGGCCTGGTACACCGGATAGACAAAGATACTTCCGGTCTGTTGGTCATTGCCAAAAAACCCGAGACAAAGACACACCTCAGTATGCAGTTCTTCCGTAAAACAAGCAAACGAACCTACCTGGCTTTGGTATGGGGTATTATGCAGGCAGACGAAGGACGCATCGAAGGACATATCGGACGCGACCCGCGCGATCGCACGCTGATGAAGGTCTTTCCCGGCGGAGAGCAGGGAAAACCAGCCATCACCCACTACAAGGTGCTGGAACGACTGGGATACGTCAGCCTGACCGAATGTAAATTAGAGACAGGGCGAACCCACCAAATACGGGCACATATGAAATACACCGGACACGTCATCTTCAACGACGAACGCTACGGAGGAAATGAAATACTGAGGGGCCGCACATCTGCAAAATACAAACAGTTCGTGCAGAATTGTTTTGCCGTCTGCCCGCGACAGGCCTTACATGCCCAGACGCTAGGGTTTGTTCATCCTTCGACCGGCAGGGAAATGTTTTTCGGGGCCGGATGCCCTCCCGATATGGAAGAATTGATAGCGAAATGGCGAACTTACTCAAATATTAACGAATAATATACATATGAAGAAAACGATTGCCATCGTGGCCGGGGGCGACTCCTCAGAGATAGTGGTTTCCTTGAAAAGCGCCCAGGGTATTTACTCCTTTCTCGACAAAGAAAGGTATATCCCTTATATTGCTGTCGTTAAACGGGGTGAATGGTATGTCTGTCTCCCCGGAGGGGAACAGGCAGGCATCGACCGAAACGACTTCAGCTTTTGCGAAAAAGGAAAGGTGAAACATTTTGATTTCGCTTACATCACTATCCACGGGACGCCGGGAGAAAACGGGCTGTTACAAAGCTATTTCGAACTGACGGGAATACCTTATTCTTCCTGCAATCCGCTGGTAAGCGCGCTGACCTTCAATAAGTTTTCCTGCAATACCTACCTCCGCAGTTTCGATATCCGTGTGGCGGCTTCCATGCGCTTACGAAAGGGGGAAAGGGCGATTGGCGAAGAGATAAGCGCCCGTCTGGGGCTTCCCGTATTTGTAAAGCCTAACGACGGCGGCAGCAGCTTCGGAGTAACCAAGGTAAAAGAGCCGGAGCAACTGCAACCGGCCATCCGGAAAGCCTTTGCCGAAGGAGAAGAAGTCATCATAGAACGCTGCATTACCGGTACGGAAGTAACCTGTGGCGGCTATAAAGTGGAAGGCAAAGAAGTGATATTCCCCCTGACCGAAGTGGTGAGCAGGAATGAGTTCTTCGATTTCGACGCGAAGTACAACGGAGAGTCCGACGAAATCACCCCTGCCCGTATATCGGCAGAGCTGACAGAAAAGATACAGCGTACAACATCGGATATCTACGATATACTGGGAGCGAAGGGAATTATCCGGATAGACTATATCCTGCCGGCCGGCGAAGAACCGGTATTGCTCGAAGTGAATACCGTACCCGGCATGACAGCCGCCAGCTTTATCCCGCAGCAGGTACGCGCAGCAGGTTTAGACATAAAAGAAGTAATGACTGATATTATTGAGAACGAACTAAAAAAGTTATGAAGAAAGAGAATATTACTAAATTCGACGATATCCGTCCATTAACAAACGACGAAGTAAGAGAGGCCATCGAAGAGCTGATTGCCAACGAAGATTTCGAACGGGCTTTCCGTTATATCAAACCGGACCTGGAATGGGGGGCGTTTTCGCAACTTATGCGCACATTCCGCACCAAGGAAGAGTTTAAAGCCGTTTTAGCCTACGATGTCGTAATGATGGTAGCCAGGAATACGACCTTCTCGCTTACTATTTCCGGACGTAGCCGTCTGCCGGAAGGACATATCCCCTGTACTTTCATTTCCAATCACCGGGATATCGTTTTAGACGCAGCCTTCCTCAATGTGATGCTCTACGATGTGGGATACGGAATGACCCAGGTCGCCATCGGCGACAACCTGCTTATCAGCCCCTGGATAGAAAAATTAGTGAGGCTCAACAATAGCTTTATCGTCAAACGGGGAGTCTCCGGACGCCAGCAATTGGAAGCAAGCGCCCTGCTCTCTGCCTATATTCACCATACAATTAAAGAAACCGGAGAATCGGTATGGATCGCCCAGAGAGAAGGAAGAGCCAAAGATTCGGACGACAAAACGCAGAACAGCATCCTGAAAATGCTGAATATGGGAGGCAATAAAGACATCGTTTCCAACCTAATGGAACTGAACATCGTACCGGTAGCCATCTCCTACGAATCCGACCCCTGTGACTTCCTGAAAGCAAAAGAATTTCAGCAGAAACGGGATAATGCAGGCTTTGTCAAAAGCAAACGCGATGACTTACTGAATATGGAGACCGGTATCCTGAATAACAAAGGGCGCGTACACTTCACCATCGGCTCACCCATCAATCCTCAACTCGCCCGCTTAGACAAACAGACAGACAAAAACGAACTCTATTCCCTTATCGCTACCATCATAGATAAGGAAATATACAAACATTACCGCTTTTACCCCTGTAATTATGTGGCTTACGACATGCTGACAAACAGCGGACGCTTCAGCAGCAACTATGGATTGAAAGAAAAAAGACAATTCGAGACTTATCTGCAGGGGCAACTCGACAAAATAGTATTCCCCGGCAAAGACGAGGCCTATCTGCGCACCAAAATACTGGAGATGTACGCCAATCCGCTGAAAAACCATTGGGCAAATGAAGCCGGAACCTGACGAACCGGCACACATCCGCAGGGAAATAAGACAAACGGCCGACGGCAGCCATACCCTGTTCGTCCCTGAAATAGACGAACATTACCACTCGGTAAACGGGGCGATACAGGAATCGGAACACGTTTTTATTGACGCAGGTTTACGCCGGTTGCCGAAAGAGAAGATACGTATCCTGGAGATAGGCTTCGGTACAGGGCTGAATGCCCTGCTCACTTTGCTGGAGGCAGAGAAGAGGGAGAAAGCGCAGATAACATACCATGGCGTCGAACGATATCCCCTGCCTGCGGAATGTATCGCTGCACTGAATTACGAAGAAAAGGCATGCCCCGGAAGGAAAGGGCTGTTCGGAGCCCTGCATACTGCGCCCTGGGATATACCTGTCCGGATAACAAACCGGTTTATCCTGTATAAAATCCGGGGAGACAGCAACCGTTGCGAACTGCCGGACTCTATTGACTTAGTCTATTTCGACGCCTTTGCTCCGGACAAGCAACCGGAGATGTGGAATCAGGAGCTGTTCGATACCCTGCACAAACACATGGCCGGGGGAGGAATCCTGACTACCTATTGCGCCAAAGGCTCGGTGAGGCGTATGATGGAAAAGGCCGGATATTCCGTAGAAAGAATACCTGGCCCTCCCGGAAAACGCGAAATGCTTCGCGCCCGTTTATGACTCAAGCAATGTGTTTATTTTCGCAATAAATGTAGAGCGTTGAGCAGCTCCAACTACTTTGTCCACGACTTCACCGTTTTTGAAAAAAAGAATCGTAGGAATATTGCGTACCCCGAATTGGGTGACTACATCATTATTCGCATCTACATCTATTTTTCCGATAACGACACGTCCTTGATACTCTTCTGCCAGAGCGTCAATGATGGGGCCTACCATCCGGCAGGGGCCGCACCACTCTGCCCAAAAATCCAATACCAGGGGAGTCCCTGAATTACGTAATTCTTCAAAATTACTGTCTGTTACTTTTAATGCCATATAACTTTAATTTAATAAATTAATTGATTTTAAATTCAATAGTTCCGTTCTCCTGTAGAAAGTCTATTAGTTCCTGCGTTACATTCAATCGTATATTTTGCGAAAACAAACTAAGGCTCAGATTATGTTCGCCATCCATCACCTTAAAATACAGCAGACTCTGTCCGGGATTATTTTTGATAAGGGCGGAGAGTTCATTAATGATAGCGTTATCCAGGTCGTTAACAGAGAGCGAAATGCTTAGTTTTTCAATCATTTTGTCTTTTTCTTCCTGTAGCAAACGGATGGAACTGATACGTAAATCCACCTCTCCTTCTTTCCAGCGGTGCGATTCCACACGCGCCCTGATAAGCAGATACAGGCCTGTTTTAAAGTATTTACTGTAATCCACGTATTCATTTCCGAAAAGGGGTATTTCGGCGTTTCCTGTATAATCTTCTATTTTCATTACTCCAAAGGGAGTATTTTTTTTGGTCATTCCTTCTCTCACTTCGGTAACGATACCGCCTACCAGCAATTCGCGTCCCTGCAGATTGCCGAGTTCGTTCAGTTCGGCCACGCCGGTATTGCATACGTGAGTCAGTATAATGCGGTATTCGTCTAAGGGGTGAGCCGACAGATAAATGCCTACCAGGTCTTTTTCTTTATTCAGGCGCACCAGGTCGCTCCAGCGTTCACAGGAGGGGATTTCCGGTTTCGAGATAACGGCAAATCCTTCGTCTCCGAACAAAGAGTTGGAAGCGGTCATTTTATCCGCCTGATATTTATTACCGTAACGGATCAAGGTCTCCAGAAAGATTTCTCCTCTGCCTCCATCCGTAAAGAACTGCTCCCGGCAGATATTGAAATTGTCGAAAGCACCGGCCAGGGCCAGCGATTCAATGCTTTTCTTATTGCAGGCGGTAAGGTTGATACGTTCGGCAAAATCAAAGATATCCCTGAATGGTCCGTTCTTCCGGCGTTCTTCTATGATATTCAGCACGGCAGACTCGCCTACCCCTTTCACTGCGCCTAATCCGAAACGGATATCGCCCGCTTTGTTGACACTGAACTTCAGGGTCGATTCGTTCACATCCGGCCCCAGTACCTGGATACCCATCGCTTTACATTCATCCATAAACTTGGTGATTTCCGTGATATTGGAAAGGCTCCGGCTCAATACCGCCGCCATGTATTCCGAAGGGTAATTGGCTTTCAGGTAAGCCGTCTGATAAGCCACCCATGAGTAGCAGGTAGCATGACTCTTATTGAATGCGTAAGAGGCAAACTTTTCCCAGTCTGCCCATATCTTATTTAATATCCTGTCGTCGTGCCCGTTTTTCCTGCCGCCCGTCAGAAATTCATCCTTCAGTTCATTCATTTTTTCGATGAGCTTCTTTCCCATGGCTTTACGCAGGGCGTCGCTTTTCCCGCGGGAGAAGCCGGCCAGCAGGCGCGACAACAACATCACCTGCTCCTGATAGACCGTAATGCCATACGTATCTTTGAGGTAGCGCTCCATCTCCGGGATATCGTAGCTTATCTGCTCGCGCCCGTGTTTGCGGGCAATGAAAGAGGGGATATAGTCCATCGGCCCGGGGCGATAGAGGGCGTTCATCGCTATCAGGTCTTCGAATTTGCTGGGCTGAAGCTCTTTCAGGTATTTCTGCATACCGGCGGATTCAAACTGAAAGGTACCGGTCGTCTTCCCCTGGCAATACAGCTCAAATGTTTTGGCGTCTTCCATGTCCAGATGGTCGATGTCGATCTTCCGGCCGGTGGTGAGGAGTACATTCTCCACTGCATCTTTAATGATGGAAAGTGTTTTCAGGCCCAGGAAGTCCATCTTGATCAGGCCGGTTTCCTCGATGACCGAGCCTTCGTATTGCGTAAGCAGAATTTCTTCGTTGCTTTCTTTATCCTTGGTTATACTGACCGGCACGACATCTGAGATATCATCCTTCCCGATGATCACTCCGCAGGCGTGTACGCCTATATTGCGTACGTTCCCTTCCAGCATCTGGGCGTACCGGAGTGTCTCACGTACAAGGGGGTCAGACGAAGCTGCCGCTTCTTTCAGTTCAGGCACAGACTCAATGGCGGCCTTCAGATTCACCTTTTTCCCGTCGCCCATTTTGTCGGGGACTAACTTTGCCAGACGGTTCGATTCTGCCAAGGGGAGTTTCTGCACCCGCGCCACATCCTTGATAGCCGATTTCGTGGCCATCGTACCATACGTGATGATATGTGCTACTTTTTCCTTCCCGTATTTCTCCGTCACGTAGTCCAGCACACGATTTCGTCCGTCGTCGTCGAAGTCCACGTCGATATCCGGCATAGAGATACGGTCGGGATTGAGGAAACGTTCGAACAGCAGGTCGTATTTTATCGGGTCGATATCCGTAATACCTAAGCAGTAAGCAACCACCGAACCGGCAGCCGAGCCACGCCCCGGCCCGACGGAAACATTCATCTTACGGGCCTCGGCAATGAAATCCTGTACAATCAGGAAATAGCCGGGGAATCCCATCCGCTGGATCGTATTCAGCTCAAAATCGATCCGCTCCCGTACTTCTTCCGAAAAAGGTTCCCCGTACCTGGCTTTTGCTCCTTTGTAAGTGAGATCGTGCAGGTATGCGTCGGCATCCGTATAGATGGAAGGTATTGGGAAGTCGGGCATCAGGGGTTTGTTGTCTATCGAGTAATAGCTTACTTTATCGGCTATTTCCAGTGTATGGGTCAACGCATCGGGTATATCTCCGAAGATATGGTTCATCTCTTCCGTTGTCTTCATCCACTCCTGTTTGCTGTAACGCATACGCGAAGGGTCATTCAGGTCTTTCCCTGTGCTGAGACATATCAGGCGGTCGTGCGCCTCGGCATCTTCTTCATTTACGAAATGTACATCGTTGGTTGCTATGATTTTCACACCATGTTTATGCGCCAGGGCGATCAGTTCTTTATTTACTTCCTCCTGTTTGGGGAAAGTAGTGCGGTCGGCATTGGGGTCGTTGGTCTGATGCCGCTGAAGTTCCAGATAGTAATCATCGCCAAAGAGGTTTTTAAACCAGAGTACCGATTCTTCCGCTTTCTTCAGCTGTCCGTTCAGTATATGTTGTGGGACTTCTCCTCCCAGGCAGGCAGAACATACGATCAGGTCTTCGTGATACCTTTCGAGCAGTTCCTTATCGATACGCGGGCGTCCGTAAAAGCCTTCCGTCCAGCCTAAGGAGACCAGCTTGATAAGGTTTTTATATCCTTTGAGCGATTTAGCCAGCACGATTAAGTGCCATCCGCTCAGGTCTTCTTTTGTGCTCTTATTAAACCGTCCGTTGCGGGCGCAGTAACACTCACAGCCGAGAATGGGTTTGAACAGAGCCGACTTGCTCTCTTTTATCTTGTCGGAGAGTTTTTTCATACGCACCATATCTTCGTCCGAAGGGTTGGATTTGTCGTTCAGCTCGTTCAGTTCGTTCTCGCAATCTTTTATTACGGCAAAGTATTTACTGTTTTTCTTTTGTACTTTATTCGAAAACTCTTTTATGCCATACATATTTCCGTGATCGGTGACGGCCAGGGCCCGCATCCCGTCGCCCTGAGCTTTGGTAATCAGCGCATCAATCGAAGCCTGGCCGTCCAGCAGAGAATATTGTGTATGGACATGTAAATGAACAAAAGGTCTCATCTTTCTCTTGCTTTAATACCGGTAATGTTCCGCTTTATACGGGCCGTCCACAGAGACTCCGATATAATCGGCCTGTGCCTGGGATAACCTGGTCAGTCTGACTCCAATACGTTCCAGATGCAGGCGGGCGACTTCTTCGTCTAAGTATTTGGGGAGGCGGTACACACCTATCGCGTAAGGCTTTTGCCACAAATCTATCTGCGCCAGCACCTGATTGGTAAAAGAGTTGCTCATCACAAACGAAGGGTGCCCCGTAGCACATCCCAGGTTCACCAGACGCCCTTCGGCCAGCAGGAAGACGCTCTTACCGTCTGAAAAAGTGTATTTGTCCACCTGCGGCTTGATATTGGTATGCCGGATGCCGGGGTAATTTACTAATTTATCTACTTGTATTTCGTTGTCGAAATGTCCGATATTACAGATGATAGCCTGGTCTTTCATCTGCGTCATATGTCCGATGGTTATGATGTCGCGGTTGCCGGTAGTAGTCACAAAGATATTCCCTTCCTTTACGGCCTCTTCCATGGTTGTGACTTCAAAACCTTCCATAGCGGCCTGGAGGGCGCAGATAGGGTCTATTTCGGTGACGAGTACACGGGCGCCATACGAGCGCATGGAGTGCGAGCAACCCTTGCCTACGTCTCCATATCCGGCGATAACAACGACCTTGCCGGCTATCATCACATCGGTGGCGCGCTTGATACCGTCGGCCAGCGATTCGCGGCAACCGTAGAGGTTGTCGAACTTCGATTTTGTCACCGAGTCATTTACATTAATGGCGGGTGTCAGTAGTTCGCCTTTTTCCATCATCTGGTAAAGGCGGTGGACGCCGGTTGTTGTTTCTTCCGATACGCCTTTCATTTCGGCTACCATCCGGTGCCAGCGTTCCTTATCTTCGGCAAGAATACGGTGGAGGGTATCCAGTATCACCTGTTCTTCATGATTTTCAGCCTTGCGGTTGATTGTCCCGGGGTCGTTTTCCGCTTTATAGCCCCAATGGACCAGCAGTGAGGCGTCTCCCCCGTCGTCAACGATGGTGTGCGGGCCTTTGCCTCCGGGAAAACGGAGCGCCATATCCGTGCACCACCAATACGCTTCCAGCGATTCGCCTTTCCACGCAAATACGGGAATGCCCGCAGCAGCGATAGCGGCGGCGGCATGGTCCTGCGTGGAGAAGATGTTACAACTTGCCCAGCGCACATCGGCTCCTAAAGCAACTAATGTTTCGATCAACACTGCAGTCTGAATCGTCATATGCAATGAGCCGGTGATACGCGCACCCTTCAGGGGCTGCTCTGCGGCATACTTCCTGCGAAGCGCCATCAATCCCGGCATTTCGTGTTCGGCTATCTCGATCTCTTTCCGGCCGAAATCAGCCAAACGCATATCTGCCACTTTATACGGCAGATTAGTTGGGAATAATTCTGACATACTACAAATTTCCTTTAATATGTTTAACTCTACAAAGGTACATGAATTAATTAGAAAAAACCTTCTTTTCAGACAGACTTCTGTTTCACTTTTTGCCAATATGCTGAGACGGAGGTTTTTACTTCTTTATGTAATAATAAGATACCGACCAAATTAGGTAAGGTCATCAAGGCGATTGTGATGCCCGAAAATGTCCAGATAATGGTGGTGTCGGTAAACGAAGCCAGGAAGAAAGCTCCGACATATATGATGCGGTAATACCGCACATATCTGCTTCCCCAGAGATAGGTCACCGCACGGTCGCCGTAATACGACCAGGCCACCGAAGTGGTAAAGGCAAAGAACAATAAGGCGAGAGGAATGACAAACCTTCCCCAGTCGCCAAAGAATCCTTTCTTGAAGGCCTCGGTAGAGAGGGACGCCGAGTGGAGCAGTGATTTGCCGCTGATCGTTATTTTGTCGCCCAGTGAAGAAAGCTCTACCCGCCCGTTTGTTACCGGTAGTTCGCCCTCGAACAGCCGGCTTCCTTCTTTTACGACGAGTTCCTCGGCGAACGAACGGGCATGGATGAAGGTCACATCGTCGTTCACCGGTTTGCCTGAGCGAACGAGTAAGCTGCCGGTATAAAGCGGCAGGGTCGTTTTGCGCAGGATATAGTCGCCCACCTGCGTTTGATCCGCCGGGGTCTGTTCGTCGTACACACCGTTCAGCACGATTAAATCGGCTTGCTGAAACTGGTTTTCGTATTTTTCCATCCAGGCTCCTGACGAGAGCAGTGTCAGGCCGGTAAAGAAGCAAATCACAATGGTATCAATAAAGGGTTCCAGCAGGGCGACCATCCCTTCGGAGACAGGCTCTTCCGTCCGGGCGGCAGCATGGGCGATAGGGGCCGAGCCTTGTCCGGCCTCATTCGAAAACAACCCCCGGTTGACACCCCGGTTAAAGGCAAAGGCCACCGTAGCTCCCAGAAAACCGCCGGTAGCCGCCGTCCCGTTGAACACATCCCCGAAAATAGCAAACACAGAAGGTATGATCTGTTCGTAATTATATATCAGCACACTGAAGGCGCCTAACACATAAAAAACCGACATGAAAGGCACTAATCGCTCCGATACCTTGGCGATGCGTTTGATCCCTCCGATTATGATCAGGGCTAACAACAAGGCCAATATACCGCCGGTGATATAATGTTGGATGCCGAAGGAAGAAAAGATGGCATTCGATATGCTGTTGACCTGCGGCAGGCTCCCTGTCCCAAAAGACGAAAAGATGGTAGCAATGGCAAATAAGGCTGCCAGCCAGCGGATATGCAGGCGGTTTTTCATATAATACATCGGCCCTCCGGATATGCTCCCGTCTTCCGCCTGCTCACGGTATTTATGTGAAAGCGTCACTTCCACCAATTTGGTTGTCATCCCGACAAAGGCGGTGACTAACATCCAGAAAATAGCAGAAGGCCCTCCCAGATGGATGGCCAGGGCAACGCCGGCGATATTGCCGGTACCTATTGTCCCTGACAAAGCCGTGGAAAGCGCCTGGAAATGCGAAGTGTCGCCTATATGTTTATCATTGTCGTATTTCCCTCTTAATACTCTGATCGCATGACGGAAAAAACGTATCTGCGGAAATTTAAGATAAATTGTATAAAATATCCCCGTCCCTATCAGGAGGAATACAAACCATTGCGAGCCGCCGAAATACGAATCGACAAAGCTCAGTACATCATTTAACCTCTGCATACCTTTACACGAATAGATTTAAAAAAACGCCCGCAAGGTAATAAATTTAATATAAAATCAGCCTTTTTCCCTGAATTATGTTTGCATTATTTATGATGTTAAAACAGTTCTTTTCGTATCATATAGCTATTGTATTTTAAAGTTATACTTCGCGCGGTTTAAAATAGTGAGATGAAAACAGAAAAAACAATATAGGTTCCGTAGGTTGAATAAGCAGCCGGAGATTATCTGCGGACATCATTAGGCTGCCCTTTCAGGGCGCCTACCGGATTATTCTGTTTTATACCCAGGGCGTTGCCGCCGGAACCTGGATTCCAGGATGAATATTCACTATTTTTTATTGAATCCGACACCCACAAAAGATGCTTACTTTTTTCTGTTTTCATCTCACTATTTTAAACCGCACGAAGTATAGCAGATAAGCTGTCTTATTGTCACTTTAAATGACATACTATTCCCCATAGACTTTTGACGAAAAATCCTTCACTCCTTCACGGATAATATAAGCAGCTGAACGATATAAAGTTGAGGTGTGAAGGATGGGAGTTTTATCCTTCACCCTTTTTTCATTTGACGAGTTACAAATTACGGGTACCCCGGGGCAAACGCTTTTAAGAATCTCAGATTTCTCCGGTCACTCCAGGAGTAAATATTTGTGCCAACCGCATGGCAAAACTTTGCCACCATGCATGGCACAACCGTGCACCCCGATGGCACAGCATACGGATAAAGGGATATCCGTCTTCTGTAAACTCTTTAAATGCGTTTGCCCCGGGGTACCCGTAACTCGTTAAGGTGAAGGAGCGTGAAGGATGAGACTCTCGTCCTTCACACATTAATAATTTGTTACCCAAAGGCTTATACTATCCGTGAAGGAGTGAAGGATTTTTCGTTAAAAGTCTGTGGGGATTGTGTCAGGGGTACGGAAGGCTTGCTCCCATCCGGAATAAATTCACTCCCGTCCGAAATAAACCGGACGGGAGTGAATTTATAATATACGGATACTGGAACCCTCGCAACTCATCCTGGGGAAATGGCAGGAGATTGCACGTGGGAATGAGCAGTATCGCGATCTCTCTCTTGTTTATCCCGTCAAGCTTTACACCGTCGAGTTTCGATCCGATGAGACTCGCTTCTTTATAAATGATGGGTGGACAGATCGCTACAGAATAGATGACAAATTCCATGTTTACTCTGGACGCTTATAAGCGTAAGCGTATCCGCACAGGTGGCAAGGACGATAGAAATTCATTGAATCTGCGACAATCTGAACTGAAAACCGACGTAGTCAAATGCACCCTTTATTTTTTATCCCTATAATGGAAATTTTCGTAATATTTGGGTGCAATTCAAATTATCGCCTCGTCATTGCGAACCCGCAGGGTGAAGCAATCCAGTCCGGGTGCACCCCGGATTGCTTCGTACCTACCCATGACGGGAATCTGCGACAATCTGAACTGAAAACCGACGTAGTCAGATGCACCCCTTTCAGGCAACCAAAAAAATCAATATCCGTCTCGTGAACGGGCGAATTCAAATTCCCGCACGTCAGCGCACTAAGTGAATAGCTAATAGTGAATAATATTATATGGGGGAAATAGCAAAACGTCAGAACTATCAAAATGTCAGATTTGGTCATTGAAAAACCCGCTTTTTTGCCGTCCGTCTCCCCTTTGGGCGCAAAAAACGCCGTAATCCTAGGGGCGTTAAAAAGCATTCTGCTTTTTAAAGTGAATAACTAATGCTGAATAGTAAACAGTAAATCCATAAAAGTGACAATAAGACATATTTTCTGCCGGAAACAGCACAATCTGATATTCCCACTTGTAATTTATAACTCGTAACTTGTAACTGCAAAAAAAACCGATTTTAACGAAATTTTCTGCTATATTAGATGTTATTGACTTTTCACCAGCTTCCTTTTGAAAAATCATTGCGATGATTTTCCGAAATCATTGCAATGAAATTTCCAAATCACCGCAATGATTTTCCGGAATCATCGCAATGAAATCCCCGAAAACGGGGGATCAAATTACCGGAATACGCATAATTTCTTTCATAAAACAACAAACCTGTCTGAATTAACTTTAAAATACATTGACAGTATGATAGCCGAAATACCCGTTTAACTATTAAAAAGCATACGAATTAACCGGATTTAGAATCAGTTAATAGCTATTAACACAGGCATAAACAGAAAGCATATCCCCCTTACAATAAATACTAACTAATTATAAAACAGCCATATAAGAATTGATTTAATAACAGTTCGCCCCCCCCTCTGACTCTTAATTCTTAATTAATTAATTCCAGGCATATTACGCTTTTACAGGAAACGAAAAGAAAAGTCCGAAGGACTTTACTATACCCGTCTTTGCGAGGCACGAAGCAATCCAGAGAAAAGGGAGCCCCCTCGCTTCAGGCCAGCAAACGTCCGATATAAAAAACAAAACAATGAGGGGAAGATTAAGTCCGCTTCTTATAAGGAAGCGGAATTGGAAAAACGGGGTCTGTATATATCATATTATCAGCAAGATAAACTGCATGAAAAAACGGGGAGCGGAATATTTTGCAAACATTTTGCAAACAGGGCATACAGGGCAGGACATCGGGGGAGCGTTGGGTGACAGACAGAGAGGAGAATAGGCGATTTTCTGAATATCCGGCAAAATCGTGTTTTTGCAAACATTTTTGAAACACGTAGTTATCAGCTGCTTAGAGGCACCTGCGGATGTTTTTTCAGAAAAAGCTGCAAAATATCTGATTAAATATGTTGCTGATTAAAAAACATTTTGCATATTTGCAGCCGTAAATAATCCCACCAATTCCGCTTCCTTATAAGAAGCGGA
>JAISZA010000041.1 GCA_031269535.1 Tannerellaceae bacterium
AGCTTGTCCGTCGATCTTTACTTTCCAGCCGGGCTGGTAATATATTTCGGAGAAGACGGCTAATTGTTCAACCGAACTCTTACTTTTATAAGTGAGACGGTTGGGACGGTAATTCTCCAGAACGATAGTGGCCGTTGAATCCTGTTGCGGGGTAAATTCTTCCAGTTCCAGGGCAAAGCGTTTGTCGATAACGGCAGCCTCCAGCGGATGGAGTGTTTCTAAGGCGGCAATCTCGGCATCCGCATTATCAACAATCTCTATTCCCTGCACGAACCAGCAATTTCCATAGGCAAACGGATTTCTCAGAGGTGGCTGTTCTACATTATATATAATGTAGCGCGTGTTCAGCATATTCAGAGAGGGAGATACTGCCAATGCCGGATAAATATCTTCGAACGAACGCGCATTCTGAAAAGCATTGACAATTTGCTGATATTCCTTACTCAGCCTGTAGTCTATCAATTCCTGATACCGACGCAGCTTTACAGCATGATACCCGCCTACCGAATGGTGAAAATAAGAGACATCCGTATTCCGCCAAGGGTCATTCAATCCCAATACGCGGAAGGAGTCGGTATCTTTCAGGATTTCTTTGTCGGCAAGGGTTTCTTTATATGTCTCTTCCGGCTTTTCACGGGTGTAACTCTCATCGTTGATATATCGACGGTCTATGCTCCAGAGGTCTGCCAATATCAGGATGGCGATTCCGGCGCTCACGATGATTGCCGATGTTTTCTTATTCTTCGATTTCCGGAACCAAAAAAGCAATCCGGCTCCCAGCAAAATGAAAATCAAAGAACGAAATGCGTCCGAAGAGGCCAGCGACGCCCGATCTATCAGTAAAGCATTGTAATACCATTCCGGCACCTGGCTCACAAACTGAGCATCATAAGACGAACGGAAATCAAGGAACAGCGAAGGGAGTAACCAAATAAGCAAACAGATACCTCCGGTAATCCCCAGCGACCAGGTAAAGCCTTTCTTCAACCGCTCATCTTCGACCTCCCCGGCCAGGATCAGACGCAGTCCCCAGATAGCGACAACAGGAAAAACCAGGCCGGGAATAACTAAAGCCATCTCTACCGTCCGGAACTTATTGTATAAAGGCAGGTAGTGGAACATGAGGTCGTTGAAAGCATCAAAGTTACGCCCCAAAGCCAGGAAAGTGAGGAAGACAGTCCCCCCCAGCAGCCACCATTTCATGGAACTCCGGATTACAAACATCCCCAGGACAAACAGGAAACAGACAAGAGCTCCGAAATACACAGGTCCGGAAGTAAATGTTTTATCTCCCCAATAGGTGTAGGTTCGTACTTCTTTTCCAACCTGGGCATTATGCTGTTTCAATTCCTTATAAAGTTCGGAAGAGCTATCCAATGAACCACCGGAGCTACCTCCATATACATTGGGAATCATTACCGTAAGCAGTTCTTTCCAGCCATAGCTCCACTCGAAAGCATAGTCTTTATCCAGTCCGGTGGATGCTTTCTCTGCCTGTCCGTTTTCATCTGCTTTGGGTGTGAGTTCGGATTGTCCCCGGATGGAATGCTGTCCCAAGTCCCAATTGGCGTACATTCCCTGGGCATTCGGCATCACGGCAAGCACGACGCAGGCAAGCATGATAAGTGATGACTTCAACCATTCTCCGTATATTTTCTCTTTGATTATCTTATTATAGGTATAACCTGCATAAATAAACAGGCAGAGTAAAACCAAATAGTACGTGATTTGTATATGTCCGTTTGCAAGCGAGAAGGCCACTCCCAGGAGGAACAAAACCCCTCCCCATAGATACTTTCGTTTGAATAGAAGCGCCATCCCTGCCAGAGTCAGCGGCATATAGCCAATCACATAAGCCTTTACAATATGTCCGGCTTCGATAATAATAATATTATAGGAAGCAAAAGCAAAAGCAATCGCTCCGGCAATAGCCAACCACCAGTTAACTCCCAATACACACATGAAAATATAGAAGCATATCAGGCCGGTGAAGATCATGGCGGCATGTGTATATCCCGGCAGTTTCAACCAACCGTCAATAATACCGTAGGAGGGCAGTTTCGGAGCCGGACTCCCGTAACCGGGGCCGTAAGGCATTCCCGAAAACGCAACATCCGACCAGGCACTGAACTCACCGGGTTCAGCCGTATCGGCATACTTCTGTGTCTGACTTCCTCCCATTCCTGTTGCTTTGATGTTATCTACTTGCGCGATCGTCTTTCCCTCAAATACAGCAGGAGCGAAATAAGTCATTACCAAACCCAGAAATAAAGCTACCGCCGCAATATGTTTACCCGCTTTCTTTATGAGATTTTGCATATATCATTCAATTAAAAAATTATTAAACTCTTCCTATGAACCACTTGGCCGAATAAAACCGGATGGCAAACCAAAGATGCAACAACGTTGTAGAAAATTTGCCATAGTATTTACACATAATATGGTACCTTTCTTTTAACGAAGTTTTCCTTTGTATAGTACTCAATCCTCCATCTAAAAAAT
>JAISZA010000144.1 GCA_031269535.1 Tannerellaceae bacterium
AGCCCCTCGTTTCCGTCAGAAAATGCTACGAATACTTAAACACATCCACTTTCGTCAAATGGTGAACGCAGTTACGAGTTACAAGTAAGGGATGAAAAACAAACATGGGGAACTATTATGCCGGGTGCAATTCAAATTGTCGCATCATCATTACGGGCCGTCATTGCGAACCCGGAGGGTGAAGCAATCCAGTCCGGGCGCACGCTGGATTGCTTCACCCTCCGGGTTCGCAATGACGATGCGACAATTTGAATTGCACCCATTACGCCTTATTTATTTCGCATTACTAAACTCGTAACTTGTAACTCATAACTTGTAACTCATAACCCTATTCCCCATCGTAATCCGGATAGAGAAGGTATTTGAGGCGCAGGGTTTTGTAGCTCTCCAGATCGTCTTGCCAGAGGAGGCGGATTTCCTGCTCCGAGAGACCGGCAGTGATGTAGGCACGCAGTTCCCTGTTCCCGGCCAGGAGGTCGAACCATTCCGGACGGGCGAAGAAAGAAGGATTGCTCCCGGCTTTCTCGTAAAAGTCGAGGAAGAATCTTAATGTCAGTCCTCCCTCAAAAGGGTACTCACGCAGGTCAAGGCCGAAACACTTCTTATCCTTTTGCAGAGGATTGGCATCCATGCCCGGTATTGAGCCGGGAGTAAAGGAAAAACTGCCGAAAGCCTTATCCGGGTAGCCAATCACCTGAAAGGGGAAATACGTACCCCGTCCGATACTGACATGGGTAGCCTCGAACCATCCCAGAGAGGGATAAAGACGCATCGCCTGATCGTTCGGCAGGTTAGGCGAAGGACGTACCGGAAGCCAGTAAGGATCGCCATGGCGCCAATTCTTCAGCGCGACAACCCTCAGGCGGCAGGTGTCGGGCCGGCTTTTCAGCCATCGCTCGCCGTTGATCATACGGGCGAGCTCGCCTACCGTAAGCCCGTGAAGCACAGGAATAGGATCCAGACCAACAAACGATTCGAAGCCCTCTTTGCGCATCGGGCCATCGACAAAGTCATTCGGATTCGGGCGATCGAGCACGATACATTCTTTCGCATTTTCGGCACAGGCTTCCATCACGTAATGCATCGTGCTTATGTAGGTGTAGAAACGAACACCTACATCCTGAATGTCGAAGATAAGGACATCGACGTCGCGCAGCTGACCGGCAGTAGGCTTTTTGTTCCTGCCGTAAATCGAGAGGATGGGAATGCCTGTCTTCCTGTCGCGGCTGTCTTTCACATCCTCGCCGGCTTCGGACGTCCCGCGGAAACCATGTTCGGGAACAAAGACTTTTTTTACGGCAATGCCCCGCCCCAGTAAGGTGTCCAGCAGGTGTACCTGTTGTGCATTTTCCAGAACCGATGTCTGATTGACCACTAAAGCCACCGGCCTGTCTTTTACCAGGTTTACGATTGTGTCTATTTGCTCGGCCCCCAGTACCAGGCGTGGTTTCTGCTGCGCGGTCAGGAAGTTGGCCGCGGTAAAAAGAAACAAGAGACAAATGAAAACATGTTTATTCTGTGTCATAGTCATTTTTTTGATAATCTACTGCAAATATACAATTTCTTATTTCACCTGCGGGTTCTTTTCTAAGGGATGCGAAATAAATAAGGCAGAATCGTTTCAGCACATCCCCCATAGACTGCTCCCGTCCGAAATAAATCCGATCCCGTCCGAGATAAATTTGCTCCCGTCCGGAAATAAACCGGACGGGAGTGAAACAGATATTGCTTACGAACTGTGTTCGCGCATGCCGGAGCCCTTCTTGCTGTATAATTCGGAGGGCAAGATACCAAATTCTTCTTTAAAATACTTGCGGAATAACTTAGTATCGTTCACACCTACCTGAAGAGCTACTTCACTGACGCGCATCCTGCTGTTTTCGAGCAGTTGGGCAGCGTACTTCATGCGGATGGTGCGGATAAGTCCGAGGGGGGTCTTACCGGTAATAGAGAGGATTTTCTTGTAGAAGTTGGTACGGCTCATGGCCATTTCGCGGCTCAGCCGTTCGACTGAGAGACCGGGAGTGGCGATTTGCTCTTCGATGAAACGAATGGTTTTTCGGATAAGCTCATCGTCGGGGGAGCTGACCTGTATGTTTCCTGTCAGAGGAATGCTGCATGGCACGGAGCGGAAGCCGGTATGGTCTTCCACGACTAAGAGCGAGGGGAGGCTTGCCACGGCCATAACCTTGACCGGCTGCTCCCGGACAGGGGCAGGGGAAGGGGAAGGAGCGGAGACTATCTCGTGGATGCTCTCCGCATGGAAGGGGAGGGAGAGGCAGAAGGTGCTGCCCTTACCCAACTCGCTCTTGACCGTGATACTTTCATTACGGGCCCCTGCGTATTCGCAGCAGATATGGAGACCGATGCCGGTGTTGGTGATTTCGACGGTGAGCTCTCCTCCTTCGGGGTTTCCGGGCGTGAGCAGTGGACCGGCAGCGGGTTGCTCCTGTTTCCTGGCAAACTTCCGTTTCCAGATATTCATCACCATTCTGGAGGCGAGGTAAACAACATGGTTAATATTCATTTTTCGATTAGCCTTTGGGCCCCGGCGGGCATATATCACATTCATGTCTTAAGTCTTAACTATAAATATGACAAAACAACACCTCCCTTACCCTAAAATCTACGGTTAAGAAAAAGATGAAAAACAAAATACCCCTTTAAAAAAACATTTTATCCCCTCCCAAAAAACAAATAGTACTTGCTTATGAATAAATAATAGAATACATTTACCCATTAAAAAAAAACAAATTATCCATGGAAACCACAAAGTATTTGATTCTCGCGAGTGTTATTACCGCACTCTCGTGTGCTGCTCTCCGCGCGAATGCGCAACTGCATCCTCATGCAGGAGCCCCTTACCTGATGAATATCGCTCAAGATATGAGTACGGACTTCAACGACTTTACGAATATCTTTTTCTTTGCCGACGAACTGGCTTCCTTCGACGAGGCCGGGAGAGAGGGACGAATCCTGTGGAGGCGCTACAATCTTTTTACGCGCCAGGCATTTAATACCAATACGGTGGTAGCCCGTCCGCTGCATATGCTGGACTTCCCCGAACAGGCGTACGAGAATAATCCGGAGTTCTCTTTCAGACTCGACTTCGTCACGCCCCGTACCCTCCGCATCCGGATGCTGACTACGCCGGCTGAGCCCAGGGCAGAGACTTCGCTCATGCTGGCCGGAGAGCCGGGGCGCGACAATACATGGAAGATTACCCGGAGCGATACGGCGATGATCACCTATGCGAGCCATTACGGAAGTATCAGCATCGAACGCAGTCCCTGGCGGATCGTCCTGCGCGATGCCCAGGGCAGGCTGCTCACGAAGACACAACGCCTCTGCGACAACGACTCTACGCAGGTGAAAATCCTTCCGTTCAACTTCATCAAGCGCGGGCACGATAACAGCCGCAGCCTGAATCCCGTCTTTAGCCTCTCGCCGGGCGAAAAAATATTCGGTTGCGGAGAATCATTCACCCGCTTAGACAAGGTGGGACAGAAGGTACATCTCTTTACTACCGACCCCCAGGGGCCGGAAACCGACCAGATGTACAAACCCGTTCCCTTCTTTATGAGCAACCGGGGGTATGGCATCTTTATGCATACTTCGGCACCGGTGACTTGCGACTTCGGGGCGACGGCTATCAATGCGATGAAGCTGTTCATGGGCGACGAAAGTCTGGACTTCTTCGTCTTCTTCGGTAATCCTAAAGAGGTATTGAACGAATATACCGGGATTGTAGGAAAAGCTGTCATGCCCCCCCTGTGGTCCTTCGGCACCTGGATGAGCCGCATTACGTATTTCACGGAGAAGGAGGGGTATGATGTGGCGCAAAACCTGCGGAAACATAAGATACCTTCTGATGTGATCCACTTCGACACCGGATGGTTCGACATTGATTGGCAATGCGACTACGAATTTTCCCCTTCCCGTTTCCCCAACCCGCAAAAGATGATCGACGACTTGAAGAGCGACGGCTTCCGTATCAGTCTCTGGCAGCTTCCGTACTTCACGCCCCCTAACCGCTTCTTCCCTGAACTTATAGAGAAAGAACTTTACGTGAAAAACAGCAAAGGTGGGCTGCCCTACGAAGATGTTGTACTGGATTTCTCAAACCCGCAAGCGGTCGCCTGGTATCAGGAAAAAATAGGCCGACTCATCCGGATGGGGGTAGGCGCTATTAAAGTGGACTTTGGCGAAGCGGCTCCTTTCAATGGGCTCTATGCTTCGGGTAAAACCGGCCTGTACGAACACAACCTATACCCTTTGCGTTATAATAAAGTGGTAGCCGATATCACAAAAGAAGTCAGCGGCGAAACCATCATCTGGGCACGTAGTGCCTGGGCCGGTTCGCAACGCTATCCGCTCCACTGGGGTGGGGATGCAGCCAATACGGATTATGGTATGATGGGAACGCTCAGAGGAGGGCTATCCATCGGGTTGAGTGGCTTTTCTTTCTGGAGCCACGATATAGGAGGCTTTGTAGTATCTACGCCGGAAGAGCTGTATCGTCGCTGGCTGCCTTTCGGCTTCTTAAGTTCACACTCGCGCGCACACGGCGCTCCTCCTACCGAGCCCTGGTTATACAAGGAAGGGTTTGTAGAGGCTTTCCGGCAGAGCGCGGAGCTGAAGTATAAGCTCATGCCCTATGTCTATGCCCAGGCCAAAGAATGTACAGAAAAAGGGCTCCCTATGATGCGCGCCCTTTTCGTCGAATTTCCGGACGACCCCGGCGCCTGGCTGGTGGAAGATGAATATATGTTCGGCAGCCAGATACTCGTCGCCCCACTGCTCGAAAGCGGAAACAGCCGCCCGGTGTACCTCCCACAGGGCAAATGGATCGATTACCAAACGGGCAAAATATACGAAGAGGGATACCAGACTATCCCCGCCGGCCCTATCCCCGCCATCATCCTGGTGCGCGACGGATCGGCCGTTCCGCACATCCGGCTGGCACAATCCACCAGCCGGATGGATTGGAGCAACATCAGCCTGAGACTCTATACCGCCGGGGCAACGGAGGCTTACGGACTGATCTGCCTGCCTGCCGATAACCGCCTCCATGAAGTGAAAGTGGATATGAAGAACAAACAAATCTACGCCCCGGGCCTGGAAGGTAAAACCACATTACGTATCCAATAAGAAAAAAAAGATATGAAGAAAGTATTGTTTTATTGTTTGATTCCCGCAGGCATGTTCCTGCTTTTTACGGGCTGTATGTCCGGCGTGCAACACACGAAAGACGGCGTGATCGTCAGCATAAGCGCCGGCGGGGCGAAAGCTGTCCGCCTGCAGGTTATCACAGAGAATGTCATCCGGGTGACGGCTTCGCCACTACCTGAAATCACGGAAGGGGTTAATCTGATAAAGGACACAAAAGCATATACCGTCCCGCCTTTCACGATCGCCCACCACGGGGATACGCTTGTACTGAGTACGGCAACGACCCGCGCCTCCCTTTTACAGACAACCGGAGAGATTTGGTTTACCGGCGCCGATGGGCAGCTTATCCTGAGTGAGAAGCAGGGAGGCGGCAAATCGTTCCGGGCCATCGAGGTAGAAGGCACGGAAGGATATACCATGCGCCAGGTCTTCGGGAACGTAGAAGGCGAAGCCCTCTATGGGCTGGGGCAGCATCAGAGCGATGAGTTCAACTACAAAGGGCGCAACGAAGAACTCTTCCAGTACAACACCAAGGTGAGTATCCCCTTTATCGTTTCGACCAAAGGTTACGGCTTGCTCTGGCACAACTACTCCCTCAGCCGCTTCGGCGATGCCCGTCCGTATGCCAATCTGGATGAAGTGTTCAAACTCTATGATGCGGAAGGCAGCGAAGGCAGCATCACCGCCTCTTATACCTCGCAGGGACGCGAGGGGGAGAGGTTTCATACGACCCGCGCAGAGGCGGCCATCGACTATGAATACCTGACTACCATACGCAATTTCCCCGAACACTTCCCGCGGGGAAACAGTTCCGCCCTCTGGGAAGGACAATTGCAGCCGAACGAAACGGGTGTCTATCATTTCAAACTCCATTATGCCGGCTATGTCAAAGTCTTTATCGACGGACAGGAGGTCGTACCCGAACGCTGGCGTACGGCCTGGAACCCGAACGATTATAAATTCAAACTGCCGATGGAGAAAGACAAAGCCTATCCCTTCCGTATCGAATGGCTACCTGACGGGAATGTCTCCTACCTCGGACTCAAAGTCCTCAGCCCTATCCCTGAAGAAGAACAAAACCAGCTCGCCTTCTGGAGCGAGATGGGCGATCATATCGACTACTATTTCATCCGGGGCGACAGCATGGACGAGGTCATCAGCGGATACCGCGCCGTGACGGGCAAGAGCCAGATCATGCCTAAGTGGGCGATGGGCTACTGGCTCAGCCGCGAACATTATAAAACGCAGGAAGAAGTCGTCGCTACCCTTGCCGAATACCGCCGCCAGCAAGTCCCCCTCGACGTCATTGTCCAGGACTGGAATTACTGGCCACGCGACGCCTGGGGTAGCCATGAGTTCGACTCCGTCCGCTATCCGGACCCGGCCGGCATGGTACGGCAGGTACACGAACAGAAGGCGCGGCTGATGATCTCCGTATGGCCTAAGTTCTATGTCACCACCAGGCATTACAAGGAGCTGGACAGTCTTGGCGCCATGTACCAACAGGCCGTGACCGACAGCATCAAAGACTGGATTTATCCCGGCTACATCGGCTCTTTCTACGACGCTTACAACCCGGAGGCGCGCAAGCTTTTCTGGGAGCAGATGAACGAGCACCTCTACAGCCTCGGCATCGACGCCTGGTGGATGGATGCCTCCGAACCGAATGTCCAGGATAATAATGATATGGATTACCGTAAGAAACTCTGCGGCCCGACCTATCTGGGTCCCTCCGCCAGATTCTTCAACGCCTATGCCCTTGTCAATGCCGAGGCTATCTACGACGGCCAGCGGGGCGTCAATCCCGACGAGCGCGTATTCCTGCTCACCCGTTCGGGCTTTGCCGGCCTGCAACGCTATTCGACGGCGACCTGGAGCGGCGACATCGCCAGCCGCTGGGAAGACATGAAAGCCCAGATCAGCGCAGGCCTGAACTTCTCCCTTTCCGGCATCCCCTACTGGACCATGGACATCGGGGGTTTCTGTGTCGAGCGACGCTACGAACGGGCGCAGGAGGGTAGCGAGGAAATGAACGAATGGCGCGAACTCAACCTCCGCTGGTATCAGTTCGGCGCCTTCTGCCCCCTCTTCCGCAGCCACGGGCAGTATCCTTACCGCGAGATTTACACCATCTCGCCCGAAGGTTCTCCTACCTGGCGCGCTATGAAATATTACAACGAACTACGTTACCACCTGATGCCTTATATCTATAGCCTGGCGGGTATGACCTGGTTCGGGGATTATACCATCATGCGCGCCCTGCCGATGGATTATCCGGCCGACAAGGCGACCTATGAGGTGGACGACCAGTATATGTTTGGCCCTGCCCTGATGGCCTGTCCGGTCTATGCATACAAAGCCCGGAGCCGCTCCGTCTATTTCCCGGAAGGGGTGTGGTATGATTTCTATACGGGCAAAAGTTTTTCCGGCGGGCTTCGCACGACAGTCGATGCGCCCTACGAACGAATGCCCCTCTTCGTACGTGCCGGCTCCATCATCCCTGCCGGAGAAGTGGTGCAATCGACCGCCTACGCACAGGAAGACCTGACCCTCTATGTCTATAAAGGAAAGGATGCCTCCTTCACCCTCTATGAAGACAAGGGTACGACGTATGATTACGAGAAAGGCCAGTACTGCACAATCGGGTTCCGTTACGACGACGACGAAGGGAAGCTTACGATCGGCGCCCGCCAGGGGTCCTATCCGGATATGATTTCCGGGCGCACCATCTCCATCCGCTTCATTTCCCCGGAAAATCCGGAGGGAGAAGCAGTCAGGGTAGTGTATCAGGGAGAACCTCTGGAAGTACTTTCTTCTCAAACGCATGAATAGCTGCATCCTGTTGCTTCCATACGAGTAAGAGATCTCGTAAGGATGCATCCGGAGGACTTTTGAGACAGCCTCCGGATGCATTTCAGCGGGGTGTATTTAAAATTGTCGCATCGTCATTACGGGCCGTCATTGCGAACCCGGAAGGGTGAAGCAATCCAGACCAGGCACCCTTTCAGCATCCATTATTAAGGAGAATGTGGAGATTATTTTTATCTTTGTTCAATTTGTAACCGGAATACAATGGACGACCCAATATTGTTTACGAAATTACAGGAAGGAGATCAATCTGCTTTCAGGCAATTGTTTCTTAAGTATTATTCTCCCCTGTGCGAATATGCTTCGCGTTTTGTAGGGGATGCTTTTGCCGAAGAAATCGTGCAGGAACTGATGGCTGATATATGGGAAAACCGGAAACTTCTTTTTATTGAGAGTTCCCTGAAGTCTTATTTATTTACAGCAGTCCGCCATCGTTGTCTGAATCTGATTAAGAAAGAACATTATCATAAGCGCGTCGAAAATGCCATGAATAAAGAGATGGAAGAACCTTCTGACGACCCGGATCATTACCTGATCGACGAATTGGCCGAACAGATACAAAAAGCCATAAATATGCTCCCGGATACGTATCGCCACACTTTTCTCCTTAGTCGCTTTGAGCATCTCACCCATGCTCAGATAGCCAAGCAACTTGGAGTTTCCATCAAAACCGTCGAATACAGAATCTCCCAATCGCTGAAGAACCTTCATGCTTCCCTGAAAAGCTATTTAGAGCCTACAGATTAATCCCACACCAGACACATGATAAACCTGAGTCCGGGAAACGTGAACCGTGTTTTCATGCTCGTTTTATGAATTGCATTGAATATAAGTCAGGAGTTCTGAAATTTCTGCTATATTTGCAGGCATGACGATTCGGGATTTTTTACAAGGTGATCAGTTTGCCCTTCTGGCAGGGATTGAGCTTCTGGAGGTAGGGAATGGGTATGCGAAGACACGCATGGAAATCCAACCCTTTCACCTCAATGGCGGAGGGGTATGCCAGGGGGGAGCTATCTTTACGCTGGCCGATCTTGCCTTCGCCGCCGCAACCAACAGTCACGCCCGGCTGACCTTCTCGATCGCCTCGTCCATCCACTTCTTTAAGTCGGAAAGCAGCGGATACCTCTACGCCGAAGCCCGCGAAGTGTTCAGCCATAAACGGCTGGCCAATTGCGAGGTGAAGGTCAGCAACGAAGCCGGTGAACTGATAGCCACTTTCTGTGGTACGGGTTACCGCAAAGAGACCGCCCTACCCTTTCAGCCGCTCGGATAAGGGGCCCCTACCTTCCCTGAACGGGAGCATAGAACGCATTCTCAATATGCTCTGTTTCGTATCCGTTTTCATTCTTTATCAACGTAATGATATCGAAGCGTACGGGCTTGTCCAGCCTGAAACGGCGGACATACACATCGGCTGCGGCCACCAGGCGCCTGATTTTTCCCCGGTCGATGGATTCTTCGGGCGAGACCAGATAGTCAGCCGAACGGGTTTTTACTTCCACAACAACCAGTTCTTCGTCATCGGCGGCTATGATATCGATCTCATAATGCTTCCAGCGCCAGTTGACATGATAAATCACGTATCCCTGCTCAATCAGGAAGCTGCGGGCTTCTTCTTCGCCCTCTTTACCGGTAAGGTTTTGTTCTGCCATAAGGTTTTATGTTTATATAGGCTACAAATATAGGAAATTCTTTTTTATTTAAGTTTTCACATTGTATATTTGCGCCATGAAAAAAGGCGACAAAACGAAGCAGTTGCGTGTGCACAGGGTTGCATTTAACCTCAATTACGACGAATACCGTACCGTGGAGCGTTATCTTGGTAAGTATAAGATTTCCAATAAATCACGTTGGTACCGCGAAACGATTCTTTCCCATATCCTGAAAATTCTGGAAGAGGATTATCCTACCCTTTTTAAAGAATACGAGATGCGGAGATGAATCCTTTCGACGACGCTTATTTTATGAAGCAGGCACTGGCGGAAGCTTCGCTGGCAGCCAGGGAAGGCGAAGTGCCTGTCGGGGCAGTGATTGTATGCAATAACCGGATCATCGCCCGTGCGCATAACCAGACGGAACGGCTGAACGACCCGACGGCTCATGCCGAAATGCTGGCCATCACTTCGGCCACCCATACACTCGGCGCTAAGTATCTTACGGATTGTGCCTTGTATGTGACGGTAGAACCCTGCGTGATGTGCGCGGGGGCCATAGGCTGGGCACAGATAAGCCGGCTTGTCTATGGAGCTTCCGACGAGAAAAGAGGCTTCCGGCGGTATGCCCCCCAGGCGCTGCATCCCAGAACAGATGTGGAAAGCGGCGTGATGGATGAAGCATGTGCCGGTATGATGACTGATTTTTTTCGCAAACGGAGGTAAGGGGGGAGACTCCGGCTACTTTACCTCCTCGTAATCGATGTATTCGCCTTCGTCTTTCCGGATTATTTTCTTCCGGGAAGCGGCAGACCGGTTGTGGGAGGTTTTCTTACCGGCAGTAGTCTGCTGCTGAGATTTACGTGAGCCTGAAGGCGGGCCGAATAAGGCGTCGCGGAGGGAGCGCAGAATGGAAAAACCCGCTAAAAAACCCAGCAGAATGATAAAAAAGAATATAAATAACAAGAACTTAAACATGGTTGTTTACCTTTTTTAGAGTGACAACAGATAGTAGAACATAGAGCAATATGGCAGCTGCTATCCCCGGAAAACCGAAAAAAAGAATAAAAAGCAGGGAGCTGACCAGCAAGAGGTAACGTATCTCATTCCCTTTCCAGCCAAGGGAGCGGGTCTTCAGAGAGAACATCGGTATCTCCGACACCAATAAGCAGGAAGTGAACAGAAGCGAGGGGATAAGGAGGCAGGTAAATAAAAGCCCCCGGACAGCAGCCAGCGGTTGCAGCGCATACCCCAGAGAAGACCAGAATAAGGCATGAGCCGGAACAGGTAGTCCGAGGAAAGATGTGGTCTGCCTCTCGTCGGTATTGAACTTCGCCAGGCGCAGGCCCGAAAAGACAGGGATGACAAACGCCAGCAAAGGTATATACACATTCAGGCTTCCCAGAGGCAAGGCCGGGGAAGCTTCGCGCAACAGCCGGAAAACAATCATGCCGGGCGCCAAGCCGAAACTGATGATATCCGCAAGCGAATCCAGCTCTTTCCCGATCGCCGAATACGCATGTAGCAGGCGGGCGCAAAGACCGTCCAGAAAATCGAATACCGAGGCGGCCATGATGCAGACTGCCGCTTCCAGGAGCCGCCCTTCCAGCGCCATCACAGTGGCGATACAGCCGCATACCAGAGACAGACAGGTAATCGCGTTCGGAATATGCCGGCGGATATTCATACCGGCTGAGGTGCTTGATTCAGATTCTCCAGGCGGGCTATCGGCGTCTGGTTCCCTGTTACTTTCTGATCCATTTCCACCAGTATTTCGCTCTCTAAGGGGATATATACATCTACGCGGGAACCAAACTTAATGAAGCCCAGATGTTCGTCCACATGGCAGGATTCGCCTTCCCTGGCGTATGTGACAATTCGTCGGGCAATGGCTCCGGCAATCTGGCGTGTCAGTATCTCTCTCCCGCATTTCGTTGCGATAAGGATGGCCGAGCGTTCGTTTTCCACACTACTCTTAGGCAGGTAGGCCGCCATGAAGCGCCCCTGATGGTGAGAGACGTGCCTGACCGTCCCGTTCACCGGAAACCAATTGGCATGTACATCAAATACCGACATGAAAATGGATATCTGGATACAAGGCCTGTGGAGTATCTCATGCTCCTTTACTTCTTCGATAGCGACAATCGTACCGTCGGCAGGCGCAATAACCAGCCCTTCCGAATCGAAAGGGAAACGACGGAAAGGACTGCGGAAGAAGTTCAGGATAAGCAGAAAACAGACAAGAGAGACAAAAGATACGGAATAAAAGAGCGTACACTTCCCATTCGTGTGATACAAAACGAGATTGAGGAGGAACAAGCAGGAAAAAAGCGTCAGCAGCAGTCCTGTCCCTTCTTTATGTACTTTCATTTTTCGAATAGCCATGTGTTTCATAGATGCGCTGCAAAAGTATTTATTTTTTCCGAAAAATCGACTAAATCAATGCGAAATAATAAAGTACATAGTTTCAGAAATAGTTGTATTTCACTATTCACTATTCACGGTCCTTATTTCGTTCCACACTGCGCCCCGGTCGGATAATTTCCCGGGTCTTTTCAATTAGGAGGGAATGGGTTCCTGACGCCCCTCCCTCCTAACTTTTAATTCTTAATTAGCGCAGCAGTCGCGAGAGGGCGACGCTCAGGAGCAGGCAGTAGCCCAGCAGGCGCGAAGCGTTCAGGGCGTCCGGCGCGGAGGAGGGGGCGCCAGGAGCGTCAGCAGCGCTCCGATCGAGGCCAGTGTCACCTCCGTCTCCCGCATCAGCAGGCTCAGGAGCGCCAGGAGCAGGAGCAGCAGGACGGCAGTCGCAGGGGCGTCCTTTCCCCTTCTGCGGGCTTTTGAAAAGTAGGCCTGCAAGCGAGAGCAGAAAAGATAAAACAGCTTCAAGATACTTCATTTTTGTTC
>JAISZA010000049.1 GCA_031269535.1 Tannerellaceae bacterium
GAAGTATTTCAAACGGGTGACTGGTATGTCGCCGAAAAGCTACCGGGAAAATAAAGCATCATGATGCTCTCCGTGTTTTGGCAGACTCCGAGAGAATGCAGGAATATGCTTCAGAGAAAGGATATTTAAAACGCGCGAAGGGTGCACTGTAACTTGTAATGGGCGTATTTGACTACGTCGATTTTCAATTCAAATTGTCGCATCGTCATTGCGAACCCGGAGGGTGAAGCAATCCAGCCCCGGGCGCCCCCTGGATTGCTTCGTACCTCGCAAGGACGGAAATTGCCGGCAAGGATTCCCCCCCGGGGGAAAGGCTGCCGGAAATTGCCGGCAAGAATTCCCCCCGGGGGAAAAGCTGCCGGAAATTGTCGGCAAGAAATTTCCCCGGGGGGAAAGCTGCCGGAAATTGCCGGCAAGAAATTTCCCCGGGGGGAAAGCTGCCGGAAATTGTCGGCGGACATCATTAAGAACCCAGGGCATTGCCCTGGGCTGGGATATAGAGGGCTTTCAGCCCGGAAAAATTTCCGAATTTTCCCTACAGATAAAAATAAAACGAGCCGGAACGAACCAGGCATACCCCCGTCCGCCTCATCCTGACAGCGAAAAGGGCTGAAAGCCCTGTATAACCCAGCCCAGGGCAACGCCCTGGGTTCCGGTATAACCCAACCCAGTGGCAACGCCTTGGGTGCACTCCTCGTAACTTGTAACTAAGAAAGTTTTGATAAGTGAATAAAAAGTGCGAATTTTGCTGCATGGCGAATCAACCGTTAGCGGAAAGGATGCGTCCGAAGACTCTGGATGATTATATCGGACAAAAGCATTTGGTAGGTGAGGGCGCTGTCTTGCGTAAAATGATTGATGCAGGGCGCGTTCCTTCCTTTATCTTATGGGGGCCGCCGGGGGTGGGAAAGACGACGCTGGCGCAGATTATAGCCCATCGGCTGGAGGCTCCTTTCTATACGCTGAGTGCGATTAGCTCAGGGGTGAAGGATGTGCGCGAGGTGATCGACAAGGCGAAGAACGGGCGCTTTTTCAATGCTGTTTCTCCTATCTTGTTTATCGACGAGATACACCGTTTCAGCAAATCGCAGCAGGATTCCCTGCTGGGGGCCGTGGAGACGGGAGTCGTTACGCTCATCGGGGCGACGACGGAAAACCCTTCGTTCGAAGTCATCCGCCCCTTACTTTCGAGATGTCAGGTCTATGTGCTGAAGTCGCTCGATAAAGAGGATTTGCTGGAACTCCTGCACAAGGCCCTCGCCGGAGACAGGGTGCTGAAAGAGAAGAACATTCATGTGGCAGAGACGGATTCAATCCTGCGCTATTCCGGAGGGGATGCGCGTAAACTGCTGAACATACTGGACCTGGTGGTTAACGCCGAGGAAGGGAGCGCCGCGATAGAAATCAACGACGCCAAAGTGATAGAACGCCTGCAGGAGAACCCTGCCGCCTACGACAAAGGAGGCGAGATGCACTACGATATCATTTCGGCTTTTATCAAGTCGATCAGGGGAAGCGACCCCGACGCCGCCCTCTACTGGCTGGCCCGGATGGTAGCCGGAGGCGAAGACCCTGAGTTTATTGCCCGCCGCCTGCTGATCGCTGCGGCCGAAGATATCGGACTGGCCAATCCGAACGCCCTGCTGCTGGCCAATGCCTGCTTCGAGGCGCTCCGCAAAATAGGCTGGCCGGAAGGACGGATACTCCTGGCGGAAACAACAGTCTATCTGGCAACCAGCCCCAAAAGCAACTCCGCCTATAAGGCGATTGAAACGGCTCTGGGATGCGTAAACCAAACGGGAAACCTGCCCGTCCCCCTCCATCTGAGGAATGCACCTACCAAACTGATGAAAGAGCTGGACTACGGCAAAGACTATAAGTATGCGCATGATTATGAAAATAACTTTGTAAAGCAGGATTTTATGCCTCCCGAACTCATCGGACAAAGGATGTGGATCGGCCAACCGAATCCGGCTGAATCAAAACTAATCGAACAAATGAAGCGATTATGGGGTGATAGATATTCGTAAGTAAACATAACATTTTAAAAACAATAAGGTATGAAGAAGCATAATTTTTCAGCAGGTCCTTCTATTTTAAGCGAGTACACAATCCGGAATTCGGCCGATGCCGTGACGGATTTCAGCGGCACGGGCCTGTCGATTCTTGAGATTTCTCACAGAAGTAAAGAATTTGTCGCCGTATGCGACGAAGCCAGGGCGAAAGTCAAAGCCTTGTTAGACGTCCCGGCCGGCTACGAAGTCGTCTTCCTGGGAGGAGGAGCCAGTATGCAGTTCTGCATGGCGCCGTTTAATTTATTAAACACAAAAGCCTCTTATTTAGATACCGGCACCTGGGCGTCTAATGCCATCAAAGAGGCGAAACTCTTTGGCACGGTAGAGGTGGTGGCCTCTTCGAAAGAGGCTGGTTATACGTTTATCCCGAAAGACTACTCGGTAGCGGACGATTCGGATTATTTCCATTTTACGTCGAACAATACGATTTACGGGACGGAAATGCGTTACGACCCCGACATGAAAGTGCGTCTGGTAGCTGATATGTCGTCTGATATCTTCTCGCGCCCGATCGATGTGTCGAAATACGACCTTATTTACGCCGGAGCACAGAAGAACCTGGCGCCGGCCGGCGTTACCTTAGTCATCGTACGCGAAGATGCGCTGGGACATGTCGGCCGCTCTATCCCGACAATGCTCGACTACAGAACGCATATCAAAAAAGAATCGATGTTCAACACCCCGCCCGTATTCCCTATTTTTGCCGCTTTGCAGACCTTGAAATGGTATGAAACACTGGGAGGCGTGGCCGCAATAGAAAAGATGAACATCGAAAAAGCCGCTATCCTGTATGATGAGATCGACCGGAATAAACTGTTCCGGGGAACCGTGGCCACGGAAGACCGCTCGATTATGAATGTATGCTTCGTCATGGCCGACGAATACAAGGAGCTGGAAGCCGGTTTCGGCGCCTTTGCCTCTGCCGCCGGTATGGTCGGTATCAAAGGACATCGCTCGGTAGGCGGATTCCGCGCTTCCCTGTACAATGCACTGCCCAAAAACAGCGTGGAAGCCCTGGTAGCAAAAATGAAAGAATTTGAAAAACAACATTGAAACGATGACAAGAGTATTAGTAGCCACAGATAAACCCTTCGCAGCGATAGCCGTGGAAGGTATCCGGGAAGTAGTGGAAGCCGCCGGCATGGAGCTCCTTCTCTTAGAGAAATATACGGAAAAGCAACAGCTGCTGGAGGCTGTAAAAGACGTGGATGCCCTGATCGTCCGCAGCGACCTGATCGATGCGGAGGTGCTGCAAGCCGCCGGACAACTAAAAATCGTTGTCAGGGCCGGAGCCGGCTACGACAATATAGACCTCGGAGCTGCAACTGCCCGTAATATATGTGTGATGAATACGCCGGGACAGAACTCCAATGCCGTGGCCGAACTGGTTTTCGGACTCTTAGTGTACGGCCTCCGCGCATTCTTCAGCGGCGCCTCAGGGGCCGAACTGAAAGGAAAAAAACTGGGTATCCTGGCCTATGGCAACGTAGGACGGAACGTAGCCCGCATAGCCAAAGGATTCGGCATGGAGATTTACGCCTACGACGCTTATACCGGAACGCAGGTGATAGAAAATGACGGGGTGAAAGCCGTCGCCTCGCCCGAAGAACTGTTTAAAACCTGCCGGATCGTATCCCTCCATATCCCGGCCACGGCAGAAACAAAAAACTCCATTAACTACGACTTGCTGAGCCTGATGCCCGAAGGCGCTCTGGTCGTGAATACCGCCCGCAAAGAAGTGATCGACGAAGCCGGACTCGCCCGGATAATGGAAGAACGTACGGACTTTAAATACCTGAGCGACATCAAACCGGCCAGGGATGCCGAGTGGACGGCAAAATATCCCACCCGTTACTTCGCTACCCCCAAAAAGACGGGAGCGCAGACCGCCGAAGCCAATATCTATGCCGGTATCGCTGCCGCCCGACAGATCGTGGACTTCATACAAAACGGAAATACACAATTCAAAGTAAACTGATTCGGTATGAAAGTAAAACCTTTCAGGGGAATCCGCCCGCCCAGGGAATGGGTGGAACAGGTGGCGTCGAGACCATACGATGTGCTGAACTCGGAAGAGGCGCGCACGGAAGCAGGAGATAATGAAAAATCGCTCTATCACATCATTAAGCCTGAGATAGACTTCCCCGCAGGAACGGATGAACATGCCCCGGAAGTATATGAAAAAGCGGCTGAGAATTTCCGGAAGTTCCAGGATAACGGCTGGCTGGTGCAGGACGAAAAAGAAATGTACTACGTCTATGCCCAGACAATGAACGGACATACCCAGTACGGACTGGTTGTCTGCGCCTGGGTGGACGACTATATGAACGGGCGCATCAAAAAGCATGAGCTGACACGCCGCGACAAGGAAGAAGACCGGATGAAGCATGTGCGCATCAATAATGCCAATATCGAACCCGTCTTCTTCGCCTATCCCGACCATCCGGGATTAGATGCCGTGTTGAGGAAATATGTGGAGAGAGCGCCTGAATATAAGTTTACAGCTCCCTCAGACGGCTTCGGTCATACCTTCTGGCTGATAGACGACGAGGCGGATATAGCGCATGTGACCGCCTCCTTTGCCGCTATCCCCGCTCTCTACATCGCCGACGGCCATCACCGCTCGGCTGCTGCGGCATTGGTAGGCGCCGAAAAAGCCGGACAAAACCCCGGCCACCGGGGGGATGAGGAGTACAACTATTTTATGGCCGTCTGCTTCCCCGCTTCCCAACTGAGCATTATCGACTATAACCGCGTAGTGAAAGACCTCCATGGCCTGACGGAAAAAGACTTCCTGACCGCACTGGGAAAAAACTTTGTCGTAGAGCAGAAAGGAAGCGAGACTTACAGACCGGCAGCCTTGCATAACTTCGCCCTCTACCTCGCAGGCAGCTGGTATTCGCTGACGGCCAAGCCGGGAACCTACGACGACAACGACCCTATCGGCGTATTGGATGTCACGGTCTCGTCGAAACTCATCCTGGATGAGATTCTGGGTATCAAAGACCTGCGCTCGGATAAACGCATCGATTTCGTGGGAGGTATCCGCGGACTGGGCGAGTTGAAACGCCGCGTGGACAGCGGAGAAATGAAGGCAGCCCTGGCGCTCTACCCCGTATCCATGAAACAGCTGACCGACATTGCCGACAGCGGGAATATCATGCCGCCCAAAACGACATGGTTCGAACCCAAACTCCGATCGGGATTAGTGATTCATAAACTGGTTTAGTATTTTTTTAATCATGAAAAAGGTATGTCAACAATAAAAAATATCGTATTCGACTTAGGAGGCGTAATTATTGATCTCGACTTGACGCGCTCCATACAAAGATTTGAAAAACTGGGTCTTAAACAGGGAGAGATTCTCGACCCTTACGAACAGCGAGGTATTTTTCTGGAACTGGAAAGGGGGCAGATCGACCTGGCGGAGTTCTGCCGCATACTGAGCCGGCACGCAGGGAGGGAGCTGTCAATCAAAGAAGTCGAACACGCATGGATGGGCTTTATTGTTGACGTACCTCAATATAAACTGGATTATATCCTTGCGTTAAGAAAGACGCATAAGGTTTATTTACTGAGTAATACCAATTCCGTCATCTACGACTGGGCGCAGACTCCCGCTTTTTCTCCGGCAGCTCGCCCGATCAACTGTTATTTCGATGCTATCTATGTCTCCTACAAGATAGGACTGACCAAACCCGACCCCAGCATCTTCGAATACATGCTGAACGATAGCGCTATACTTGCTTCCGAAACTTTATTTATAGACGATGGCGAGCGGAATATAGCCGTCGCCCGCTCATTAGGTATGCAGACGTATCAGCCCCGGAACGGGGAAGATTGGCGCGAAGCCGTCGGCACCCTGATTAATCCCCGGAGCTCACGGTAATCCGTCGATCAGGGTGTCGTTATCATCCGTGAACGGAGGTGAGGGTTGACCGGGAGCACGCAGGTGGAGATGGATACTGTGACGGCGCCGGTGGAGACTGTGCAGCTGCTGGAGGAGGAGACGACGCAGCGGTAGTGCATCGTACGCGTCGGAACGCCGGGCGAGGTTTGCAGCAACGGCGGAGTATAGCTTACCCCCGTGGCGCCGGTAGATGTCCATGTCGCGCCGTCGTTGCTCTTTTCCCATTGGTAGGATACGTTGGGGAAGTTGGCCGTGGGTGTAAGGGTGAGCGGGGTGAACGGAGTGGCGTCGCTCTCGCATTTGATCTGAGCGGCAGGGGTGACGGTGCCGGCGATTGTTGTGATTGTGGCAGCAGGGGTGTAGGCCAGTTCGCAGTAAATCGACGTCATACCGCGGCGGTAGTACATGACGGTGGAGCCGGTGGGTAATGCCGGGGGCTGGTATGCCTCCTGCTTGCCGGCAGGGGCGGCGATATTGGTCCACGTCGCGCCGTCGGGGCTGCTTTGCCACTGGTATTCGGTGCCGGTGGGGGTGACAGCACCGGTGACGGTAAGCAAGGCGGGCGTTGCAGTGGCGCTGCAAAGGAGCTGGTTGGCGGGAGTGATGGTGCCGGCATTTACCCGCTGTACGGTGGTGGAGGCCGTCACGATATTGGGATCCTGGTTCATCACCAGCGTATAGACGCCTTCTTCGGTGGCGACGTAGGAGGAGCCGGTTCCGACCAGATTCCCGCCGAAGAACCATTCGTAGCTCAGGGCGTAGCCGCCCTGGAGGAGGACGTTGTCGCCGCACATATAGGTGATATCGCCGCTTGCAAACTGGAAGTCGCCGAAGGCGGAGAAGTAGCCGTAGGAGTCGTTGTTGCCCGTATTGCCGGTGATATATCCCAGGGAGAAGGCGCTCTGGGAGCTTTGCACCTTG
>JAISZA010000052.1 GCA_031269535.1 Tannerellaceae bacterium
AAGAAGATGGAAAATACTATTTTGAATATAGTAACAATAATCAAAAAGGGTATAGACATTTACAATTTCAAACTTATGCAGCTATAGAACTTGTGAAAGACCACTTAAATGCATCTGTGGTTAGCGCCATCAATCGATATTTTAATTTTGGGGACACCTATACACATTGTTATACAGGTTATTATAACCGTTTTCAATTTGATGGGTACTATAAAAACTGGTCACTTTCGGTATCACTTAATTTGAAATCAAAAATGTTATCAGGTGAAACACTACAAAGTTATGCAACAACGGCTGATTTTAGTACACGCTATAGATACAAAAGTTTCCAGTATGGGCTTGAAATAATGAATCCATTTCTGCCAGATGGGAATCCTGGGAAACAGGAAACTATCTCAGAATATGTTCAAAAGGAGGTGACCCAATATAATAAGAATTATGGAAATATGATAAGGTTTACTGTTGCGTGGAATATAGACTTTGGCCGCAAATACAACAACAAGCAAAAACAAATCAATCAAGCAGATTACGAATCTGGAATTATAAAATTGTAAAAGGAGAAAGTTCCCCCAAATAATACAATATGACAGTATGGATTGCGGAGCAACATGTATCCGTATTATTGCATTATATTATGGCAAGTATTATTCGGCGGAATCATTACAAGAGATTTGTCCGCTCTAATGCCAACCGATAGTATTCCATGGTTCAGGCCTGCGATGCCGCCGACCTTGCCTTTGCCTGATACATTGGCATGGTTGGTACAATTGTTGATTTGCGCTTACTTCACACTCCGTTAGGAGTCGTCATAAATAAGTGTTACATTTTTTCATTACCGACATTTCCAGATTACTTCGCTCCGCTCGCAAGGACGGGAGGGGCGTCCTTGCGAGCAGAGCAATCCAGGTTATTGTAACGTTTATTTTCTGACAACGCCTAAGAGGTGAAACAATTGTCGTTCACCATATCGGAAGCTGCAATCCTATAGCTACCATATCAGCCATATACCTCGACTGCATATGGATGATGATTTTCTGAGCGAAATCGAAAACAAAGCCCGGACCTTTCCCTGTAATGATATTCCCGTCTTTAACGCAGGTCTCCTCTGTCACCGTGGCGCCGGCCAGGTGATGTTCGTAACCGCGATAACAGGTAACTTCGCGGCCTTTCAGCAGTTCCAGTTCTCCCAATACCCAGGGGGCAGAGCCGATGGCAGCTATCAGTTTCCCTGCTTCATTGTGCCTGACAAGGAGATCTTTTAACGGATCGTATTCATTCAGATTGAAGGTGCCCGGCATACCACCCGGCAAAATCAAGGCGTACACGTCAGAATAATCCACATTGGCAAACAAGGCGTCGGCCATGACGGAGATGCAATGAGTACCTGTTACTTTGCGCTCTTCGGTGATAGAAACAAGGATTGTTTTTATATTTGCCCGGCGCAACGCATCCACAGTTCCTACGGCTTCTATTTCTTCGAAACCATCGGCAAGAAATAATGCAGCATTTCTCATATTCATTCTATTTTATAGTTTATGCTACAAATGTAACCAAAACTACGATTTTACCCAATCATTGCTGAGTGGAAAATGTTTATTTATTAGAAAAGGAAGGAATATGAATATAAAGTCCTGCCATCCATTGTTTTGTTTCAGCATCTCTTGGATACGGTCTTCACTCAAACCGGAAAAGGCCTGGATCTGTTCGACACACCTCTCCCCCTTTTCCCTCCAAAGCATAAGAAATAAAAAAGAGGCTGCCCTTCAAGGCAGCCTCTTTTTTATGAGAGCTTGCAAGCCGGTTCTTATTCCGCGGGGGGGGCAGCTTCAGCGGCCGGCTGGGCGGCTTGCGCGGCAGCATTTTTCTCGGCTTTCTTTTTGGCTACTTCCTGGGCTTTTGCTTTATTCACTTCCTTTTCAGCATCCAGGCGTACTTTCGAAGCAGCTTTAGCCACATCATGGTCTTTGTTTTTCTGCTCCTGAGCAGCTGCCTGCCTGTTTTTCACCCAGGTCTGAAATTTTGTTTCTACCGCTGCTTCATCGAAGGCTCCTTTTTTGACTCCTTCCAGCAAATGCTTCTTCAGCAAGACGCCTTCACGCGAAAGTATATTACGAGTCGTATCCGTAGGTTGCGCACCTACCTGTAACCAATACAAGGCTCTTTCGAAATTCAAATCTATTGTAGCAGGATTAGTGTTCGGATTATAAGAACCTACCCTCTCAATAAATCGTCCATCCCGTGGAGCCCTGCTGTCTGCGACTACGATCTGGTAAAAGGCGTACCCTTTCCGACCGAATCTTTGCAATCTGATTTTTGTTGCCATGTTTGAATAATTAATTTAAGCTGTTTGTATTAGCGGCTGCAAAGGTATAGGTATTTATTGATTATACAAGTTTTTGGGCGGTAAAAATAAGATAAGACGACTTATTCTTCTGTCCGGCAGCCATCGAAGCAGAAAGATTCGCGGGCGCGTTCGGGAGATACGATGAAATAAACGATTTCGGCACGTGAACATAGTTCGCCGGCCGCATTGTATATCCCGGTATCAACAAAGACGGCATTTCGTTTCTTGTCTTTTATACGGCCCCGGACTGTCAGCAAGGGCTCTTCGGTGGAGATGCTTTTGATGAATTTTATTTCCATTTTCGAGGTGACGCCTGTCGTCTGGAGTTTTTTCAGGATGACCCAGGCTGCCAGCTCGTCCATGAGCGTACATTGTATGCCTCCATGCAGGGTCTTGAGCCATCCCTGTTGATAGTTTGTTGGTTTCCATAAAGAAACGACTTCATCTCCTTCTTCGTAAAACTCCATCTGTAGTCCCGACGGATTGTCGGGTGAGCAGGCAAAACACAGATAGCCTTCCATCCCTACCCAGGGATTGATGATCTTTTTCATACTTCGGGCATCAGGAAGTCGAGGAAGCAGAGGGAAGCGATGGCTGTCCCATACCTTTTTTCAATCGTAATACCTTCGGTAATAAAATTGAGTTCGCCCAGATAATATTTGCCATACGTTTTCTGGTGGAGGTCGTTGATTACACGAATCAGGCGGGATTCCAATTCTTCGATGCGGTAGCGTCCGCTCACTTCACAGACTAATCCACCTACTTTATCGTCGAAGTTCTCATCTTTATACATCCACGCATAGACTATCCCGGCAGAAACGAACTCATCCTGGTATCCGTGAGACATGGCCATAATGGTTTTCAGTTCCGAACCAAAGGGTGGCAGGTCAATCTCGTCCATCGTTACCAGATGCGCCGTTGCCGGGATGACAGACGAGTAAGTCATAATATTAAAGTCGGATATACCGGCATCATAAAGCGCCATGTGATACGAACCCGCATGTTTTTCCAGATCGGATTCACCACTTCCTTTTGTAATAAAAAAGGTATTCGGAACTAAATTCCCAACTATCTTTGTCATCTACGAAACAGGTTTACTAATTAATAATGTATGCATTGAGGGCACAAAATTAGAAACTAATTTGATAATATCTATATCTCAATAGATAAAATTATCGGTTATTTCCTGAAATAACCAACAAACATATCTTATATTTGTTGGAAATATGGAAACAAATGATTAATTTTTAATCTGAACAGATATGTTGACAGTATTTTTAAGTTTGGTTTTAAGTATTACTAATCATCCAGTAATGGATAAAAATGAAAATGTTATGAAATTTGAATTAGTTAAATTAGCGTATGCCACCGATGCCCTGGAGCCGGTGATCAGTAAACAAACGATTGAGTTCCATCACGGGAAACACCTTCAGACCTATGTGAACAACCTGAATAACCTGGTGCCGGGAACAAAGTTCGAAAATGCCGATCTGGAAACAATCGTAAGAGAATCGGAGGGTGGGATATTCAATAATGCAGGGCAGATACTGAATCACAACCTGTATTTCACACAGTTCTCACCCGAAGGCGGTGGCGAACCTTCCGGCAAACTGGCTGAAGCCATTAACACCACCTGGGGCTCGTTCGATAATTTCCGGAAAGAATTTGAAGCGGCAGGCCTGGCTCTCTTCGGCTCGGGATGGGTCTGGTTGGCTAAAGACAAAGACGGAAAACTCTCGATCACCAAAGAAGCTAACGCCGGCAATCCCCTCACCAAAGGATTAAGCCCCCTCCTTGGATTCGATGTCTGGGAACATGCTTACTATTTGGATTATCAAAACCGCCGCGCCGACCACCTGAAAGAACTATGGAAAATAGTGGACTGGAAAGTAGTGGAAAAGAGGTAAATAGTGAATAACTAATAGTGAACAGTGAATAGCGGTTTTCACTGTTTACTATTCACTAATTTAATTCGGCGCTCTGCGATATAAACAGACAGCGATGAAAGTATAGAGAATATTAGGTATCCAGGCGGCCACCATCGGACTTACATAACCGCTGATAGCAAATGTAGAAGTGATGGTCGTAAACAGGATATACGAAAAACTAAGCCCTATCCCGATGCCAATGTTCAACCCCATTCCTCCTTTAATTTTCCTTGACGACAGGGAAGCGCCTATACTTGTAAGAATGAAGGCGGCCATGATGGCAGCATACCGTTTGTGATATTCTATCTCAAAAGTCTGGATATTCCCGATCCCTCGCTTCTTCTGGCGGTTGATATACGTTGCCAACTGCGGGGTTGTCATCTTCTCGCAATCATCCACCGATATAAGAAAGTCTGAAGGGACTATCGACAGTGTAGTATCCCGGCGGCTACCGTTGCTGATACGTTCGTACATGCCGTCGAAGTCGCGGACCATATAATCTATAATCGTCCACCGGTACAGCGTATCATATTTAATGGAAGTAGCCGTCAGGCGGGATATGAGTTTTTTATCCTCAAAATGCTCCAGAGAAAACTGGCGGCCCATGCGCGATCGGTCATCGTACGAATCGAAATAGGCAATAATGCCCGGCTCTACCTCAAGCTGCAGGTTGCGCACATAGCTCACGGCACGGTTACGGAGGTGTTTGTTCTGGAAATCAATACGTGACACATTGGCGGGAGGAATGATAAAAGCATTCAGCACAAAAGTAGCTATGGCAATGATCGTAGCCGAAATCCAATAAGGAACCATCAGCCGCCGGAAGCTCATCCCGTTAGACAGCATCGCTATAATCTCGGAATTATCCGCCAGCTTGGAGGTGAAGAAGATAACGGCAATGAAGGTAAACAAAGGGCTGAACAGATTGGCAAAATACGGAATAAAGTTCATATAATAATCAAAGACGATCTCTCTCAGCGTCACTTCCGGTTTGAGGAATTTGTCGATCTTCTCATTGATGTCGAACACGACCGAGATCGAGATTATCAGGATAATAGCAAAGATGTACGTCCCCAGAAATTGTTTGATGATGTACCGGTCTATTCGTTTTAATCCGTATGTATTCATTTCTTTATAAGCGGTTTGATAATTGACGTATGCTTTCGTTTTTCCAGGTTGTGAAATCGCCGGCAATGATATGCGCACGCGCTTCTCTCATCAGCCGGAGATAGAAAGCCAAATTGTGAATGGAAGCAATCTGAAGCCCTGAAATTTCACCTGTTTTCATCAAATGGTGCAAATAGGCCTTCGTATATAAGGTATCCACGAAGGAAGAGGCATCCGGGTCAAGCGGCGAAAAATCGTCTTCCCATTTCCTGTTTCGTATATTTATCGTACCGTAGCGGGTGAACAACTGTCCGTTGCGCCCGTTGCGCGTAGGCATGATGCAATCAAACATATCCACTCCCCTCCCGATCGATTCCAGCAGGTTGACCGGCGTTCCTACTCCCATCAGGTAGCGGGGTTTATCTTTGGGTAGGATAGCATTTGTCACTTCTATCATTTCATACATTTTCTCTGTAGGTTCGCCTACGGCCAATCCGCCGATGGCATTTCCGCCGGCATTTTTAGCGGCGACGTATTCGGAGGCGCGCTGCCGCAGATCGGTATATACACAGCCCTGCACGATGGGGAAAAGGCATTGTTCGTATCCGTACAGAGGCTCCGTACGGTTCATCCTGTCTATACAGCGGTCTAACCATTGTTCGGTCAGCCGGAGCGATTTTTCTGCGTATTCATAACCGGCATCTCCGGGACAACATTCATCGAAAGCCATGATGATATCGGCCCCTATGGAGCGTTGGATGTCCACTACTTTTTCGGGAGAAAAAAAATGTTTCGATCCATCGATATGCGAGCGAAACTCCGCCCCTTCGTCTTTCAGCTTACGGTTTCCGGAGAGGGAAAAGACCTGATAGCCCCCGCTATCGGTCAGTATCGGCCTGTCCCAGCCGTTGAACTTATGCAGCCCCCCTACCCTTTCCAGCAAAGCCGTCCCCGGACGCAGGTAGAGATGGTAGGTATTTCCCAGTATGATCTGCGCTTTGATGTCGTCTTTCAGTTCACTTATATGCACGGCTTTAACCGCTCCTTGTGTGCCGACAGGCATAAAAACCGGCGTTTCTATCACACCGTGGCCGGTAGTAATCCGTCCCGCCCTCGCATTTGAATGGCTGTCGTTATATTCTATTCCGAACTTCATGCTCCTTTATTTGCAGCAAAGGTAAGCATAATTTTTTCAGTGAACAGGGAAAACAGATTTCCTGTCAGGGGTGCATTTCAAATTGTCGCAGATTCAATAGATTTCAATAGATTTCTATCGTCCTTGCGAGGTACGAAGCAATCCGGGGTGCCCGCTCCGGATGGCTTCACCCTCCGAGTTTACAAGGACGGCCCGTAATGACGATGCGACAATTTGAATTTCACCCCTTTATATCAACTGCCATACCCCATGTTGCGCTCCGGGGATGTGTATGTTTTACCGTTTCCAGGACAGATTCCAGCAGCGGCAGCATCCGGTTGAGACTGCGGGTTTTTATCAGGAAGTTCCAGCAGGGTTCAAACTTTTTCCAGCCACCGGTATAGAGCAGGTGCTGTAATTTCCGCGCAAGCGAAGGATGAATCCAACTGCTGCGGAAGATATTTGTCCAACTGTAAAATTCACGGTAAGCCCGGTCATAGCCTTGTTGCAATTCGTCGGCCGTCAGTCCGTGCGTACGGTAAACAACGTGGCGGGTGTCGTACAAATCCCAGTTCGTCGTCCGGATTCGCCCTTCCTGCTCCATCTGCCGGTAGAGCGGTGTTCCGGGATAGGGCGTAAGCAGATGGTAGGTAGCGGTGGTAATCCCGTTTTGTACGCCCCAATCCACGGTACGGCGGAAGACGTCTTTGTCGTCATGATCCAGGCCGAAGACAAAACTGCCGTTGATCATAATGTCCAGCTCGTGCAACCGCCTGACTGCCTGGGCATAGTCGCGTTCGAGGTTCTGCTTTTTGTTGCTCTGCCTGAGATTCTCCGCCGAAAAGGTCTCGAACCCGACAAAGACGCTCCGGAGGCCGGCTCCGGCGGCCTTCTCGATCAGGTCGCCGTCGAGGATGGACGCGACGGTAGCGGCGGCCTGAAACACACGGCCCATCCCCCGCATCCCATCGAATAGGGCAGATGCAAAAACCGGATTCCCCAGCAAATGGTCGTCAAGAAAATACAGATGACGCCCCGGCAGACGCTCTATTTCCGCCAGTGCATCCTCTACCTTTTGCGTATAAAAGGATTTCCCTCCTTTGAAAAAAGCATCTTTGTAACAAAAATGGCAGTGGTGCGGGCATCCGCGTGTAACAACCAGTGAATTGGGCACCAGGTAACGTTCGCGTCGGATCAGGTCGCGTCGGACAGGCGGCACACCCTTCAGTGTACGTACGTCCGAGTGATATATCTTTTTCGGCTGACGGCGCCTGAAATCCTCCAGGAACCGGGGGAAGGTATCCTCGGCCGGCCCTATGAAAATGCTGTCTGCATGCATCGATGCTTCGTCCGGCAGAGAGGTGACGTGCAAGCCGCCCAGCAGCACATATGCACCCTGGTTCCGGTACCGGTCGGCGATATGGTAAGCGCGGTACGCATTGGTTATATATACCTGAATGATCACCAGGTCGGGCGTATCATCCAGTCGCAAGATCTCAACGTGCTGGTCTTGCAGGTCGATTTCGTCATCGGGCGACAGATAGGCGGCCAGTGTGGCCAGTCCTAAGGGAGGGAACAGGGAGTATTTGATGGGTCGCCAAAAGGGACTTTCCGCTTCGGCCAAGGCAGGCAGGATCATTTTAACTTTCATGCGGGTCGGATTTTTTGTTGTTTCATCTCCGGATCGTTTACCGATATTTCCAATACAACATCAGGCACAACAGGGCATAGACCATCAGGGGGAGTATGACACAAATTACCACGCTTGCCGTGATGTAATTCATGCCATAATTACTGAATAAATTCAGGAATTCCACTGATCTTGTGAACAGCGCATCGCAGAACTTCCCGAAATTCGGGCCAAGCACAAGAAAAACAACCGTAAGTAAAGCAAAGCCGATTTTAAACCAATGGAAGTCAAAGAACTTGTCCAGCATAGCCAACCAGGAGAAGGGAATACAGAAATAATAAACAATGATATTTATTTCATTGTAAGAAAGGCCGGTAATGGCAGAAATCATATGCAATAGCCGGGCAACGATATAAAAGATAATGTTCATATGAAAAAGATTAAGTTTGATATATAATAAAAGTACTTTAAAATTCAAAGTATCCGGGTAAAAAAAATTACCCGTTCATTTTCAGTTGCGTATCCTGAATGAGTTGTTCCATAAAGTCGAAATAAGCCTTCAATGCCGCTTTCCCTTCGGAAGTAATCGAACAGATGGTATTGGTCTTCTTGCCGATAAAGCCTTTCATAACAGAGATATACCGGCTTTCTTCAAGCACTTTAAGCGCCGATGCCAGGTTGCCGTCGGTAAGCTGCAACAGGTCTTTTAATTCATTGAATGAACAGGACTTATTGGCAGCCAGCACGCTCATGATCCGTAAGCGGTACCGGTTGTCGAAAACCTTATCCGGTTTGGAAACAAGGATATCCTTTGTCATCGGTTTCCTTCCTTTCTCTCATGCTTGTTCCACATGATTCCGCCAAACAGTATATGCAGAATCCCAAAGCCAACGACCCAGCAAAGCCAGCCGAGGGTAGGAAAGACAAGGGCTACAGCCCCCAGGAGCATTTCTCCGTACGCCAGCCGGCGGCTTTCGCCCGGACTGTAATGACCGGCCGAGAATACGGCTATGCCATACACAATCAAAGACGTTGCCGGAACGAGGTCGAACAGACCCAGCAGCAGCAATTTCAGTACAATCCATGCACCTGCCGTAAAAGGTACGGCTAAATGCACAACCAGACGCCTGGTCGGACTGTTCCACAGCTTCGTCTTCATCGCTTTGCTGCGCCGGTAACTGAAACATATGATGCAAAGCAGCGAGGAAAGAAAAATACCTCCTCCCCAACCGAGAAGAGCGAGCGTATCTCCGGTCAATCCCGGCGACAACAAACTGCCTGCCGCCACTCCTGCCAATACACATATCCCTGCGAAAATGCCTCCCAGGCCGCTCAGGCTAATGCATATCGAGCTACGTTCCATTAAATCACGGATTTCCGTCAATTCATCTGTCTTTGTCTTATTGTTGTTACTCATATAAAAGTACTTTTGATTGCAAAGTTAGTTGTACTTTTTATATCTGCAAATGTTTTTTTAGTTAATAATGCCTTCCAAAGGCAAGAATTTAATCTGTTAGAATAGAACTAAAAAGTTTTTTATAGCTTTGTAGGTGAATTTTCGAAACACATTGTTAAATCTTAAAATCAGAAAAGAAAATGGCACGACTTGTAACACTCTACTCCTTGCAATGGGGTGATTTATCCTTAGAAACGATTTGTGAAAAAGCGAAATCCTTTGGGTATGACGGGCTGGAACTGGGACTCCCCAACCATGTGGACGTTCGCCGGACCGATGCGGCTTATTACCAGGGCATCAAAGATGTATTGGCAGCGCATGGGCTGGAACTGCGGACGATCTCGACCCACCTGATCGGGCAGGCGGTATGCGACCGGATTGATTTCCGCCATCAGTCGATCCTCCCGGATTATATCTGGGGCGACGGCGATCCGGAAGGCGTCCGGACACGGGCTGCCGAAGAACTGATACGCACGGCACAGGCCGCCAAAGCCCTGGGAGTCGATACGGTGGTAGGTTTTACCGGCAGTTCGATCTGGCACTACCTCTATTCGTTCCCTCCCGTTCCCGAATCGCTGATTGAAGAGGGCTATAAAGACTTTGCCCGGCGTTTCCTCCCTATCTTGGACGAGTATCAGAAGCTGGGTATCCGCTTTGCACTGGAAGTGCATCCTACGGAGATCGCCTTTGATACGATCACAGCACGCCGCGCCCTGGAAGCCGTCTGCTGGCATCCGGCCTTCGGCTTCAATTACGACCCCAGCCACCTGGGATACCAGGGAGTGGATTATGTGGACTTTATCTATCAGTTCGCCGAACGTATTTTCCATGTGCACATGAAAGATGTCTATTGGAGCGATACGCCCAAACCGGCAGGGGTATTCGGGGGATACGTCGCTTTCGGCGACCCGCGCCGCTATTGGAATTTCCGCAGTTTAGGCCGCGGCAGGATTAATTTCGAGGAAATTATCCGCGCCCTCAATTCTGTTGCCTACCAGGGGCCTCTGTCCATTGAGTGGGAAGACAGCGCCATGGACCGTGAGCATGGCGCCCGCGAATCCTGCGAATATACAAAACGGATTGATTTCCAGCCTTCCGCGCATGCCTTCGACTCGGTATTCGGGAAGGAATAAGAAGGCGGATCGTTTTACGGGATATAGCGGTTGATAAAGTGTCGTCCTGACGGGATCCAAGTCGCGTGCGGGACGATATTTCCGGAAAACAGACGAAGTTTGTCCGGACGGTAAAACAAAACAGGGAATAATAAAGAACAGAAAGCAATAAAAAATTTGCTCCGGAGCTTGAATATGAGGGATTGTTTACTATTTTTGCGCACGAAAAAGTTCTCGTTCAGCAATAGACTGGAAGAACTGTAAAAAAATTAGTGCCGTGCAACTCAAACAAGGAACATCTCTACAAGGTGGAAAAGACCGTTACCACATTATAAATGTACTGGGTCAGAATAGTTTAGACATAACCTATCTGGCTGCTGTAACTTTGCAGACGAATCCGGCCGGCAGGGTGGAAGCCGCAGGAGCAGAGGTTGTGATCCGGGAATTTTTCGTAAGAGATAGCTGCACACGGGAAGAAGCAGGCACGTGCGTATCGGTGCCCTCGGCAGACAAACGCAAGATGGTGAAGAAACTGCGGAATCAGTTCATCGGGGAAGCGGTGAAAATCTCCGGACTCCGGCATCCGAATATTGTCAGAGTAACCGATGTATTCGAGCAGAACGAGACGGCATATTACGTGATGGAATACCTCGGAAGCTGCTCCCTCCAGAGGGTGGTAGAAGAAAAAGGTGCCTTGCCGGAAGGGGAAGCTTTAGCCTATATCCGCCAGATAGCTTATGCCCTTGCTTATATCCATGCGAAGCAGATAACCCATTGGGACATCAAACCGGAGCATATCTTCCGTAAACCGGACCATAGCGTAGTGCTGACAGGCTTCGGTGTGCTGAAGCCGTATGAAGCACAAATCCCGGAGCTGCCTGTAGTCTGCGCCTATACCCCGTCGGATCAGGCAGATGGCCTGGAACCGTTTTCTGCCGCTACGGATATCTATTCGCTGGCCGCCACACTCTATAAGCTGCTGACAGCTCTCACCCCACCGGATACCGACAGCATCTCCAACGGAGCTCTGCTTTCCCTCCCTGATCACATAAGCAAATCGGTTGCTTTGGCCATAAAAAAAGCGATGGAACCGCTCCGTAGCAAACGCCCGCAGAGCATACGAAACTTTTTACAGCTCTTGTACGGCAGCTACATTGCCGAAGATCCGGAAGATGATGAACCGGACGAAGAAGACGAAGATGATGAGGGAGGAGATGATGAAAGGGAAGATGCTGATGATGAAGGAGATGAAAGGGATGAAAGAGATGATGAAGCCGACAATGATGAAGCGGAAGATGATGATGCGGAAACAAAGGAAATAGCCAAACCGGAGCATCCATCCTGTGCCGATGGGATGGAAGAAATTTCTCCGGAAAGCCTGGTCCGGGTCGAATCAAAGGGCAAATATGGCTATGTGGATGCAAACGGAAAGAAAATACTCCCTCTGATATATAAGAAAGCAGGAGATTTCTCCGAAGGCCTGGCCTTGGTGAAACTAAACGGCAAATACGGCTATATTGATGTGAGCGGTAAAGTAATCACTTGGCTGAAATACGACTTTATAGGGGATTTTTCCGAAGACCTGGCCCTGGTAAAACTAAACGGCAAATATGGCTATATCGATACAAAGGGAAAGAAGAAAATCTCACTGAAGTATGATAAAGCCGGCGATTTCTCGGAAGGTTTTGCCTATGTATGCATAAACGGTAAATACGGCTATATTAATACAAAAGGCAAGAAAATCATTCCGCTGAAGTACGATCGGGCAGGGAATTTTTCGGAAGGCCTGGCCTGGGTGCGCATAAACGGTAAATACGGCTGTATCGATACAGAAGGCCGGGAAATCATTCCGCTAAAGTACGACCGGGCAGGGAATTTTTCAAAAGGTCTGGCCCGGGTGGAGTTGTACTGCGAATGTGGCTATATCAATAAAAGGGGACAAGAAGTCATTCCACTGAAATATGACTGGATATGGAGCTTCACCGAAGGCCTGGCCAAGGCACAATTGGAAGGGAAATGTCTTTGGATCGACGAGCAGGGAAACGAATACGAAACGGAAGAAGAGGGACGGAAAGCGGCCACCGGGGAATAACTGAAATCCTGCCCGCTTTTATCGGATAAGCTTCTCACACACACAATCCAAAAGGCTGCTCCTGGGGTTGAAAGGAGCAGCCTTTGAATAAAGAATCCTTAAAAAACACCTATTAATCAAATAGAAATTGGTTAAATATCATAAACAATCTTCATCAATGGTTCTACTACTTCTGCGTTTATGTACAAAGGTAAGATAATATAATAAAACTTGAACCTCTTTTCCAATGAAAATTGTCTATGAGTATATAAGAAATATCTATTAGCTGATACTCCGGTCGTACATTCTGGCAGGCCGGTGAAAGGCTCCCGCTCAGTGATTTTCATGATGAACGGTGAGTTGCGGGAATGGGAAGTTGATCCCCTCTGCATTGTAAGTCTCGTAAATAGCCTGGTTGATATCGAAATAGACATTCCAGTAGTCGGAGGCTTTCACCCATACCCGCACTACGACATTCACGCTGCTGTCTGCCAGCGCATGCAGGGCGATGAAAGGGGCCGGGTTGCTCTGGATACGGCTGTCTTTGCCTACGACTTCTTGTGTTATCGCTTTTACCTTTTCGTAGTCCGCGCCATAATCCACACTGAACACCCATTCCACGCGGCGTTTTTCGACATTGTAGTTTGTCACCACCCCGCTGCTGAGCGAACCGTTGGGGATATAGACGCGCTTATTGTCGGCCGTACAGAGGATGGTGTGAAAGATTTGTATCTCCGTCACTGTTCCTTCCGTCCCCTGTGCGCTGATGTAGTCGTTCACCCTGAAAGGTTTGAAAAGCAGGATGATCAGCCCTCCCGCGAAATTGGAAAGATTACCGCTCAGCGCCATACCGACGGCCACCCCTGCCGAGGCCAGCAGAGCAGCAAACGAAGTCGTCTCAATCCCCAAAGCCCCGATGATGGAGACAATCAGCAGGATAATAAGAACGACATTGACCATGCTGCTTACAAAAGACTTGACGGATGCTTCGATATCCCGTTTGTCTAAGAGGCGCCTGACTAATTTGTTTGCCAGACTGATCACCAAACGTCCGACGAAGAGAATAATTACAGCCTTGATAAAGACAATGCCCAGCGAAGCGCCTTGCAGGAAAAGGTCTTCCAGCAGGCCTCCGAAGCGTGAAACAGATTCAATTTCTAATAGTGTCATAACATTTGTAATAATAATTTGAATAAGTGAATAGTTATACAAATTTAAAAAATGATTTCTCAATAACAAAATACCGATATTTGTCCCGGAACTAATAATAAAATTATGAGACATTTATTTAGCGCATTATTCTTTGCCTGTTTGCTTTCCGGAGCCACACTTTTTTCCTGCCGGTTGGCAGAGCAAAAGCATACGCCTCATATCTTACTGATTACCGGAGGACATGAGTATGAGGTGGAGGCCTTCGACCGGATGTTGTCCGAACTTCCGGTAACCTATGATAAAGTAGCGCATCCCTATGCTTACCCGCTATTGAAAGACAGCGAGATAGCGAAGTATGATGCAGTCTTACTGTACGACATGCCGAAGGAAATCCCGGAAGAAGCACAGAACGATTTCATCACGATGCTACGGAAAGGGAAGGGGCTGGTGGTGCTCCATCATGCTTTTTGCAGCTACGACTTCTGGCCGGAATATACCCGTATTGCCGGAGGTCGCTATCATCATTATCCCTGGACAAAAGCCGGTGTGGAGCAGCCGCCTTCCTCTTTCAGGCATGGCGTGACTTTCGATGTCAGAGTGGCCGACCCTACCCATCCCGTCACCCAGGGTATTCGTGATTTCCGGATTACGGACGAGACGTATGGAGGCACAGAAATCCTGCCCGGCGTCCACCCGCTTCTCTCGACCGACGAACCAACCAACGGACCTTTGGTCGCCTGGAGCCATACGTACGAAAACTCGCGTGTGGTGACCTTTACGCTCGGCCACGACTCACTCAGCTGGACACATCCCGCCTTCGTCTCGATCCTTTCCCGGTCGCTTTGCTGGGTAGCAGAAAGTAACAGAGAATAGTGAATAACTAATCACTATTCACTGTTCACTAACCGAAATGTTTTACCAGATATAAGTGCCTACACTTCCGGGCGCCAGCTGGATGGTGGCCCATAAGCCCTTGTACTGTATCCTGAAAGCGTGGGTTGTCCAGGAGTCGTTTGCCACAATCAAGACGATTTTCCCTTCCGGTGTACGGAAGGCTACATTGGGCAGGACTCCGCTTTGCCTGATCAGGGTCGTGCGTTTCACCTCATTCCGTTCTTCGTCTTCGGTAAAATCTACGGCCATATCGTGCGGATCGGTTGAGGCAATCCGCACGGAGCCGGGGGGGACAAATTTAGAGGCGTGAGCCACGACATAGTAAGCCAGATTGCGGCTTACCTCATCTCCTTCGATCGTAATAGCTCCCTGGCACATGGAACAGCCTCCGTTATTCGTATGGGGGTCGTTCAGCTTGTCGGCAGCAAAATTCCAGAGGATAAGGTTTTTGCTCCAGTTGCGCATGACCCCGATGACTAAGCGCTTTACCTGGGCGGCAATCTGAATATCCGGGCTGCCGGGAGTTTCGACCACCATCTGTTCCGTGAAATAAAGATTCTTATCCGGGCGTGCCAGGTGAACCATCGACATCGTACTGATATCCCCTCCGTAATGATGGAAACCGGAACCGTCCACATATTGCGAGATGAGAGAGTCGCTCAGGATGGTGAGCGGATAGTCCGGCCGGTCACAATTATGGTCGAAGATAATGATCCGGGTAGAAAGTCCGGCTTCCCGGAAAGCCGGGCCCAGATGGTATTTAATAAACTCGGCTTGTTCCTGCACAAGGTAGGGCATACTGGGGGTATTCCGGTAGTTCAGCGGCTCATTCTGTACCGTGACTGCCTCAATTGAGATGCCTGCTTTCTTCATTTCTTCAACATATTTCACAAAGTAGCGGGCATACACCTCGTAGCAATCTTTCCTTAAAGCCCCTCCTCTGACATTACGGTTCTCTTTCATCCAGGCTGGAGCCGACCAGGGAGAAGCGAGAATCTTCATGTGTGGATTGATTGCCAGCACCTCTTTCATTACGGGAATGATGTCGTCCCAGTCGTGACCCAGGCTGAATTTCTTCAGCTCAAAGTCGGTCTCCCCATCCGGCAGGTCGTTGTATGAATAAACAAAGTTATTCAGGTCTGAAGCGCCCAGTGAGAGACGAATGTAACTGATGCCGATATGGTTACTGTCAGAGGCAAATAATTCTCTCAGGATACGGTGCCGGGCCGGCACCGACATGCGGTGCAGGTGAAAGGCGCTCCCTTCGGTCATGGCAAAGCCGAATCCATCGATCTCCTGAAAGGTCTGCCGTTCATCGACGATGATGGGGAAACCGCTGCCCCTTGCCCGCCCACGGAAAGACTGGGTTTTCTCTTGTTTTTCGAAAAGCGACAGGCGGTTCGCAGTTGTGACCCATGCTTCTATCTCCCGTACGTTTTGTGCCGGCAACTGTGCCGGCAGCAGCAGGCTGCATACTAAGCCTGCTGCTGTAAATGAGTTTCTTACTGTTCTCTTCATTGTTTATTTCATGATAATTAATTAACGGCTGTTTGTCAAACTCATCTGAAATTCTTCCGGTAGTTCGGGGAAAGGCCCCGGGACTGTCATTTCGCCGTCGCGCCTGCCTTTAACAAAGGCCGACCTCAGAAAGGGAAGCACCGGTACGCCTTTTACTGCTGTCCGGGATTTCCAGGCAAAGTGCAGGTATGGTTTTATTTCGGCCCAGGCTCTTATTTCCTGACTATTCAGGTCGAAGCCTGAAGCCTTCCCGCTTTCTGAGCTAAACGGCTGAGGTTCGCGGGTAAACACATATAAATTATAGTCCACCACGTTATTCTCTGAAGTTAGTCTGATCTCTTTTCCTCCATCGATAAATATGTTATTCACTATCCTATTCCTTTCGGAGGTTAAGGGGCGTCTGTTCAATTGCCTGTCTGTTGCCACAATTGCATGGACAAGGGGTCCGGTCGTATGGGCTATCAGGTTGTGAGCATAGATTGCCTCGTCGGTATCATCGCCAAAGAGTCCGTGGCCGTCAATGTTCCAGACAATATTGTTATCCACCAGATTCGGATTCTGGGAGGCTTCAATAAAGATTCCTGCCTGGAGGGCCTGAATATCATGAATCAGGTTAGCGCTTATTCTCGAATACCGGTTATCCCAGTCGAGCCAGATTCCATTTCCTCCCTGGATATTGTAGATATGATTTCCTCTGACCAGGGTATTCCGTGTCGTCAGCAATTTTATTCCCGCAACCTCCCAATAGGTCTCCACATCCTGCCAGCCGCAATTATAGATTTCATTATTCTCAATCACACCATTAATCACTCCATAGCTGCGTATGCCGGCTGTCCCGCACTCATAGATCAGGTTATTCCTGACAACGACTCCGGCGCTCTCTTCTCCCCGTCTGGTTCCGGTACGGATATTCAGAGGGTTTCTGTCTCTTGGTTCAAAAGCATGGTATCCAAACTCCAGTCCCGACGAATTATTCTGCCGGATGGTATTGTTTTCGATGATCCAGTGATGCCCGCCGGCGATCGTGACTGCGCCTGTGCTGGTTCTCAGGAAGCCATTGGCACAGTGTTCGAAAGTGAGGCCGGAAAGCCGGACATATCCGGAGCCCAGCTTTTCCGGTTTGAATAAGTGGCTTTGAACGCCTAATTCAAAGAGATCGCCTTTGGGATTTCTGCTGCCATAGGGATGGAAACAGATCGTTTTCCCATCCGGCGATACCCAGAACGAACCCGGCAACCGGCTCAGGTCTCCGGGATGAGCCAGCTGCACCATCCGCTTCCCGTTCTGAAAGAGCAATCCCCGGGCCAGATTGCAGGGGGGAATTTCTTTCATTGATTCGGCCCAGGGCATTAACTCGTAATGATAAGGCTCTATATTCGCCAGCCGGAGCGGGTAATAATCATTTTCAAACAAGGAATCGGGCAGCGACATAAACCATATCTTCTTCGACCGGGTGTTCAGGCCGGTAAACTTCAGAAGCTCGTCTGTTGTCGAGACGACTTCCTTCATCCACTCGGTGTTCAGTATGCGGGAGCCTCTGACGATCACTTTTTCTCCGGGGGCCGCTTCAATGGCGATCATCCGGTCTGCCGAAAGACCCTGGTTCTTCAGCACCGGCATTTCCCGGTAAATACCTGAATAAACCAGGATGCGTTCGCCTGCCTGCACAATCCCGGCAGCCTTACCGAGGGTCAGGAAGGGCTTTTCGTCTGTTCCCGGATTGCTGTCGGAAGCAAAGTGATGTCGCTGATTAACAACATAGGTTTTCGTGTAGTGTGTCTTATCTTCCCAGCTTGTATAGTTATCCCAATCGTAATCCGATTGAACGGGTTGCGCTGAAAGGACATTCGCTGTTAAGCAGGCTGAAAAAACAAGAGCTGTTAGCTTATTAAACATCTTTCTACTGTTTTAAATTGATTACAGGCAATCTATCATCTGGGGATTTCCAGTTCGTCTTTCGGGGGTAAAGGAGGGAACTTGGCATGGGGCTCCGTCTGATACCAGAAGACAGTGGATGAAATATCCGACTTCTGGTTGTTATAGCGTCCGTCATGCCTCCATCCCAGGTCTTGTATCGTTACCCTCAGGTCTGAATCGAAGCGTATCGGGTCAAGGATATGCCAGCGATACAGCCCAAAGGCCGTCACGGCGCGGTAAAGCCCGTCCGGACGGATGACTTGGTGCATACCTGCATAGGGTGTGGTGAACTCCTGGTATTGGTGAGTCCGTTGGTTCTCAAAGTTATATGAGCCGCAGAAATAATCTTCCGTGCCGGTTCCGCAGATCGTAGGATAGGTCTTGTCTCCATCCATATAGAATTTGATTTCTCCTTCTCCCCACCAGGTATTATCATTCACCCGCCAGGCCAGGTAGGTGCCGACGTATTGTCCTTTCCCTTTGATGCCCTCGGTTAAGGTATGAATCGAGCCCTGTGTAGGATTCGAACGGCGGAACTGGGCGTGGAAATAGGCTTCATCATCCGGCACTTCCGTCAGCGTGTAGTTTATCTGGTAGTATAAGCGCATCTCATCGCGCGGACGTTTGGCGATATTCTCGAACGTGATCTTTGCTTTTTTGCGGAAAGGCATTTTCCAATAGCAGTTGAAAGCACTTCCCGGATTGACGCATACGGCCAGGGAAGAGAGCTGGGCATACTCATTGTAGGCGCTGCAGAAGAAATCTCCGACCGGACACTCAACCGACGGCTCTTTCTCATCATCCCAGTATATGCGCAGGATGGAAAAACGCCAGTTGCCGGTAGGCGTCATCCATATCTGCTGGATAGCGCCGGGGCCTTCGATCTCGGCAATCGTGATTGTTTCGCCGGGCTTTACGATGATGCTCGGATTGACTTTCCAGCCAACCCCTAAGTCGTGAGCAGCTGCCGCCGAAGTGGCTTTGTTGTGGCTATCCCTGTCTTTCACCGGGTCGGCCATCCCTCCTTTGCCCCGTTCGCCCGTGATATTTTCAGGACTGATTGAGCGTGTCTTTGCATCCGAGAGGCGGGAGAGGGAACCCATATTCATCTCTAATCCGTTGAACGGATACTTTTGTCCATATACTCCTCCGGATAAGGCCGGCAGCAGGAGTACGAAAAGAAATAATACTTTTTTCATGATTCTGAATTTTTATAATATTAATAACCTGGATTTTGCTGCAAGTTACTGTTTTTATCCAATTCGGCCTGAGGTATAGGGATCAAATATGAATATTCT
>JAISZA010000066.1 GCA_031269535.1 Tannerellaceae bacterium
GGATGGGGCCCTGGGTTCGAATCCCAGGCAAGTCACTTCATTTGGCACACGTAGCGTTACTAAATCAGAGAAAGCCTTCTAAATACAGTATTTAGAAGGCTTTCTCTTTTTCTGTAACAATATCGGAAAAACACGAAAACGCTATCCAACCCGAAAAAACGGGACTGCCGCCCTCCCCGTTTTACCGGATTTGAGTCTGAGATTCCTTTTTTTGTCTCATTCTCCCTACTCCGGATCCTTATGAGATAAAATATGATATTCATGATACAAAATGAAATCCTGACAGAATCTAATAATTATTATGTTAGCATGTATCTTAAACATATATAGAGAATAGCAACATGATGTTTAGACAATTCATACTATATTTCTTATTATTCTGTACCTCATTTCCGGCCATTGCGTATGTATTGGAAACTGAAGCATCCGATATCTTCGGAAGGTGGACAAACAGCGTTCCTTTACTTCATGTTTCCCTCCTTTACCTCTTATCTGCTCTGAGTATTATTTATTTCTTAATCAGACTTTTCCTGCACAGAAAAAAGAAAACAATGATATATAAAATGCAATTGTTTGAGAGCGAAAAAGAAAAAGAAAAAGAATTATATCAGGCAAAAATCGATTTCTTTATCAATATCACCCATGAAATACGCACCTCTCTGACATTGATTAAAATCCCACTTGAGAGAATCATAAAATATGGCAAAATCTGTGAGCAAGGCTATGAATCACTCATTCTGATGGAAAAAAATGTCTCACGTCTTATTGAATTAGTCGATCAGCTAATGGACTTCAGAGAAGCTGAGACAGAAGGAGGTAGCCTGACTTCTCATATAGAAACAATACAGGAAAATCCCGTTCTCCCCGTTGCCCATGATTACCCACACAAGGCAAATCATGCTACGGTATTGGTGGTGGAAGACAACGAAGAGATGAGATATTTAATCTCTTCGGAATTGAGACGTCATTATAATGTCATCACTGCCGGAAACGGGCAGGAGGCTTTGCTGATATTAGCAAAGAATACGATTCAGCTTGTCATCAGCGACATATTAATGCCCATTATGGATGGATTTGAATTGCTGAAAGAAATAAAAACCAATCTCGAATTTAGTCATATCCCGGTTATTTTACTTACAGCTAAAATAACCACGCAGGCCAGACTGGAAGGATTGGAATTAGGAGCTGATGCCTGCATCGACAAACCTTTTTCGATGTATCTGTTGCTTGCACAGATTTCAAACCTGCTGACCAACAGGGAACATATCCGTCAATTCTATTTCAAATCACCGGTAATCCATATGAAATCAATGGCATATTCCAAAACAGACAGCGAATTTCTCGAAAAACTGAACACTATTATCAATGAACATTTAGGCGATCCGAACTTCGACGTGAATACAATTGCCGGCATCCTGTTTATGAGCCGGCCTACATTATACCGGAAGATTAATGCGATATCTAATCTCACCCCTCACGGCCTGATAAAAATTGCCAGACTGAAAAAAGCAGCCGAATTACTCATCCAGGGAGAACTGAAAGTATATGAAGTATCCGAGATGACAGGTTTCAGCTCGCAATCCTACTTCTGGTCTGCATTTATCAAGCAATTCGGAATGAGCCCGTCGAAGTATGCAAAAACAAACAGACCCAAGTGAGTTTAAGAATCTCAGATTTCTCCGGTCGCTTCGGGAGCAGATATTTGTGTCACCGTATTGGCACAACTGTGCTACCCTTGATGGCACAGCATCGGATAAAGGGATATCCATCTTCTGTAAACTCTTTAAATGCGTTTGCCCTGGGGTACTCGTAACTTGTAACATGAACAAAGTCCCCCCCCAATAGCTTTCCGATATTTTCTCATCAATATTCTTTTTCGTATCATTCTGCTGTAGTATTGTACGTATGAGATAAAAACAAAAAACTAAGCGATAAAAACAAATCTGTTTATAGCTCCTGTAAAATTAGTTTTACTCCAAAATTATTTTATGAATGATAAGATTAAAATAAGCGCTTCCTTAGCCTGTGCGGATATGTTGAATCTTGAAAGAGAGGTTCGGCTTCTGGAAAGGGCGGGAATAGATTTGCTTCATATTGATATTATGGACGGAATATTTGTCCCGAATTACGGCCTGAACATGGATATAATGAGAGCATTAAAGCGAATAACCGACATTCCGATGGAATGTCATTTAATGATTCATGATCCGGAGCGATATATTGAGCGAATAACCGAAGCGGGCGGGCGCTATCTTTCGGTACATTACGAGGCTACCCTGCATATCCAGCGGGCGCTTGCACTGATTCGCCGAAATAATATGAAAGCAGGGGTCGCCCTTAATCCTGCTACTTCCATCGAAGTACTTGATTACATCGCCGATGACATTGACTTTGTTAACCTGATGATGATTAACCCCGGATTTGCAGGGCAAAAACTGATCCCGGCCATGATCCGGAAAATATCGGATACAAGGAAATACCTCGACAGACGAGGCAAAGAGCATATTGATATCCTTGTTGATGGCAATGTGAGTATAGACAATATCCCGTCCATGGTTGAAGCCGGAGCGACGATACTCGTTGGAGGCACTTCCGGTATTTTCCGGAAAAACCATTCGATTGAAGAGTCTGTAGAATTAGTCAGAACCCTGTATCATGGAAATTAGTAGTCCGAAATAGTATAACAATTTTAAATTAAAGTAGTATGTATATCGTCAATTCTTTCAATGTAGCTATCCTTATGTGTGTTGTCACCATGATTTGCTGGGGGTCTCATGCCAATATGCTGAAAATGCAGAGCAAGGGTTATTCTTACTCGTATTATTATTGGGATCAGGCTATCGGATACCTCCTGTTGCCTCTGATTCTGGCATTAACCATGGGTTCAACGGGCTTAGCCGGAGAAGCTTTTATACCTAATCTTCTTCATGCCGACCCGGCTTCGTGGCTGTGGGCCATTGCGGCAGCCTTTGTCTTTAATCTTGCCAATATCATTTTTGTTGCTTCCGTTGATATTGCAGGAATGGCTGTGGCCTTTCCTGTAGGAATGGGTTTCTCTCTTGTATTGGGAGTCATCCTTAATTATATTGCCAAACCGGAAGGTAATCCGGTCTTGATTTTCGCAGGAGTATTGTGTGTTGTGATAGCGATTATTGTCAATGCACGTGCGTATGCCGGAATGAGTCCGGAAGGTGAAGATAAAGTAATGATGAAGAAAGGTATCCGACTGGCCATTACAGGTGGTTTCTTAATGGGCCTGTTCTATTACCTTCTTCAGAATTCCATGCCGGCTATCCTTAACGCTGATTCCTTATCGAATATATCCGGTACGGGAAAGTTTACTCCATACGCTGCTGTTGTTGTTTTTGCTGCCGCATCATTCGTTTCCAATTTCATCTATAATTCGTATATCATGCGACATCCTTTCAAAGGAAAACCTGTGACTTACAAAGGATACTTCAGCAAAGGAACAGCTAAAGACCACCTGATTGGCGCTGTAGGAGGGATGATTAATGCGACGGGCACCACATTCAATATCATTGCTTCAGGTATGGTCGGTGCTGCTATTGCCTATGCGCTCGGTCAGAGTAATCCTGTGATTGCCGCTATCTGGGGGGTCTTTGTCTGGAAAGAGTTTAAGCATGCTCCTAAAGGCACCAATAAGCTGATCGTATGGATGTTTTTATTCTTTGCTGCCGGTGTGACACTACTTACACTTTCAAAATAGACTCTCGTATGAAAATAACAATAGGCTCGGATCATATTGCTTACGAATTTAAAGAGCAGATAAAAGCGTATCTCCTGGAGAAAGGTCATCAGGTAACTGATCTGGGAACCCATGCTACGGAAAGGGTGGATTATACCGACTACGGATTTGCCGTAGGCGAAGCAGTGGCAAAGGGTGAAGGTGACCGGGGAATCGTTTGTTGCGGCACTGGAATAGGGATATCAATAGCCGCCAACAAAGTGAAAGGGATACGATGTGTTGTGTGTAGTGAACCTTACTCTGCCCGGCTCTCGCGCGAACATAATAATACCAATATATTATCTCTGGGAGCCAGAGTCGTCGGTATAGAATCCGGCAAAATGATTATTGATGAATGGCTGAAAGCTGCTTTTGAAGGCGGGCGTCATGCCGGACGAATCGGGAAAATTACTGAATACGAAAATAAATAGTAAATGACAGAGAAAGTTTACATAGGAGTAGATGTCGGAGGTACAACCATTCATGTGGGAATTGTAGCTGCTGAGGGATATATAATCGAAAAACTAACAACAGAAACATTTACTCCCGAACGGGGTAATAGCCGGATGATGCTCCGGTCAATCATTGAGAGTATCAGATTCCTGCTTAAAAAATCAGGACTTACCTCCAACAACGTACTGTCTATCGGGCTGGGATTTCCCGGAACAGTCGATTCACAGAAAGGGATAGTCGTATTTGCTCCCAATATATTCTTCGAGAATGTGGAAGTCAAATCGGAAATCGAAGATACATTCCATTGTCCGGTCTATCTGGGGCAGGATTCACGGGCTGCTGCTTGGGGAGAATATTCCGTAGGAGCCGGAAAGAATTATAACAATCTGGCAGCTATTACTATCGGTACCGGTATTGGCTGCGGATTGATAATCAATGGTATGATTTTTCATGGAGGATATAATACGGCAGGAGAATTCGGACACCAGATAATTGACACCGGAGGGCCTCCCTGTAATTGCGGGCGCAAAGGTTGCCTCGAAACCTATTGCGCCGGACTGGCAATCGTACGGGCCGGGAAAAAGATAAGAGACAACCTGAGTGTAAAAGATATTTATGACTTGGCCGGAACCGGGAATAAAGCGGCATTGGAAATTACAGACCAGGTAGTTCGTCATCTGGGAATCGGTATGGTCAACCTTATCAATCTGATCAGCCTGGAGATGATAGCTATCAGCGGAGGAATCAGTAATGCTCCGGATCATTTACTGTTGAATCCGCTCAGAGAATTTGTGAAAGAACATGCCTATTCCGGAGTCGCTCAAAAAGTGGAGATTGTCCGTTCCTCCCTTGGCAACGATGCTCCGTTGATAGGCGCAGCTCTATTAGACGAAACGACAGAGTATTGAGAATATATAAGTATTAAAGAAAACACACTAAAAAAATGTTCACATGAAGAAATTATCACGATTTGAGTTTTTAAAAACTACCGGACTTGCTACAGCAGGTCTGATGTTAGGAAGCAGAGTTTCTGCCGGAATGCCTGAGCATCCCGACGCACATCATCCCTTTCCTGCCGATGGCTTTCCACAACAAATAAGAATGAGTGCGGAACAGCGGGCGGCAGCCCTGGCAAAGCAAAATACACTGAAAGCTCCGCTTACTGCGAAAGGGAAAATCGGTAATATGGAATTCTCCCGGCTGATTCTGGGAGGTAATCCTATCGGAGGATGGTTGCATTCGCGCGATCTGAGCTATGTAGGCTCATTGGCAAGAGCGTATTTGACTGATGACAAAAAAATGCAGATTTTCCAGATGGCGGAAAACTGCGGCATTGATACAATCCTTGGCCATCCCATTATGGCTGAAATATTAAGTAAGTATTGGTCTAAAGGAATTGGTAAGCTCAAATGGATATCCGATTGTGGAGGCAACGATTTTGCCACTGCTGCCCAGCAATCCATCGACGGTGGCTGCATTGCCGGTTATTGCCAGGGAGAGAATACCGACCGCCTGGTTCGACAAGGTGATTTCAAAAGCATCGAAAAAGGATTGGATATCTTACGGAAAGCGGGACTGCCGGCGGGTATAGGCGCTCACCATATCGCCTCTTTGAAAGCTTGTGTTGCGAACGGACTTATTCCTGATTTCTGGATGAAAACCCTGCATCACCATAATTACTGGTCAGCTCGTCCGGACGAACCTGAAAGAGACAACAGATACTGTAATGATCCCGCAGGTACGATTGCTTTCTTCGAAAGCCGTAAGGAGCCTTTCATCGCTTTTAAAGTACTTGCAGCCGGTGCTATCCCTCCTGCCGACGGAATCAGATATGGGCTTGAAAACGGCGGCGATTTTATATGCTTGGGTATGTTTGATTTCAATATGATTGAAGACGTGAATATCTTCAACGAAACATTAGCCGACCTGGGAAACCGCAAACGTCCGTGGTATGCTTGAAAAATAAATAAATAAATATCTCTCATTATTAATCTTTAAATCTAAATCTTACATGAGTGATTCAATCTTTTGTAAAAAAATGCTTTTAGGAGTATCCTTGCTGTTGTTCAATACAGGAAGTATATGGGCAACAGTGGATATTCGTATGACACCTGATGCCCTTGTGGATGGCGTTCAACAGGAACGCACGGTTTCAGTGACTGTTGTAGATGTCGCAGGGCCTGTTATCGGGGCCAATGTTATTGTCAAAGGAACGACCAATGGAAGTGTAACAGACCCGAACGGGAACGTTCGGCTCCAGAATGTTCCCGGCAACGCTGTTTTAGTGGTTTCTTACATCGGATATATTACCCGCGAGGTCGCTGTGGCGAATCAAACGACTATTACCGTCACGCTATCCGAAGATACACAGACTTTGGATGATGTCGTGGTAGTGGGCTACGGGGTGCAGAGGAAGAGTCAGGTAACAGGAGCCATATCCCAGGTAAAATCCGAAGATATGGAAAACCGTGCATTCTCAGATGCAACACAAGCCTTGCAGGGGAAAACAGCAGGGGTACAGATATTTCTGTCATCAGGGGCGCCGGGAATTGCCGGCAATGTACGTGTGCGTGGTATGGGGTCGAACTCAAGCAACGATCCACTCTATGTTGTCGATGGACGCCAGGTTAACGATATCAATTATCTCGACTCCGATGATATTCAGTCAATGGAAATATTGAAAGATGCTTCGGCGGCGGCAATTTATGGGGCTCGCGCCGGTAATGGCGTAGTCTTGATCACGACCAAGCAAGGCGACAAAAGCTCGAGAGGACGTATTCAGTATCGCTTTATGAACTCATGGCAAACAAATAATAATGTTCCCCAAATGCTCAATGCCCAGGAATTTTATGATTATCAGATCGCCCTGAGCCCTTCAAACCAATCGGCGCTCGACACCGACTGGGGCAACCGGACTACTGATACCGATTGGCTGGATTATATGTTTAAAACGGGTATTATGACACGGCATAATCTTTCATTCTCAGGTGGCAGCGGTACGAATGATATCAGTTACTATACGGCATTATCAGCAACCTCAAATGATGGACCGATTGTCGGCCCCAAAGACAAATACGATCGTTACACGGGTACGTTTAACGGAGATTATCAGGTGAAAAAATGGCTGAAGTTCGTAACCAATAATAATATTTCGTATTCCAAATCAAATAGTGGAATCAATACATCCGGTAATGCCTATTCGCTGTATGGGGGCACAAATATATTTGGAGCGACCATGCGTATGAGTCCGCTCTTTTCTCCGACCATTCCGGAATCTACAACGAATATGCAGTCATGGGCCGATCGGGGCTACCAGCTTATCCGGGATAAGGATGGCAATTATGCGACTCTTCCGGTTTTCTCCACAGGCGACGACGCGAACCCGGTGAATACGCTTAACCGGTATAATGAACAGACCACAGGAATCCGGATTAATGGTACGACCTCTTTGATCTTTTCTCCGGCAGACGGACTTTTGTTTACCTCGCGGTTAGGATATACGGTGAATGCCCAGCGTTCATACTCCCAGACGCTTCCCGGCGTTTACAGTTCGCAGGCGGCATCCTATAATCAGACGGTTGCAGCAACTGAGAGGACAGGAGACGGAATCCAGTGGGAGAATTTCGCGAATTATACCCAATCATTCGGCAAACATAATATGACACTTATGGGAGGAATGTCGTATATTCAGAACCGGATGTCGTACGTAACAGGGAGTGTCCGAGGAACCGGTAATGAAATCGGATTCCCGAACATAGATAAGCTGTATGCCTTTTTTGCATATAAAAGTGGAGCTTATTCTCAGACAGCTACGGGTGGCGAAGAAGTTACGCAGAGAAAAATTGCCTATTATGGTCGTTTCAATTATGACTATAACAATACGTATTTCCTCCAGGCTTCGCTTCGTGCAGATGCTGCCGATTTGTCGCAGCTCCCTTCAAGTGGTCGTTGGGGGTATTTCCCGGCTGCTTCATTCGGATGGACGGTCTCTAACGAAGAGTTTATGAAGGAACTGAATGCTGTTTCACACTTAAAACTTCGCGTTTCCTGGGGGCAAAACGGATCGACAGCCGGTTTAAGCAATTATACATGGCAGAGTGCTATTGCAGCAGGTGAAGTAAATACGTCAGGAGCCGTAACTCAAACGACTTACTCTTTCGTTCCCGATCAGATGATCTTTACTTCCGGTAAGCTTCCTTCAACAGCCGGAAATGAAGGCCTGAAATGGGAAACATCGGAACAACTCGACCTGGGATTCGACCTGCGTCTGTTGAACAATCGTTTATCATTCGCCTACGACTGGTATAAAAAGACTACGAAAGACCTTATTCTGACCGGTATTACTCCATCTTATGTAATGGGTATTACCGCCTCTCCCTTCAATGCCGGTAAGGTGGTAAACAGAGGGCATGAATTTGAACTTACCTGGAGGGAGAAGGTCAATAAGGATTTCAACTATTCCATCAACGCTAACTTCACAACGTTAAATAATGAAGTTAAGGAAATTACAAGTTCGCTTACGTATATTGCCGGCTCAGCCCAGGATAGCCAGACTGTAACCTGGTTTGAGCAAGGTTATCCCATGTGGCACTTCAAAACATATCGTTTTACCGGCGTGGATGAGAATGGAAATCCTACTTTCTTTGATGCAAATAAGAATGGCATACTGGATTCTGACGATAAGGTTGATTGTGGGAGCGGTATCCCGACATACAACTATGGTATTACAATGACTGCCAATTATAAGAATTTCGACCTCATCGTTTTCGGTTCGGGCCAGGGAGGAAACAAAATCCTGCAAACAGTAACACGTGCATTCCAGCTTCAGTCGAATGTCCCTGCCTACCTTTTGAAGGATGCATGGACAGAAACGAATAAGGATACGAATATACCCAAAGTCGGCATGGATAACGTCGGATACTACTATGTGAGTGATGCGCAGATATTCAGGGGAGATTATTTTAAGCTCAAACAATTGCAACTGGGCTATACATTACCGCCGGACCTGACAAAGAAGTTCTTTATTGCAAACCTGAGAATTTATGGCTCATGCGAAAACCTGTTTACTATCACCAACTATCCTGGATTCGACCCTGAGATCATGAATGCAGGCAGCGATATTGGTATAGATGCAGGAAGGTATCCAAACAACAGAAGCTTCATTGTTGGAGTAAATGTTACTTTCTGATTATATGAATGTGAATATTAATCTTTAAATAGTAAGAGTTATATTATGAAAATAAAATATGTATTGACAGGAGCAATTGCTATAGCACTGGCATATTCTTTTGCCTGCAGCGATAAGCTGTTAGATATTCCCCGCAAAGGTGTGATACCTCAGAGCGATTTTTATCAGACGGATGAGGATGCAGAGTCTGCTCTCGCCGTGATATATAAATATGTCTGGACGACTACATACAGCAGCGACCTGGGTATTTATCCTTTTATTAAGAACATATTGAGTGACGATGTGTATTCAGGTGGATTAAAGAGAAACGACCAGTCACTTTATGAGGCCTTGAATGAGTTTACGTATGAGGCGGAAAACACTTACCTGCGGGGGTATTTCCAACGTTTCTACAATCTTATTTATCGTTGCAACCTGGTACTGGGCAGCTTCACCGGTGATAACCTCGACACAGCAGTGAAGAAAAGCGCTGTAGCCCAGGCCAAGGTCTGGCGTGCATGGGCCTACACGGAATTAATAACGATGTGGGGAACTCCTCCATTGGTGGATCACTGTCTGACAACCGACGAGTATCAGCAACCCAACGGAGACCCTCAGGAGCTTTGGAACCTTGTAATTAGTGATCTGACCGATGCTATCAACTCAGGTGCTTTAGCTAAAAAAACCTCGGTGAATGATAAAGTAGCCCATGTGACCGTAAGCTATGCCCAGGCTCTGCTGGGCAAAGCATATATTTTTATGACTTACTCTTTAAACGGAGGCGCTTTAGGGGGTGCCGAAGCAGCTGCCGCAGTAACTAAAGCCCCCTCGTCTGAATATTGGGCGAAAGCAGCTGAAGTTCTGGAACAGGTAATCAATAGTAATATGTACACACTTTACGATGGCCCGTTTGTCGATATTCTTAAACTTGCTACCAACTGGAGCCCTGAAAATATGTTTGAGTTCAACCGCATTTACGATGCTTCAAATACAGGAAATAACCTTTCAGCAAACTTTGAATCTTTTATGATCGGATGGGATAATGCGGCCATTACCGGTTACGGAGAAATCGTGCCATGCAATCGCGCCAGTAATTTCCTGACTCCACGGAGGGAAGCTTATGAGGCGATGGTAGCATGGCAAGGTGCAGATAACGAACGGACAAAAGGAAGTATCCGGACATACAGCCAGCTCGTCGGCGAGATGGGCGTAGGGGTTAAAAATGGAATTTATTCGATTTATGCCTGCGATGGAGTGTTTGATATGAAGTATTTCAGAGATGAGAACCATGATTGCCTTACCAGTCATGCTACAGAGAAAAACTATCCGCTTATGCGTTATGCTGAAGTTTTATTATTAGCTTCCGAGGCAAACCTGATGGCGGGTAATCAGGCGAAAGCCGACCAGTATATGAATATAGTGCGTAGAAGAGCCGGATTGCCGGATATGTCGAACATTACACTTCCGGATATTCAACAGGAAAAACGTTGCGAACTTTATATGGAGGGTACGCGTGCGTATGATCTGATACGCTGGGGGCTTGCCGCTGAATATATGAAGAATCAAGGAGCTGATATCCCGTATTTCTCTGCATATACGTCCGGAGCAGATTATGATTCAGATGGCAATCTGCTTAGTTTGGACTCAACCAGTGAAGGTACGGTTACTGTTAATGGTGTTACATACACATTAGGTGTTCAGAACCAGGTCATAAATGAATCAGGGGGATATGGTTTCAAAGTCGGAAAACACGAATTACTCCCATTCCCACAAGGAGAAATGCTGTTGAGCGGAACAATCGTCGGAGGTCCTCTGGTGCAGAACCCCGGTTGGTAATCCGCTTTTTGTAGTTACGGGTTATAAGTTACAAGAGTCAAAAGACGGCTGTTTGTTCAGCTGAAAGTTTAATAATTTGTAACCTGTAACCTGTAACTTTTTAGAGACAGGAGTTTTTTCCTTCAGGTGACCCGGGTGGGACTCAAACCCACGACCTTCAGAACCGGAATCTGACGCTCTATTCACTAAGCTACCGGGCCAGGAATGGCGCAAAAGTAATGATTATATCTCAGGAATGCAAATTACGGAGAAATAAAAGAGTGCATTTGACTACGTCGGTTTTCAATTCAGATGCTCGCATCGTCATTGCGAGGTACGAAGCAATCCAGGGTACGCTCGGTCTGGATTTCTTCACCCTACGGGGTCGCAATGACGGCCCGTAATGACGAGGCGACCAACTGAATTGAAAACCGATGTAGTCAAATGCACCCGAAATAAATGCCGGGCGGGCGTAAATAAAGAATGCTAAATTCTTGTTGCTTTTTCATTAATCATTATCTTTGCCGTGCATTAATTATAACCATAATAATATG
>JAISZA010000103.1 GCA_031269535.1 Tannerellaceae bacterium
CATCATTAGGCTGCCCTTTCAGGGCGCGTACCGGATTATTCCGTTTTATACCCAGGGCGTTGCCACCGGAACCCAGGGCGTTGCCCTGGGCTGGGGTATTCTGGGCTTTCAGCCCGGAAAACTTCCGGATTTTCCCTACAGATAAAAATAAAACGAGCCGGAACGGACAAGGCATCCCCCCGTCCGACTCATCCTGACAGGGAAAAGGGCTGAAGGGTGCATTTGACTACGTCGATTTTCAATTCAAATGGTCGCAGATTCAATGGATTTCTATCGTCATTGCGAGGTACGAAGCAATCCAGGGGGCCCGCTCTGGATTGCTTCACCCTCCAGGTTCGCAATGACGGCCCGTAATGACGATGCGACAATTTGAATTGCACCCTTTAACAGGGCATTTCAAATTGTTTCGCTCCGCTTATAATGACGAAACATAGCATTTTTAACACATCCCCTTTTACCCGTCAGGGGATTGGCTGCCGGAAAATGCCGGCAGACTTCCCCCGGGGAAATTAGCTGCCGGAAAATGCCGGCAGGCTTCCCCCCGGGGAAATTAGCTGCCGGAAAATGTCGGCAGACTTCCCCCCGGGGAAATTAGCTGCCGGAAAATGTCGGCAAGCTTCCCCCCGGGGAAATTGGCTGCCGGAAAATGTCGGCAGACTTCCCCCCGGGGAAATTGGCTGCCGGAAAATGTCGGCAGACTTTCCCCCGGGGGAAATTGGCTGCCGGAAAATGCCGGCAAACTTTCCCCCCGGGGAAATTGGCTGCCGGAAAATGTCGGCAAACTTTCCCCCCGGGGAAATTGGCTGCCGGAAAATGTCGGCAGACTTTCCCCCCGGGGAAATTGGCTGCCGGAAAAAATCTATTGGATTCCCATCCCAGTTCGTTGAGGATGCTCAGTCCGTAAACAGGCGGGAGATTTTTGTATTCTCTCCCTTTTTCAACTGCCGGACATAGGTCTTAGAAGCGTTGAACAGCACACGTTTGGTAAAGGATATTGTCCATTCCATCTGCATTTCCACGATGGAGTGCATTGAGGGAACTGATCTATTTATAAATTCATTTAAAAATTATTTTAAACTTGTCGCGACACAGAATATTAATTCTTTGCCAATCAATTATCAGACGAAGTTAGTATATTTGCCGTTCAATCATTTATTTATATGAAAAAACTTTTGTCGCTGCCGCCTAATCTGGCGGAATGTTTTCATGAGATCGAACACCTACCGGAAGAGGAATGGTTTTGCACTTCCGACCCGGTAGGGAGCCCCCTGGGTTCGGCCGGAGGAACAACCTGGTTACTGGAAGAGTGCCGGCGAAAAGAATCTCCCGGTATGGCTACCGCAGAATGGATAGCAAAAGAAAAGCGGATACTCCTCCATGCCGGAGGACAGAGCCGAAGGCTGCCGGCCTATGCCCCTTCGGGGAAGATACTGACACCTGTTCCCGTGTTTCGCTGGGCCAGAGGGCAACGACTCGGACAGCATCTGCTCTCCCTTCAGCTACCGCTTTATGAAGAGATTATGCATCTGGCCCCCCGGTCGTTTCATACGCTTATCGCCAGCGGAGACGTCTATATACGCCACAACAAGCCCCTACAGCCGGTACCGGAAGCAGACGTCGTATGCTATGGCCTATGGACAGACCCGGTGATGGCTACGCACCACGGGGTGTTCCTCTCCGAACGCGAGAAACCCGACGAGCTTGATTTCATGCTCCAAAAACCATTGATGGCCGAACTGGCCAGGCTGGCTCAGACCCATCTTTTCCTGATGGATATAGGCATCTGGCTACTGAGCGACCGGGCGGTGGAATTAGTGATGAAACATTCGTATGAAGACGATGGAAAGAGTCTGAAGATGTATGATTTATACGCTGAATTCGGGTTGTCGCTGGGCAAGCGCCCGCAGCTGAAAAACAAAGATATAAACGCCCTGTCGGTGGTCGTCCTTCCTCTGCCCGGAGGCGAATTCTACCATTACGGAACAGGGCGGGAGCTGATCTCATCCACACTGGCTGTACAAAACCTGGTGTACGACCAGCGGGCTATTATGCAACGCGCCCTGAAGCCTCATCCGGCTATGTTTGTACAAAACGCAGAAGTAAAAGTGCCGCTGACAACCACTAACTCAGAAGTATGGATAGAAAACAGCTATATCGGAGCCCGGTGGCAACTGGCTGACAAACACATCCTGACGGGTATCCCCGTAAACGACTGGGCTCTGACGCTCCCTCCAGGTATATGCATAGACATCGCACCCGTAGGCGAAAGCGGCCTGGCTGTCCGCCCTTATGGCTTCGGCGATGTGTTCAAAGGCGCTTCCGGCAGCCGGGATACGCTTTTCATGGGAAAACCTTTCCCTCAATGGGCGGCAGAAAGAGGGCTGAGCCTGAACCCTTCCACGGATATACAAGATACCGCTATATTCCCCGTCTGCGAAACGACGGAAGCTGCAGAAACAGTGCTCCGCTGGATGATATCGGAGCCGGAGAACGCAGCGGGGAGAGCTCTCTGGGAATCGGCCCCCAGGCTATCTGCCTATGATTTGCTGAATAAGACCCACCTGCCCCGCCTCATCGCCCAGAGACGGGCGTTCCGCGCGAAGAACTGGCCTGCCCTGGCCGCGAATCACGAAAAGAGCGTCTTCTATCAGTTAGACCTCGCGGATGCGGCCGCCGGCTTTGCCTGTGCAGGCATCCCGCTCCCCGCCCCGCTTCCTGCCGATGCCCCGCTTATGAAGCAGGTACACGACCGCATGTTCCGGGCCTGCGTGCTCCGCTCAGAGGGGAAAAGATACGAAACCGAGCAGGAGCAGGCTTTCTCGCTCCTGCGGGATGGGATGGTCAATCAGATGAAAGAGAAGAAAGCGCTGCCCCGCCTGAGCGTTTACCGCGACCAGATAGTCTGGGGACGCAGCCCTGTGCGCATCGACCTGGCCGGCGGATGGACCGACACCCCACCCTACTGCCTCTATGCCGGAGGCAATGTGGTAAACGTAGCTATCGAACTGAACGGACAACCCCCACTGCAAGTCTATCTCAAACCCTCGCCTCACTATACCATCACCCTCCGCTCCATCGACCTGGGCGCCATGGAAGTGATTTCCACACGGGAAGAGCTGGGAAACTACAATAAGGTAGGCTCGCCCTTCTCCATACCGAAAGCCGCTCTCTCGCTGGCAGGCTTCCTCCCTCCTTTCTCGGAAGAGACCTATTCGTCGCTGGAAGAACAACTGAAAGCCTTCGGATCGGGTATCGAGCTGACCCTGCTTTCGGCCATCCCCGCCGGCTCGGGATTAGGGACAAGCTCTATCCTGGCAGCGACGGTGCTGGGAGCTATCTCCGATTTCTGCGGATTAGGATGGGATAAAAACGAAACAGGCTACCGCAGTCTGATTTTAGAACAGTTGCTTACCACCGGCGGAGGCTGGCAAGACCCCTTCGGAGGCCTCTTGCACGGGCTTAAACTGCTACAGACCAACGAAGGGTTTAACCAGAACCCTTTCGTGCGCTGGCTGCCCGATTACCTGTTCACCGACCCTCAGTACCAGCCTTGCCACCTGCTTTACTATACAGGCCTTACGCGCACGGCCAAAGACATCCTCTCGGAAATCGTACGCTCCATGTTCCTGAACAGCGGGAAACACCTCCGCCTGCTCGCCGGGATGAAAGCCCATGCCCTGGATATGTACGATACGATTCAGTATGGAGATTTCGCAACCTACGGACGTCTGGTGGGAAAAACCTGGGAACAGAACAAAGCCCTCGACGCAGGTACCAATCCGCCGGCTATCGAAGCCCTTATCTCACGTATAAAAGAGTATGCCTTAGGATACAAACTACCCGGAGCCGGAGGAGGAGGGTATCTCTACATCGTGGCTAAAGACCCGGAAGCCGCCACCCGCATCCGCCACATCCTGACCGGGCGTCCCCTGCATCCCAATGCCCGCCTCGTAGAAATGAGCCTCTCAAAGAAAGGCCTGCAAATCAGCCGTTCGTAAAAGTATGTATCCCAGACTCAACTCCATACATGCCGAAGTACGAAGACTCGCCCGCGAAGCAGGCCTGTTCCTGAAACGTGAGCGGACTAAATTCGACAGCTCGCGCATCGAAGAGAAAAGCGCCCACAACTATGTCTCGTATGTGGACAAGGAATCGGAAGCCTTTCTTGTAGAGAGCTTATCACGCCTGCTACCCGAAGCGGGGTTTGTGACGGAAGAAGGCTCTGCCACCCACCGGCACGAAAAATACTGGTGGGTGATTGACCCGCTGGACGGGACAACAAATTATATCCACAACACGGCACCCTATTGCGTAAGTATCGCCCTGCGCGATGAGACGGAAATCCTCCTCGGAGTCGTCTATGAAGTGTGCAGGGAGGAATGTTTTTATGCCTGTAAAGGAGGAAAGTCATTCCTCAACGGACAGGAGATACAGGTGTCCGGCGTCTCTGATTTAGACCGGGCATTTATCGCGCTGGGACTTCCCTATCAATCGGAGGCCTACAAACCGGTAGCCCTGCGCCTGATAGACCGTTTGTACGGGCAAGCAGGCGGATGTCGCCTGCAAGGTTCGGCCGCTGCCGAGATCTGTTATGTTGCAGCCGGGAGGTTTGAAGCGCGCATCGAGGCCTTTCTCGGCCCCTGGGATGTAGCCGCCGCTTCCCTCATCCTCACCCGGGCCGGCGGTCGGATCACCGACTTCTCCGGCGGCGCTTCCTGGCCCTCCGGAGACGAAGTAATCGCCAGCAACGGAAAAATACACCCCGACATCCTCGCGCTGCTTTCACCCTGACCCGAAAGACGAATGTTGGATAAAATCAGCCTTTCAGAATTAATCCGATTATCCCAAAAGATAATAGCCCTGTGCATTCTGATAATTGATTTGCCAGTAGGAATAAGCGGAATTGTTTAATGATTCGCCATAGCATATCAAGTGGCCACACAAATAACAGACAATAAATGGCCATAAATAATATAAAGACAATAACGAGAATTGCGGCAATAACTGCCATTTTTTCATTGATTAACTTGTTAAATAACCATTTACCGATAGCAGCTATAATATAAGTTGCAAACATGAAAAATATAGTGTGTAGCATGATAATGGGATTTTATTGTGAAAATTGTGACGATTCATCATTCACACTATAACAACAGTTTACGAATACTGCCTCCTGTATTTCCATCGAACTTTCGTAACCCATAACAGTCATTCTGGGGCTTCCTGACTTCAGGCGAACACTATCGCCGATTTTGAATTTTGTTTCCATTTTATACGTAATTTGTGCCTCCTCGTCCCCTTCGTTAAGCGGTTAGTTTTTGTTTGTTAAAAATAAAAAAGCGTGGGAACTGTTTTAATGCTTTATCTGTTTTAGAGGTATCGCCAAACACCTAACCGGACAAATAAGCAACAGCCCCACGCCTGTAGTATTGCATCTATCCAACAGATAGGTATTTACACAGACGTGAAGCGTTTTGTTGCTATTACTCGTCCGATTTTTGAAAATTGGCGATTTCCTAAAACAGAGTAATATCTTAAAAACGCTTTCGTTATCAGCTATGTCCTTCCTGCTTCAAACGTTTTTTCCACAGGAATTGTCGCAAAGGTATATCTTTTTTGAAAGGAATTGCCAAAAATAACGCGAAGATTTAGTTAATACTCAGAAGGCTGAGCCCGGACAGGGAACAGTTGGGTTCGATATGCCGAAAAGGTGCTGAAGGATTGGGATGCAATGGGAAAGTGAGCTTACTCCGGGGAGGTTGTTTTTTCGAATTTCGGATAATTGTAGTCAGAATTGTTGTTTATGTAAAATGCTTTTGTAAATTTGCCGGCAATTTATCAAACGCTAAATAATATTATGCCAAATGAAAATTATTCGAATTAAATCAAGAAGTCTTCACAACGAAGAGTGGTTCGGGTTTTACACCGATTTTGAAAAGCAGGTCTCACATTTTGGGAAAGAAACGCTGGGCATCGAAGAGTTGTTCACCCGTTTCATTCCGCTTTACGACAAGGCGGATAAGTTACTGCTCGTACTCCGCAAGAGTGTTTATACCAAAGAGATGGAAGAGGCCGACAAGAGGCGCGACGAGCTTTTCCAGGGCTTTTACGGCGTGGTGAAAAGTTCGCAGAAGCAGCCCGACAACGCCAAACAAAAGGCCGCCCTCCGGCTGTACAACCTGCTGAGGGGATATAAAAAGTCTGTATTGAAGGGAAACTATGTCGAAGAATCCTCTGCTATTTACAACCTGCTGCAAGACCTCCTGGGAACGTATGCCGCCGACGTCGCACTCCTGGCGCTTACCGAATGGGTAACCGCTATCGACCGGGCTGAGCAGGACTTCCTGGCCTCGCGCACAGAACGGAAGGAAGAAAGCGTAGCCAAACCGAAAGAAGACCTGTCGCAGACCCGTGGGCAAGTTGACGTCCTCTACAATGCGATGGCGAATGTGCTGGAAGCCAAACTCCTGGCCGATGGCCTGGGGGGCGATATCGTGGTCGATCCGGACGAGCTGGACGACGATATGCACGAGGAGGGTGACGAAGCGCACGAACTGCACGGGAATGTGGTGTACAACTTTGTCATAGCCTGGAACGAAACGGTGAAAAAGTACCGCAACCTGCTGCAACAGCGTGCCGGACGCCGGGCTAAAGACAACGAATCCGAAGCAGCGGAATCCTGACCTCCGCAAGAGGTAAAAACAACGGTGGACAAGCTTCCCCTCCGGGAGAAACCTTGTCCACCTTTTTTTTCACCCAGTCCCCATGGAGGAAAACCTGCCGGAAATTGCCGGCAGGAAATCCAAAGGGAATTTGCGCCGTAGTCGGCTTTTCAGGTTTCGCCCATACGTTTCAGGTGGGTCTTTGGGGAGGCAAGAGAATCTCTCTGTCATACAGCTCCCGTCAGATACGTTCGATTAAATTCAGGGCATTGAATTTGCATTTCTCCAGGCAGTGCCCGCAAGCGGTGCACTTGCCGGGATATTTCACTACGACATGTGAGCCGGTTTCATCCTTTTCCATTTCCAATACATGGCGCGAGCATCTTTTGACACACTGCCGGCAGCCGGTACAATTACTTTCAACGACACAGACGACTTTGTTTCTGCGCTTCCGCCGGCGATACACATTGGCGGAGATCCATAATAAAACGGCAATTCCTGCGATATATGCTATATTCATTTTATAGTTTTTAATATTCCCTGTTTATGCAGACAAACGAACACAGGAAATATTTCACAAAACCACGAAAAATATCCCCCTTTCATCTCGGCAGAGAAGAGAAAGTATGGGGGAAAACGAGTGGTTGTAGATTAATTGCAACTATCTTTACACCGAATAAAATAAAATCAAAGGAAAATGAACAGTAAAATTGAACGTACGACAGAGCATAAAATTCTGAATAATAACGGTAATTCCATACATTATTTCGTGAGCGGAAACGAAAACGGAGAAGCCATTCTTTTCCTTCATCCGGCATTTGGAGACCATCGTTGTTTCGACAAACAAATTGATTATTTTTCAAAAAGCTACCGTGTAATAACCATTGACATGCTGGGACACGGCCTGACAGGCGCTGGAAAATCGAAAGATAAAATCACAGCAACCGCAACGCATCTGTCGGAGATCTTAAAAGCCGAAAACTGGGAAAACGCACATATTGCAGGCGTCTCCTTGGGCTCTTTGCTCGCGCAGGATTTTGCATTGAACTATCCCGACAAGGTATTATCGTTAACAGGATTGGGCGGCTACAACATCAACCGGGAACAAAAAGAAGTCGCCAAAGCACAGCAGAAAGAAATCTCGAAGTGGCTGTTCAAAATGATTTTTTCAATGAAAGCATTCCGGCGTTATGTGGCCTCCGTTACAGTATGCGACACCATAGAGCAA
>JAISZA010000125.1 GCA_031269535.1 Tannerellaceae bacterium
GTGGGGAGAGTGATTTTCAGTGCTCTCTTATTCAGTACGTGGCTGAACCACCTATGCAGGCTGCCCCAGAGGAGGATATTGATCAGGAAGAGAAGGGTAATATTCAATAGATGAACGAAAAGAATGTTCAGACTACAGAATAAAACGGACATCAACAGTATCCGAACCATCGCTGCACGCGGGCTATAGCCCATCTTCAGGAATTTGTGGTGGATATGGTTGTTGTCGGCGACGAAGAGGTGCTTCTTATTGCGCAGACGTACCAGCATGACGCGGCATACGTCGAATATGGGAACGAGCAGGGTCGAAAAGGCTATCATTATAGCGCCTTCGGTCAGGGGCGGGAGAGCGGGAGGGACTGCCGTGAGGCGTATGGCCAAAAAAGAAAGGATATACCCTAAGGTCAGGCTCCCGGTGTCGCCCATAAATATTTTACTGTTCCGGGAGGTCTTGCCGAATACGTTATAATAAAAAAACGGCAGCAAAACACCCAGGGTTACAAAAGCCAGCATGGCAAAAAGCAAGGCCTGACTGAGAAGGAAAAAACTCCCCAACACCACCAGGGCAATGGCGCTCAGGCCCGAAGCCAATCCATCAATGCCGTCTATCAGATTGAGGGCGTTGACGATGAATACGATCAGGAAAATAGTGAGGGGAATGCCCAGCCAGGGCGTCAGGTAATGGATGCCGAACAGCCCGTACAGGTTGTTGATCCACAGGCCGGATACGGGGATGAACGAGGCGGCAAGTATCTGAACGATGAATTTAATGCGGTATCGCGCTCCTATCAGGTCGTCCCAGAGTCCGATCAGATACAAAAAAAGCAGTCCGCATATCAGCAGCAGCATTTCGGGGAAGACGGTCCGCATTGTCTTCAACACAATGACACTGTCGTATTGATAGGTTATAGCAAGCATAAAGGCCAGCGAAAAGAGGATGATGGGAAGAAAAGAAAAGCCTCCTAAGCGGGGGACTGCTCCCTTATGGAGCTTACGTCCTCCGGGTTCGTCGTAAAGATTTTTCTTAACCGCAACGATAATAACCTGCGGAATAATGATTCTTGCCATACATACGGCCAAAAGGAAAGCTATGGGTATAGCCCAGTTCATATAATTCATAATGTGTGTCGGGGGAAAGAGTTAGAAACGGAACATTAAAACGGCATGTATTTTTTATAATCGTCCATCCACAAGGGCTATATCCCAGCAGCCTTTGACATCGAATACCACACAGGCTTCTTTCCGGTAAGGATGTATATCCATCTCTTTAAACTGCTTATGGGCCACGGCCAGGATGATGGCATCAAATACCTGATCGGATAGTTGGGGCTGCATGTCGATATCGTATTCTTTTTTGACATCTCCGGGTTTGGCCCAGGGGTCGTAAACGCTGGGAATCGCATTATATTCTTTCAGGGTGCGGATGATATCGATCACTTTGGTATTGCGTATATCGGAACAGTTTTCTTTGAAAGTAATGCCTAATATCAGAATATGGGAATGAATAACGGGTATGCCTTTTTTCAGCATGAGCTTGATTACTTCACCGGCTACGTATGCTCCCATTCCGTCGTTTATACGCCGTCCTGCCAGAATAATCTCCGGGTGATAGCCCTTGCGTTGGGCGCATTGTGCCAGATAATAGGGATCGACGCCGATGCAGTGTCCGCCGACCAGGCCCGGGCTGAAGGGGAGAAAGTTCCATTTAGTCGATGCCGCTTCCAGTACAGCCTGGGTATCGATATGCAGGCGGTTGAATATTTTAGAAAGTTCGTTGACAAAAGCAATATTGATATCGCGCTGAGAGTTTTCGATTACCTTCGAAGCTTCCGCCACTTTGATGGAGGGTGCCAAGTGGGTGCCGGCGGTAATCACCGATTTATAAACAGCATCTATGTGCCCGGCAATTCCGGGTGTGGAACCAGAGGTCACTTTCTTTATTTTCTCTACCGTATGTTCTTTATCTCCCGGATTGATTCGTTCGGGGCTGTAGCCAGCAAAAAAATCAATATTGAACTTCAGTCCGGAAGTTTTTTCTATCACCGGGATACATTCTTCTTCTGTGGCTCCGGGGTAAACGGTCGATTCATAAACGACAATATCTCCCTTTGCAATCACGCTGCCTACCATTTCGCTGGCTTTCCGGAGCGGAGCCAGATCGGGGTTGTTGTTTGCATCCACCGGTGTAGGAGCAGCGATGATGTAGAAATTACACTCACGGATATCGTCGAGAGAGGAGGTACAGGTAAATCCATTAGCCAGGGCGGCTTGCAGCAGTTCGTCATCTACTTCGAAAGTTGTATCCCGTCCTGCCCTTAAAGCATCTATCCGGGATTGATTCAAATCAAAACCTATCGTCTTATATTTTGTAGAAAACAAACGAGCCAATGGTAAGCCTACGTATCCCAAACCTAACACAGCGATTCTGATAACCGCATTCATTGTTTTTTATTTATCTTTTAAAACAAAAAGCTCGTCACCCCCATTAGGCATGACGAAGAATAAATGAAAATTGTGCTGCAAAAGTAAGTATAAAATTCAAAACACAATAGGATATAGGTGTTAATTTTGTAATATTTTTACGACGGGAAAGCGAATGGTCTGTTATATAACAGAAAAGAGGACATCTGAAACAGATGTCCTCCTGTATTTTTCTGAAAACAAGCTTCAGCAGATTGCCTTATCGGGTATATTTTTTATATCCATATACAGCCAGATTGCCTAATTCTTCTTCGATACGGAGCAGTTGATTGTACTTGGCCATACGGTCTGAGCGGCTCAGTGAGCCGGTTTTGATCTGTCCGGAATTGGTTGCTACCGCGATGTCGGCGATGGTTGCATCTTCCGTTTCGCCGGAGCGGTGTGAGGTAACGGAGGTATAGCCGTTGCGGTGCGCCATTTCGATGGCATCCAGTGTTTCCGTCAATGTTCCGATCTGGTTTACTTTGATAAGGATGGAATTGCCGCACCCGCTTTCGATACCTTTCTTCAGAAATTCCACATTGGTCACGAAGAGGTCGTCGCCGACCAGCTGGCATTTGGAGCCGATGGCATCCGTAAGCAGTTTCCAGCCTTCCCAGTCTCCTTCGTCCATTCCGTCTTCAATTGAGTCGATCGGATATTTGGCTACCAGTTCCGCGAGGTAGTCAACCTGTTCCTGTGCGGATCGTTTAGCGCCTTTAGCTCCTTCGAACTTCGTATAATCGTAGATTCCGTCGTCGTAAAATTCGGAAGCGGCGCAGTCTAAAGCGATGGTTACGTCTTTACCGGGTTCGTATCCGGCAGCTTTGATAGCAGAAAGGATTGAGTTGAGAGCATCTTCGGTACCTTCCAGTGTAGGTGCGAAGCCGCCTTCATCGCCCACTGCCGTACTCAGTCCGCGGTCGTGCAATACTTTCTTCAATGCATGGAACACTTCTGCCCCTGTACGCAGTCCTTCGCGGAAGCTCCCGGCTCCGATGGGTCGAATCATAAATTCCTGAAAAGCGATGGGTGCATCCGAGTGCGAGCCACCATTGATAATATTCATCATCGGAACCGGCAGTACATACGCATTGGTACCTCCGATATAGCGGTAAAGCGGCAGGTCCAGGTAGTTGGCTGCTGCTTTGGCCACCGCCAGAGATACTCCCAGCATGGCGTTTGCTCCCAGTCTGGATTTTGTTTTTGTGCCATCCAGTTCGAGCAGTCTGGCATCTATTTCCCGTTGGTTCAAAGCGCTCAGTCCCGAAATAGCGGGAGCGATTACTTGGTTTACATTCTCAACAGCTTTGAGTACGCCTTTCCCTCCGTACCGTTTTTTGTCTCCGTCACGTAATTCAATGGCTTCATTTTCGCCTGTAGAAGCTCCGGAAGGAACGGCTGCGCGTCCAAAAGCGCCTGATGCCAAAAGCACATCTACTTCCACGGTCGGGTTACCACGTGAGTCTAAAATCTCTCTGCCTGATACTTTTACGATTTCCATACATTTGATATATTTAGTAACTATAATGATAATTATTCAAAGGCCCAAAGATACGAAATAATACGAATAAAGATACATATTAATCTCCGGGAAAAAGCGTGGTAAAAACAAAAGGGGAACCGACATCACGTCGCCACCCCTCCCTTAACTTAAACGCCAAAACTAAATCTAAACAAAAAACACAAATAATGATAATATTTTATTTTATCTCCTGTCGCCTCCCCGGCCTCCTCCCCGCTCATCCGGTTTTCCGGAATTCTTAACAAACTCGCGTGCAAACCGATATTCAACCTCTCTGTACTTATATAACTTCTCAGGTGATAATATTTTTTTAAATTTCTCGTAATACAATTTTTCTAATTCCGCTTCTTTGATACCTACTTCTAAGCATTCGTCAATTGTTTTCAGGTAATCGATGTCACCAGGGTTCTTTTTTTGTTTCACTTCTTTAGAGAGCGTCCGGCATTTCTGACCTGCTTCATATTTTTTTTGCTGTAATTCCTCCAGCAGAGGGATAAACAGCTCCACTTCTTTGGGTGTAAGTCCAAGTTCTGTAGTAATAAAAGCACTTCTCTTCACCAGAAACGATTCCTTGTTAAAATATCCTTCCGGCTTATCCTGAGCATAGGCTCCCGGTAAAGCCAGCGTCATTAACGCCCCAAATATAATAATAAATATTTTACCCATACAAAAAATATTATAAAAATATGCTAATAGCATTGTTTTTTCTTCATTTTATTCATAATTGTCTATTTCTTCTGCTAATATATAACTCACATACTGAGTTTCTATGTATTCCAGATACTCGGCGTCTTCTTTTTCCCAGACTTCCTGAATTGCTGAAAACGCTTCCGGCGGGATTGTTGTCTGAACCCAAAGAGAATCCTCCGCGGCATTTCCTTCGGCTTTGCCTCCGTCCACCAGCAGATTGATAAACAATCCCAGTCCGGCAAAAACGGCAGCCAAGTACAGCCACGGGCGTATATGATCCATCATCGTAACCTTTTCAGGTGCGTCGGTGGTATATGCTTGGTCAGGAAGATGGCTCATGATACGGGATGTAAGGCCTTCCATATAGCCTTCCGGCAAAAGGAAAGGGTTATCTTCCTTTAAATGTTCCAGTTTTTGAGTTTCTTCTTTCATTTTTTTATTGTATATTCTTTTGACTTCCGGCAGCCCGAAAGGTTTAAATGTCTTTTACTAAAAACTCTTCTACTTTTTTTACGGCATGATGATACGATGCTTTGAGTGCTCCCACGGATGTTCCCAGTATCTCCGACATGTCTTCGTATTTCATATCATCGAAATATTTCATCTGGAACACCAGACGTTGCTTTTCAGGCAGCAGCAGGATGGCTTCCTGCAATTTCATCTGTGCAGCGTTTCCATCGAAATATTCATCTCCTTTCAGGCGTTCGAGCAGAAATACATCCGTATCATTTACGGATACATTATTTAGCGTGCGCTGACGATTCAGGAAGGTGATACATTCATTCACTGCTATTTTATACAACCAGGTTGACAATCTGGCATCTCCTCTGAAATAGCCTATGTTCAGCCATGCTTTCAAAAAAGTATTCTGCAACAAGTCGTTTGCATCCTCATGATTTAGCACCATCTTACGTATCTGCCAATACAACTTCTCACCATACATGCTTACTACCTGCGCAAAAGCGTCTCTCAGAGTAGAAGGGTCACGCAAACGTTCTACAAGTTCATCTTCTGTGTACTGTCGCATTCCTCTGTTTTGGTTGTAAATATAGACAAAACTTGTAATACGCAAAAAAAAAAAGCGAAATATCTGAATATTCCGCTTTTTTTTGATCTGTATTATATTAATGTATATTACATCATGCCGCCCATACCGCCGCCCATGCCTGGGTTCATCGGAGCTGCATGTGTCTCTTCTTTCTTTTCAGCGATGACACATTCGGTAGTCAGGAACATACCGGCAATGGAGGCTGCATTTTCCAGGGCTACACGAGCCACTTTGGCAGGGTCGATAACGCCTGTCTGGCAGAGATTTTCGTAAACGTCGGTACGTGCGTTGTATCCGAAGTCGTCTTTTCCTTCTCTTACTTTCTGCACAATGACAGCACCTTCTTTGCCTGAGTTGACCACAATTTGACGCAACGGTTCTTCTATCGCCCGTTTCACGATTTCAACACCGGTTGTTTCGTCTTCGTTCTCGCCTTTCAGTCCTTCGAGGGCTTCGATCGCACGGATATAGGCAACGCCTCCTCCGGGCACAGTACCTTCTTCGATGGCTGCGCGTGTAGCGCTGAGTGCGTCGTTCACACGGTCTTTCTTTTCTTTCATTTCCACTTCGGAAGGAGCGCCTACATAAAGGACAGCTACACCACCGGAGAGTTTGGCCAGACGTTCCTGCAGTTTTTCCTTGTCGTAATCAGAAGTCGTTGTTTCGATTTGTGTTTTCAACTGAGCGATACGAGCCTGGATGGCCTCTTTGTTGCCTGCGCCATCTACGATGGTTGTATTGTCTTTGTTCACTACCACTTTTTCTGCATTACCCAGCATTTCCAGGGTAGCGCCTTCCAGCTTCATACCTGTTTCTTCCGATATTACCGCTCCGCCTGTCAGGATGGCAATATCTTCGAGCATAGCTTTGCGGCGGTCGCCGAATCCCGGAGCTTTCACCGCACAGATTTTCAGCGAGCCGCGCAGGCGGTTTACTACCAGGGTAGCCAGCGCTTCACTGTCGATATCTTCGGCAATAATCAGCAAGGGGCGGCCTGTCTGTATGGCTTGTTCGAGGATGGGGAGGAGTTCTTTCAATACGGATATCTTCTTATCGTAGATGAGGATATAGGGATTTTCCAGATTGGCTTCCATCTTTTCCATATCCGTAGCGAAGTAAGCAGAGATATATCCGCGGTCGAACTGCATACCTTCCACCACATCGACAGTGGTTTCGATACCTTTGGCTTCTTCTACCGTGATAACGCCTTCGGTTTTTACTTTTTTCATGGCTTCGGCAATGAGTTTACCGATGCTTTCGTCGCCGTTGGCAGATATTTTGGCTACGTTTTCTATCTTTTCCAGGCTGTCGCCTACGGCTTCGGCCTGCGAAGCGATATGTTCCACCACTTTGATAACGGCTTTATCGATACCCCGTTTCAGATCCATCGGGTTTGCGCCGGCTGTTACATTCTTCAAACCTACTCCGATGATCGATTGTGCCAGTACGGTAGCAGTTGTTGTGCCATCGCCGGCATGGTCGTTGGTTTTCGAAGCGACTTCTTTCACCAATTGAGCGCCCATATTTTCGAAAGGGCAGGTCAGTTCAATTTCTTTTGCTACTGTTACACCGTCTTTTGTGATCTGAGGCGCGCCAAATTTCTTTTCGAGAATCACGTTGCGGCCTTTCGGGCCTAAGGTGATCTTAACTGCATTCGCCAGTTCATCCACGCCTTTTTTCAGGAGGTCGCGGGCTTCCATATTGAACTTAATTTCTTTTGCCATAATTATTACGATATGTTTATTGTGTTAGTTATGTATTAAATAATAGCTAAAATATCAGACTGGCGCATGATGAGATACTTCTCGCCGTCCAACTCAATTTCTGTTCCGGCATACTTGCCGTAAAGGACAAGATCGCCTTGTTTAAGTACCATTTCTTCATCTTTTGTTCCGTTGCCTACAGCAATCACTTCCCCTTTCAAGGGTTTTTCTTTTGCCGAATCCGGAATAATGATTCCACTAACCGTTCTCTCTTCTGCTGCAGCGGGTCTAATCAGTACCCTGTCTGCTAATGGCTTAATGTTCATATTCTTGCTATTGTTTTAAATGTTAGTAATTATATATGTAATTGTTATTTTTTGTCTATTCCATTACGAATACTATGCCAATCGGGTAAAACTGACAAGATGTCGTCATTCCACTGACAGAGTAAATACGTTTTGGCAGTATCCGTTCAGGCAATCATGCCATTAAAGCCTGGCAATCAGTTCGTCCGGGCCGATCAGTAGTTGTTCGCCGCTCAGCATATTTTTCAGGTTAATCTTGCCTTGTGCCATTTCATTCTCTCCCACAAGCGCCACAAAAGGGATTTTCCTGACATCGGCATAACTCATTTGTTTTTTCATTTTAGCAGCTTCGGGATAGAGTTCTGTGCGGATGCCGGCAGCGCGCAGCCTCGCCAGCAAAGGAAGCAGAAAAGCCTCTTCTTTCTCTCCGAAATTAACAAATAACACCTGCGTTGTTTGCAGTGAACCGGCAGGATAGAGGTTTAATTGGTTCAGGACGTCGAATATACGGTCGGCTCCGAAAGAGATGCCCACGCCAGAGATACCGTCCATCCCGAATACACCGGTCAGGTTGTCGTATCGCCCGCCTCCGGTAATGCTTCCTATGGCTACATCCAAGGCTTTCACTTCGAAGATGGCACCGGTATAATAACTCAGTCCGCGCGCCAGCGTCAGGTCTAAGTCCAGACTGGCCTGCAAGCCGGCAGCTTCTATTCGGTCCAGGATAAACTCCAGCTCAGCCACACCCTTGAGAGCCGTCTCGGAAGCGGCTAAGATACGTTTCAGCTTTTCTGTCTTTTCCCGGTTCGTTCCGCTCAGTCCGATAATCGGTTGCAGGCGTCCGATAGCCTGTTCCGGCAGGCCTTTGGCGCGGAGTTCCGCGTTTACATTCTCCGGTCCTATCTTATCTAATTTATCGATAGCCACCGTTATATCCACAATCTTCCCGGCTTCGCCAATTATTTCAGCGATACCGGAGAGGATTTTGCGGTTATTCATCTTTATGTTTACCCGGATACCTAAGCGGCTGAATACCTCGTTCATTATTTGTATCAGCTCGACCTCGTTCATCAGCGAGTCCGAGCCTATGACATCGGCATCGCACTGATAGAATTCCCGGTAACGTCCTTTCTGCGGACGGTCGGCACGCCAGACGGGTTGTATCTGGTAGCGCTTAAAGGGGAAACATATCTCGTTGCGGTGCTGCACTACATAGCGGGCAAAGGGCACTGTCAGATCATAACGCAAACCTTTCTCACAAGCCTTTGCAGCAAACCTCAGCGGATTTCGTTCCTGTAATTCGGCATCCGTAATCCCATCGAAACAATCGCCTGAATTTAATATCCTGAACAAGAGTTTATCTCCTTCCTCCCCGTACTTTCCGGTCAGGGTTGTCAGGTTTTCCATAGCCGGTGTCTCTATCTGTTGATAGCCATAGAGGTGATACACCTCCCGGATGGTATTGAATATATAATTACGTTTCGCCGTTTCTTCCGGAGAAAAATCTCTCGTTCCCTTGGGTATCGAAGGTTTTTGCATGATGAGAATAATTAAATGTTTGTACGAAGGCGCAAATATAAAAAAAAACGGGATGACCGACAACAACATTCCTCCTTAGTGGTGCATTTGACTATGTCGATTTTCAATTCAAATTGTTGCAGATTCAATGGATTTCTATCGTCATTGCGAGGTACGAAGCAATCCAGGGTGCCCGGTCTGGATTGCTTCACCCTTCCGGGTTCGCAATGACGACCCTCCCGTTCTTGCGAGTGAAGCGAAGCAATCCAGGTTTTTGTAATGTTTATTTCCTGACAACGCCTAACTTTAAAATACAAAAACAATATAGGTTTCGTAGGCAGCATAGGCAGCCGGAGATTATCTGCGGACATCATTAAGCTGCCCTTTCAGGGCGTGTATCGGATTATTCCGTTTTATACCCAGGGCGTTGCCACCGGAACCCAGGGCGTTGCCCTGGGCTGGGGTATTCTGGGCTTTCAGCCCGGGTGCAATTCAAATTGTCGCAGATTCGATGGGTTTCTATCGTCATTGCGAGGTACGAAGCAATCCAGGGTGCCCCCGATCTGGATTGCTTCGCTCCGCTCGCAATGACGGCCCGTAATGACGATGCGACAATTTGAATTGCACCCAATAAGACAAGGGTGTTTTAATGTGGTTTGATTTTTTTTCACTACTTTTGCAAAATATCTCACAAATTTTAATTATTCAAACATGAAGTATATATATATATATATCGTATTGATTTGGAGTCTTGTTTGTTCATCTAATCTTTATGGGCAAAAGATTTCAGGCATAGTTATAGATGAACAAAATCAACCT
>JAISZA010000158.1 GCA_031269535.1 Tannerellaceae bacterium
TGCCAAAAAGCAAGTTTTGTCACCTTGACAAGTGATAATGTTTGTCCTTGGTGCAGCAACTTTTTTCCGTACTTTAATAGTACGGTTTAGTACAGTTGCTAATAAATAGTCTGCTTATTGAATACGACCCTCTTTTCCCCGCATCTCTATCACCCGGCGGTCGCTATATTCCTGAGCGTCCCATATCTCAAAATTCGCAAGTATGTGAGAGGGAATCAACATACTACTCACTGTCGAAAATAGACCTTCTATCGCAGGGCGTTCTAATTCCTTGCGTCCCATAATTATCTCTTTTCTTGACCGTAAAGCTACAAAATATTTTTCATAGCACCTCAAAAAGAGAATTAACCGTTTTTTGCTTATAAAGAAAAGGATGAAAGTATAATCTCTCCTGCGAAACCATCCAGGACGAGAACCTCCCCGGGATAAGACAGAAAGAAGTTGTTATGGTATGTTTATGACTGTTTTCCTTGTCCAGCCGGAATTTCCCTGCAGGATAATGAGCCTCTCGCGGAAGATGTCCGCATTCAGACGGAGAACGCCTTCCGCCTTTGCCGTCCGGTACAGAAGTTTGCCGCCGATTGAGTAGAAGCAGATGTCTTCGGCTACCGGGCTGTTTATCACGAGTATGCTCCCTTCGCAATAAACCGACAAGCCTTCGGCTGCTACAGCTTCTGTACCAGTGTCATTTGTTCTTTCCATAATCTGCCCGAAGTTTCGCCACACGGTTGCCGCCTGGTAGAGTGATTTTGTCCCGGCCGGAACGCTTAATGTGGCGCTTGCAAGACTGACATTCATAAACAGATCGGAAGGAACATTTAAAGGGGTTTTCCAGTGAACTTCCATATAACGCAGGCTGCGGAAGTTGCCGAAATCAGGCTCGATGGCTTTTACGGAAGAGGGGATAACAATCGAGTCGAGCCGCTCGCAGTCCCAGAAGCAAACCCATCCGATCTCTGTAACCGTTTGCGGAATGACGACCTTCCCCAACTTTCCTCCGGGGTATCGTATTAAAAGATTCTTCACTTTGTTGTACAATACGCCGTCTTGGGAAGAATACGTAGCGTTGGCTCCATTCACCTCGATGGTCTCCAAGTTATTACACGACTGAAAGGCAATCATCTCAATATTGTTTACAGAAGCAGGTACGCTGACGGATTTCAGATTGTTATTATCGAGGAAGGAGCCGGAAGCAACCGTCCATACCCCTTCGGGAATGGCATACGAAGCCTTGGGCTTTTCCATCGGATATGCGAGTAAGGTCATTTTATCCTTGTTGAACAATACCCCATCTTCCGACGCATAGGCCGGATTGGCGGCGTTTACATGAATTTCCTTCAAACCGGCATAACGGAAGGCACCATCCCCGATCTGCGTCACCGTCCGGGGGATGGATACCGATTGTAATTCCCGGCATGTCTCAAAAGCGGAAGCGCCGATAGCCGTTATGCCTTCGCCCATCGTAACCGAAACGATCCGGCTTCCATAAAAGGCTCTATCGCCGATGGCTGTCACCTCCGGAGGAATAACTACGTTGAATACGGGGCCGGCATACTTTGTCAAAACACCGTCTACTATCACAAAATCGGAGGCGGGGTGAACTTCCGTTATCACTCCGAAGTCTTTCCATACCATAGCCGCCCGGTGAGCGTCCTTCCGTCCGGCAGGAACAATAAGATTGACAGGAGAAAGGTTGATGCCTGCAAACGTATTGGCGATGAGAGCCGGAGGAGTCGACGCATGTGTAAATATCCGATGCAGGCCGGTGCAGCCACTGAAGGCGAAAGCGCCTATACTGTTTAAGGACGCGGGGAGAGTGACAGCAATCAGCGTAGCGCAGCCCTCGAACGCATGTTCATTAATAGCCGTGACGCCTTCGGGAATAACAACGGATGTTAATCCACCGAGGTCCCGGAAGGCCGAGGCCCCGATGGTCTTTACGCCCAACTCGGGGGGAATCGCCACGTCGCCACCCTGACCGGTATAGCGCGTAAGTACGCCGTCGGAGACCGTAAAGGGACTGTCGCCGCCGATCAGTTCGGAATAACGCGAGATAACATGTTTCGTCTGTTTTAAGGTCAGGGAATTATTTTCCTTTGTGCTTCCTATACGCACGCCGTTGACAGTAATATCAGGGTTGGCGAAATAGGGAATCATCGTGGAGGGAAGTCTTTTGGGTGAAAAACTGTCTCCCGTGTATGACATGACGGTAAAATACCACCTTCCGTTTGCCCCGCGACCAAACCAAGCGCTGGAATAGGTGAATACACCGGGATATTCGGGATTCGTCTCATCCACTTGCTGCCAATGATGCCCGGCTCCCAAGTTGTGGCCTATTTCATGGACCACGGTCGTACTATATGCAGCGCCCTCGACGCTTGACACGCTGAATCCACCCGTGGGGTCGGGGCTGGTCAGGCAATCTCTGCCTGGGAGAAACGCTACTCCGCCGTCTATCGGCATCAACACCACCAGGTCGGCTTTGTATTGCCGGCGCAGTGCATGCACTTCGTCCAGCTTGCCATCGTCTTGCGCTTGCAGTGCGCCTAGGTGGTTGGCTCCGGGATGTTCGTTTTCAGGATCGTCGCTGTAATCCGTCTCATACTTGTACACCATATTGAGCGTGATGTTGACCTGCGAATTATCCAATACATAGTTTGCATATTGAAACGCCATGCTGATAGCGTTGTCAATGCTTGTTACGTTCTGTTCCGCCCATTGCCTGGCTTTGGCCGTGTAAGCCACCATGACGTCGATGGTTACCTGGGCCTCGATATCGTCGGCTGCCCGCATCTGTACGGAGCGGGATTGCCCGAACTGTTCCGTTGAGGAAGAAGGCGAGGGCAGGACAGCCTTATCGGATGTCAATGTTTTTTTCCTCACTTCCGAAAGCGAATATTGAGACAAGGCTGCCCCGTCGTTTGCATTTGCCGCCCGATAGTGTTCATCGTTGGCGGGAAAATCCGCCCGTATGCTTATCCCTGTCTTGGATACGGAGATAAAACAGGCGGCAAAATCATTATCGACGATGCGGGCTGTTATCCCCAAAACGCCGTCATAGCCAACGGTTACGTCATAGATGACGGCCTTATATTTACTATCCTCGAAGAAGTCCAGCACGAGTGTATCGCCTTTATTTTTTCCGGTCAACTGCCTCAATCCGGGATTGAAGTCGAAATACCGGGTGCGCAGAGAACCTTCCGGTCTGACGACCGGATGTGCGGAACGTAGCAGAGAAACCTCACTATTAATATTGATCGTTTCCTGTGCCGGGACAGGTTTTCCTGTCGTCAGACATAGCGCCGCGAGGAAAAACAGTTTGTATAATCCGTTTTTGAAAGGATATCCGCTCGGCGTAGCGTCTTCACTACGTCGCGCTGAAAGCAAGGCTCCAACCTTGTAACCGTCAAAAGTTCCGGCTACCGTTGCCGCCGTTCCGTCCGTTGTCACGAGAACGCTGCCCGCGTGTCTGAATATTTTCCCTAACTCCTTTTTCATTGAATCATATTGTTTTCACTACAAAGATAACCCAAACGAAAGGAAATAACAAAAAAAACTCCGTGAATTAGGGCAATTTTTTTTTTGAGGCCTTCGGAACAGGATTTTCATAGAAATCAAGGAAGGGGAAGGGAGGCCGGGCCGTTTTACAATATGCTACCATATAAGGCTTATTGGCTGACAAATTTTAAGGGATTTGCGTTTTCAGCTAACGGGCGTTTTGTGCGGAAAGGGGGAATCAGCGGATGATTCCGGTTGTTTTCGTAATCAAATGAGTCTTTATCGACTGTTTTGCGAGAGGGTTTCAGGCTTATTTAGAAAAGTCTTTTGATTTGATTATTTCTAGTACATTGGGCGAAGATTTTATAAAGTTCACCACTTTCAGGTAGTCTTTATAATATGAGTTCAACATTTCAAGGTCAGAAGGTACAAAAGCCCATGAAAATCAGGGGCTTTTCTTGTTTGCAGAACCCAATGCAGAACCTTTTTTTTCCTACATTAGCCCCCAAATCATAACGAAATGGGGGCTTCCTTGTGTACAAATATTCAAATCAGAGCCTCACGGCCAATAGTTCTTCTCCGAGTTTATTTATTGCTTCCTGAATCCTTTTACTTTGTTTTTCCGATCTAAAAAAATAATCACTTCGTACCATTTTTCGCACCAATCTACGAAAATACCTGTTATACAGCATTAAATATAATCCCAGCCTGATCACTTAAAGAACTGAACCTTTCGAAGACAGTTCTATGTCAAATAAGACAAAACCTCTCATAACAACTGATTATGAGAGGTTTTTCTATTTTATCTCTTTCCTATAAAGACACAAAAAAGAAGCTTCCCAGTTAAATTCGGACAAAGATTCGTACCCAAGTCATACCCCAAAACAGGGAGAGACAAACTAGGTACGATTTATAGCATAAGTCCCTGAAATGTCGAGTATTGTCTGTGTTTTGTCTGCCATTCAAAATGAAGTTATAAGTATTTTTGAATTCAAAACATTTGTATTATGAAATCAACATTCAGGACATTATTTTATTTAAGAAAAGAGAGAGTTAATGCACAAGGTTTAATGCCTATCATGATTCGCATTACTATTAACGGACAGGCAACGCAATTTAATTCTAAATTGGAAGGCGACCCCAAACTTTGGGATACCAAACTCGGACGTGCAACAGGAAGAACGGCTGATGCTATGAATCTAAATCGTATATTGGATGGTATAAGAACAAAAATAGACCAATACTATAATGCTGAATTGGATGCAAAAGGTTATGCACTACCCGAAACTATAAAAAACAAGTTACAAGGAAAAGACCCTGATAGAAAATCCCTGATGGAGTTTTTTGAAATGCACAACGAACAATACAAACTTAGAATTGGAAACAGAACTTCGGAAACAACTTCTAAGAGATATGAACTAACCAAAAATCGCATGAGCGAGTTTCTTCGTATAAAATTCAATGTTAGTGATGTCTTTGTACAGGAAATAAATTATATGTTCCTTGAACATTTCTACTCATATCTATGTAATCACTGTGGTTGTAGCAATAATACCGCAATGAAATTTATGCAACGTTTTCGTACTGTTTTTAATTTTATTGTCAATACCGGATATGATATGAAGGTTGATCCGTTTGCTAATTTTAGATTCCATACGCAAAAAGTTAACCGTGAAATATTATCCCAGGAAGAAATCGACAAGATATATCAGAAAAAGTTCTCAACAGAAAGGCTGAATCAAGTGAGAGATATATTCATTTTCCAGACTTATACCGGATTAGCGTACATAGATGTTTATAACTTAACTGAGAATGAAATCAGGTTGGCTTATGACGATCAGCTTTGGATTATGACTGAACGTGAAAAAACAGGGGAGCCGGTCAATGTTCCTTTACTTGAAATACCTTTAGCTATTCTTGATAAATATAAGAAGACAAGAGAGAAGAATAACGGAAAATTATTACCTGTTTCGACTAATCAGAAAATGAACGAATATTTGAAGGAAATTGCCACAATATGCGGGATTAAAAAGAAGCTCTCAACGCACGTAGCACGCCATACATTTGCCACTACTATTGCATTAGCTAATGGTGTACCATTAGAAAGTGTCTCAAAGATGCTAGGGCATAGAAGCATAAAAACAACACAAATATATGCAAAAGTCCTAGATAAGAAAGTTAGTGAAGATATGGGAAATCTGGCTAAAAAACTAAATGATAAAAAATCCGTCAGGAAAAATCCCAATAAATAAATACTCGTTTAAATAATAATAATGGTAATAGGTCTCCTTACGAGACCTTTTCTTTTTTCTTATTTTTTGGACA
>JAISZA010000194.1 GCA_031269535.1 Tannerellaceae bacterium
CGCATTTTTGAACTGTGCCGGTATGTTTCCGAAATATCCCGCCGTCCGATTCCCGAAGCGAAACCCGTCAGCGGACGATGGGCTGTCAGCCACGAATCGGGCATCCACGTGCGCGGAACACTTGCCGACGTCCTCTCGTTTCAAGCATTCGACGGCAAAACAGTCGGCAGGGAAACTATGGAAATCTGCTACGGCAAACATTCGGGACGGGCGGGGCAAGAGAAAACATTCCCTTTGTCCCACAGCGGAGTACCGCTTCCGCCAATCAGCACCTGAGCATTTACACCCGCTATTCCTTCGCAGGGTTTTAAAATAGCCATCGTTTCACGCCCGAATCCGAAAGTTGCTGCGCATGTTTAAGCGAAGCCCCCAGTCCGGTTTTATCCATGTCGTAGAGCAAAACAATATGCTTGAAACGGTAGGACAGTTTTTTGATAATGTTTTGCGGGATATTACTCGTTTCCGAGTTAAAGCAAATAGCATGAAAACCGTGAGAAACCGGAACGGCAAAAGACCGGTCGTTTTCGTCAATACCGAGCGACAGGTCGCGGTTTACCGTTTTCAGGATTTCGACAAAATCTTTCGGGTTATTGCAGTCCAATCCTTTGATTTTTCCAACAATATCGAAACAGTCGCCGCTGTAAGCGTCATTGCCGAAGTCTTTCATTTTGTAGCTTTGGCTCCGGCGGTCGTAATAGATATTACACGAGGCTTTACGGTCTTCGTAAAGCAGGTTCAGGAAGTTGCGCCCAACGCGCCACTGTCCCCGAATGTAATGTTTGAAAACGTCCAAACCGCTATTTATCTGCTTTAACAGCGCGTCTTTGTTCAACATACAACTGATGGTTTTTGATTATACTTCGCGCGGTTTAAAATAGTGAGATGAAAACAGAAATATATAATAGGTTCCGTAGGCTGAATAGGCAGCCGGAGATTATCTGCGGACATCATTAGGCTGCCCTTTCAGGGCGCGTATCGGATTATTCCGTTTTATACCCAGGGCGTTGCCGCTGGAACCCAGGGCGTTGCCCTGGGCTGGGCTATAAAGGGCTTTCAGCCCGGGTGCATTTGACTACGTCGATTTTCATTTCAAATGGTCGCATCGTCACTACGGGCCGTCATTGCGAACCGGAGGGTGAAGCAATCCAGACCGGGCACAACCCTGGATTGCTTCGTACCTCGCAATGACGATAGAAATCCATTGAATCTGCGACAATTTGAATTGCACCCCTGCCCCGGTTGCCCGTTCGGAGTTAAAGCAGAATTATTTATCTTTGCGGTCTGTTTTTTAAAAGAGAGAATCATCATGCAAAAGGGATATACTAAAAAGCAAATTCCATACTTTATCATGGCGGCATTTACCGTCGTCGTATGGGGTGCGACCTTTGTTTCCACCAAAATCCTGCTTCAGTACGGGCTTACGCCGGTGGAGATTTTTTTCTATCGTTTCCTGCTGGCTTATGTGGCCATCTGGTTTTTTTGTCCGAAACGGGTCTGGGCTGATACCCGGAAGGATGAATTTCTTCTTTTTTGTGTGGGGCTGACAGGAGGTTCGCTGTATTTTATTACCGAAAACACAGCGCTGGATATTACTTTGGCCTCCAATGTTTCACTGATTGTAAGCACCGCTCCGCTGCTGACAGCCTTTTTATCTCATTTATTTGTCAGGGGCGAAAAATTAAAGAAAGCCCTGGTATATGGTTCTCTTCTTGCCTTAGCCGGCGTAGCCTTTGTTGTCTATAACGGAAATTTTATTCTCCGGATCAATCCGGCAGGCGACATTCTCAGCCTGACAGCCGCCCTGATGTGGGGATTTTATACGATTATCCTCAAGCGCTTAGACAGCCGTTATCCTGTATTATTCATTACCCGGAAAGTTTTCTTTTACGGGCTTATCACCTTGTTACCGGTCTTTTACATCAAGCCCGTTGCGATTTCCGCGGATGTCCTGCTGCATCCCGTCGTTGCGTGCAATCTGTTGTTTCTGGGATTAATAGCCTCCATGCTTTGCTATATACTATGGAATATAGCCGTTAAACATCTGGGGGCTATCCGTACGACAAACTACATCTATTTTATGCCCATAGTAACCCTGATTATTTCTGCCCTCATCCTCGGCGAAACCATTACGCCCATTGCTCTGCTGGGAGCTGCCTTGATACTTGGCGGCGTCTGCCTGGCAGAGAGAGAAAGATAAAAAAAAATAAATATCCGCTAAAAAAACCTTACCGGATACTTTCGGATACTATCAGCCTTCAGAGGCTGACATACATTGCCTTGTTTGCCTGTGAGATACATAAATTGGTAAACAATACAGGTGGGAATGTATTAAAACTAAATTATAAATCAAAAAAAATAGGTTAACAGAAGTATTATATTGAATCAAATTCATTACATTTGTAGACAATATAATTTGTTTCATTTAATATAAAAAAAACAATCATGGCAGCCGATAAAAAAGCAATTGATTTTGGTAAAATAAAGCGATACATAAAGAACAGAACAGCAGAGTTTTACATTGAAACATTACAGGGAGCGGATAAAGATGAATTTAAATCGATAATTAATTATATAAACAATGTAAGAAGAACAAAAGATTTATCTGATAATTACGGGGTTAAGGAAATAGAGAGTATTAAAAATAAATTAACCGAATTTTCTCCAACCCGTGGACAGCAACAACTTATAGATGCCATTAACCGGCAGAAAAGAGAAGACAATATCAAGATAAAAAAATCAAGAACGAAACGAAAAGTCCCTGCCCCTGCTTCGCCTCCTGCCGTTCCGGAGAAATCGACTTATGAAAAAGTGTCGGTCGCTTTCTGGAACCTGAAGACCCTGATGGAAGAAGAAGGGAAGCTGCTGACCTCAAAAGAGATCGAAGTAGTAAAGAAAAACATGCTCATCCTTACCAACTTCATCGATACTACCCTGCAGGAGCGATTCAAATTCGAAATACAACAAGCTCTCAGACAAGCGGAAGAAATAAAAATGAGAATTGAAAAACTAAATAGCAAAATCAGAACCTAATAGGCGAAAACCTGGGTAAACATAATAAATTAACATGAAATATAACAGACGTGATTTTATTAAAACAGGAGGTATGGTCATGCTTGGTTCTTTAACGGCTCCTTCCTTTCTGGGCGGGCTTGCCCAGGCTGCAGACGATAAGGCTGCCGGTATTTCCTTTGCCATGAATCATTTCCGGGTCAGTGACAGCGACCTGAGAAAAACGCTTGCGGCAGCATTAGAAAAAGGAGGCGATTATGCCGACCTCTTTTTCGAACATTCTTATCAGAACAATATTGGGCTGCAGGATGGAGCCGTAAACCGTGCAGCATCTTCTATTGATTTCGGAATGGGAGTACGTGTGCTGGCAGGCGACCAAACCGGTTATGCGTATGTGGAAAACATAACACCTGAAGAAATGCTGAAAGCCGCACGCACGGCAGCGCGTATAGCAGACAGTTCCTTAGGTAAAGCACCGGTTAATCTGACGGAAAAAACTGTGACAAACAATTATTACCGCGTGCAAATACCCTGGGATGCTATCTCTATACAGGAGAAAATGCCTTACCTTCAGGTAATTAACGACCGCATATTCGAATCCGACAGCCGGGTAATGAAAGTAAATGCCTCGCTGGGGGATACGACTTCGCACATCTTCTTCTGCAATTCGGAAGGAGTGACGTATTACGACTACCGTCCGATGGTGACATTAGGCGCTGTATGTATCATGCAGGAAAACGGGAGAATCGAAAATTCGTATGCCGCACGAGCCTATCGCATGGGCGCTGAGTTTCTGACCGACGACCTCATTGAGACTATCGCTAAAGAAGCGGTCGAAAAAACCGCTATCCTCTTTCAGGCCATCAAACCCAAGGGAGGCGAAATGCCGGTTGTCATGGGAGCCGGAGGGTCGGGCATCCTGCTGCACGAAGCAATCGGACATGCTTTTGAAGCCGACTTCAACCGCAAAAATATCTCGATATTCTCTGACCAGCTGAACAAAAAGGTCTGCAACGAACATATCAATGTAGTAGATGACGGCACAATCCCCTTCAACCGTGGCTCGGTCAATATCGACGACGACGGGGTGGAAGGACAAAAGACCTATATCGTGAGAAACGGCATACTGGCCAGTTACCTGCACGACCGCGTCAGCGCAAAGCATTACGGCATCCCGTCCACAGGGAATGGCCGCCGCGAATCTTTCCGCATGATGCCCATCCCCCGTATGCGTGCTACATACATGGAAGCCGGGAATGTGACGGAAGAGGAAATCATTTCCAATGTAAAGAATGGCATCTATGCCGCTAATTTTACCAACGGACAAGTACAGATCGGAGCCGGCGACTTTACTTTCTTCGTAAAAAACGGATACCTGATAGAAAACGGAAAACTGACACAGCCGATAAAAGATGTCAATATCATCGGAAACGGCCCGAAAGCGCTTGCCGATATCCTTATGGTAGGCAATAATTACGAAATGGATAACGGCACATGGACTTGCGGTAAAAACGGACAATCATGCCCCGTAACCTGCGGCATGCCATCGGCTTTAGTCAGTAAACTTACAGTAGGAGGAGAAAGTTGATATGATAACAAACGAACAAAAAAAACTGGCGCAATGGGCGATGGACTTTGCGCTGAAAAATGGCTGCCAGCACTCACGCATCAATCTGTATAGCGGAACAAACAGCTCATTCGAAATACGGGATATGAAAATAGACCGCCTGACACAGGCAGCGGAAAGCAGTATGACAATCCAGTTATTTGCAGATGGACGCTATGGCGCCTTTTCGACAAACCGCCTGGACAAAGAAGAGCTGGAAAAGTTTATCGGAAACGGCATCGAATCAACCCGCTATCTGGCAGAAGATAAAGCCCGTACCTTACCCGATCCTTCGCTGTATTATAAAGGGGGCAAAGCCGACCTGCAATTATACGACCCGGGCTTCGACGCTGTCCGGCCCGACGATAAAGTAGCTCTAGCCATGAAGGTATGCGACGAGATAATGGGTAAAGACCGGCGCATCATCTCCTCCACCTCTTCGTACAGTGATGAGGCAGGTTCCAGATATATGATCGCCAGCAATGGGTTTGAAGGGCAGACAATCTCTTCGTCGTACAGCCTGGCAGGAAGTGCAAGCCTCAAAGACGAGCATAGCGAAGCACGCCCCGAATCCTACTGGTACGATTCGTCTCTCTTCTACAATACATTAATAAAAGAAGGAATAGGCACCAGGGCATTGGAACGCGCTATTCGTAAATTGGGACAGAAGAAAACCGCTTCGGGCAAGTACCGCATGGTGGTGGACAATATGAATTCCTCCCGCCTGCTTTCACCGCTTATAAGTGCAATTTATGGTTCGGCTATCCAGCAAAAAAATTCCTTCCTGCTTGATAAGCTGGAGCAGAAGATTGCAGGCGATAAGCTGAGTCTGACAGATGAACCTCACCTGCCCCAATCGCCGGGCGCCCGTTACTTCGACAACGAAGGAGTAGCTACCAGACGTTTGCCCGTATTTGAGAACGGCGTATTGAAAACATATTATATCGACACCTACAATGCCAATAAATTGGAGACGGCGCCTACCATCAGTTCTCCTTCCATCCTCACCATGCAGATGGGCGACAAGGATGTCGACGGCTTAGTGGCTTTGGTTGAGAAAGGGATTCTGGTAACAGGCTTCAACGGAGGGAACTCCAATAGTTCGACCGGCGACTTTTCTTACGGTGTCGAAGGTTTTCTCATAGAAAACGGTATCCTTACCCAGGCCATCTCGGAGATGAATATCACCGGCAATATGCTGAGCCTATGGAGCCATCTTGCGGAGGTGGGTAAAGATACACGCAGGGGTTCGAGCTGGAAAATACCTTCTCTTCTGTTCGATGAAGTTGACTTCAGCGGGCTTTAGGCGTCTATGGTGACAAGCAAAGGGGTCTTTATTTTTTGAGCGACTTCTCTCATATAGGCAAACCAGTCGGCTGAAGCAGGGAATCCCCACTTGCTCCAGCCGGCTCCCCAATAATACGTAAAGTCTGTGCCGGGTGTATAATTGCTGATAGCTAAAACATGTCCGGCGGCTTTGCGTTCCGTTTTTTCCTTATCAGAAAAATACACGGCCTTTGCCTCCTTCAGTCCGGAAGTGAATACGGCTCCTGCATACAGTTGCCCGTTCACAGGGTCAATAGGGTCGGCATAGGCCATGAAGCCTGCGGAAGCATCTGTCTGGTAGTCATGGCTGGGTTCGTGTATAACAATTCCGGTAGCCAGAGGGGTTTCCCTGCTGAGTCCGGTAAACGACAAGGTCACTTTATTTAGCTGAGAGCCTGCATCTAAAGAAAGGAGCCGCGTTTCGATGACCTCCGGATCGTCGCCTACCCGGAGGGGAGAATAGGTCAACCTGACAGTAAAGCGCAGAGGCCCGTTGTCGATTATTTCATACGTCTTGTAGCAATAGGGATACACCAGGCTGTCATTGGCCAGAAAGGCCGAAGTCCCCGCTCCGAGGGTAGGGCCTACGCTGTAATAATCCAGTCCGTTCCCATGGTCGGTATGATAGGTGATGCCATTCACTAATTCCTGATAATAACGGTCTTCCACGACCAGTCGCGGTGTATTTTTCACCCATATATCATAGCCGAAAGCCCGTTCGCCCGAGACTTGCAGGGCCGGGCCATAGGTACGGAAAGCGATGCGGTCGTTCTCCCAGGCCATATCGTCCACCCGCTCCGGGTATTGACGGCCATAAGTAAGTGTATCGTATATTTCCGGTATTCCTCTCCGGATAGTATATGTTTCCCTTGCATTTGGGGGAACTGTTACCGGGAAAATGATCTTTCTGTCATACGTTATCTGATAAGGCACCTGCCCACCCGCTGCATTCCGGACAATGAACGAGCCATTGTCCGGCAGCCCCCGAAGCATTTCCGGCATGATTTCAATAATTTCGCCCCTGCGCTCAAGCGGGGATGAGTTGGTAACAAACACAGTGATTACTTCCTCTTTTGCACAGGAAAAGGCCGTCACCAGCATAGCCAGAAACAGTAAACGGTTCATGATAAAATGCTTTCTATTGAGTTCAATTCTTCTTTTGTGAACTGGAGATTTCCGAGGGCTTTCAGATTATCGAGCAGTTGTTCCACGCTGCTGGCTCCAATCAGCACACTGCTTACGCGCTCGTCCTTCAGCAGCCATGCCAGCGCCATTTCTGCTAAAGTCTGGCCGCGGGCAATTGCGATATCATTCAGTTTGCGCACCTTGGCTATGATTTCTTCCGTCACCTGGTTTCTCTGCAAGAAGCCAGTCGGTCGGGCAGCCCGTGAGTTTTCGGGTATGCCGTTCAGGTATCTGTTGGTCAATAAGCCTTGCGCCAGAGGAGAGAAGGCGATAAGCCCTACGCCTTCGTCTTTCAGGAGGGGCAATAGTTTGGGTTCGACCCAGCGTTCGAACATGGAATATTTGGGCTGGTGTATCAGGCAGGGCACCTGATGCTTCTTCAGGGCAGCCAACGCCGCTTTTGTCTCTATATCATTATAATTGGAGATACCTGCATACAAGGCTTTGCCCTGACGTACGATATCGGCCAGCGCGCCCATCGTTTCTTCAACAGGGGTCAGGGGGTCAGGGCGGTGAGAATAAAAGATGTCCACATAATCCAGGCCCATGCGTTTAAGGCTTTGATCCAGACTTGCCATCAGGTATTTGCGGCTTCCCCAGTTGCCATACGGCCCCGGCCACATATCGTATCCTGCTTTCGACGAGATGATCAGTTCGTCGCGATACCTCCCCAGGCCTTTCTTCAGTATTTGTCCGAAATTCTCTTCCGCCGAACCATATACCGGCCCGTAATTATTAGCCAGGTCGAAATGGGTAATCCCATTATCAAAGGCCGTATGAGCAATCCGGATAAACCGGCTGAACACATCGACACTCCCGAAGTTATGCCATAATCCCAGGGAAATAGCCGGCAGAAGTATCCCACTCCTCCCACAACGACGATAAATCATATCGTCGTACCGTTTTTCATTTGCTTCCATATAAAATCTGATAATTAGTTCAAACATATTGGAAGCGAAGGTAGAAAAAAAATCACCTGTTCAGTCGAACATATTTCTGAACTTACTGAATATTTTATCTTTTACTGTTTTCTTAGGTTGGAAATTAGGTGAGTTTTCCAGTTTGTTCAGCATAGATTTTTCCTGATCGGAAAGAGTTTCAGGGATATAGATGCTGATATTGATCAGCAGGTCGCCGGTACCATAGTTATTGACCGAAGGCAAGCCTTTGTTGCGCAGACGGAGCACTTTCCCCGGCTGAGTGCCCGGTTCGATTTTCACTTTTACTTTTCCGTCGATGGTTGGTACTTCCACACTGCTTCCGAGCGCTGCCTGGGGTACGCTGAGCAGGAGGCTGTACAGCAGGTCGTTTTCATCCCTGATGAGTTCCGGATGTGGTTCTTCTTCCACTAAAATCAGCAAATCGCCATTGATTCCTCCGTGCCGGGCAGCATTTCCTTTTCCGCTCATCGACAGTTGCATCCCTTCTGCTACGCCGGGAGGTATCTGGATTGTTATCACTTCGTCGTCTTTTACGATGCCTTCGCCGGTGCAGGTCTGGCATTTTTTTGTAATGATCCGGCCTTCGCCGCTACAGGTCGGACAGACGCTCTGGGTTTGCATCTGTCCGATCAGGGTATTGGCTATGCGGGTGACCACGCCGCTGCCCCGGCACGTATCGCAGGTCTTCGTACTATTGGCATCTTCCGCTCCGCTGCCGTGACAGACCGTACACGGGACAAATTTCTTCACTTTTATCTTTTTTTCTACCCCTTTGGCAATCTCGTTCAGGTTCAGTTTCACTTTCACCCGCAGGTCGGAGCCTCTGTTCACCCGCCTTCCTCCGCGGGAGCTCCCGCCCCCGAATCCGCTAAAGCCTCCGAAGCCAAAATGGCCGCCGAAAATATCTCCGAAGCGTGAGAAAATATCTTCTATATCGAAATCACCACTAAAGCCACCTCCTCCGGAAGCGCCACCTACTCCGGCATGGCCAAACTGGTCGTAACGCTGGCGTTTCTGCGGGTCGCTCAACACATCGTATGCTTCCGCCGCCTCTTTAAACTTCTCTTCCGCCTCCTTATTGCCCGGATTTTTATCAGGGTGAAATTCGATTGCTTTTTTGCGGTAGGCTTTTTTTATTTCATCTACCGCAGCATTTTTTTCAACTCCCAGTACTTCGTAGTAATCTCTTTTCGTCATTTTCGTATCATTTTACTCTTGTTTTTATTCCCCCACAACGACTTTCGCATGGCGGATCACCTTGTCGTACAAAGTGTATCCTGTTTGTACGCTGTCAATTATTCTCCCTTTTTTATCCTCTTCAGGAGCGGGAATAATGGCTATGGCTTCGAATTTTTCGGTATCAAACAGCTCGCCAATGGCTTGGATTGGTTTCACCCCCTGTTGTCCCAGATAGGTGATGAATTTCGCATAAATCAATTCTATGCCTTCTTTGACGGCATCGATGTCTTCGGTCGTACGGATTGTTTGTATAGCGCGTTCCAAATCATCGATCACCGGAAGCAGGCCGGTCAGTGCCGCTTCACCTCCGCTTTTGATCAATTCCGCTTTCTCACGCAACGTACGTTTCCGGTAATTATCAAACTCGGCCATCAGGCGCAGATGCGAATCATTCAGTTCGTCATATTTTTTTTGCAGGTCTTCTTTTTCGTCCGTCACATTGTCAGCCTGTAGCGAATCATCTGACGTATTTTCTTTTTCATCCTGCAAGTTTGTCGCATCTCCATTGAGCAAGGGTTCTTCTTTCCCGTTTACTTCCATTTCTTTATTCGGATTCATCTTTGTCATAATCTGTTTTATAATCTGTCAATAAACTTTATTACTTCACTTTTGTCATTCGATTACCAGCAAATATATTGCCAATCGGTAGCTCATCCGCAAAAAAATGAAGAAAAAACCGGTAACATACCTTAGGGCAGCATTTTCCCACCCTCGTCCGGGCATGATTTGCTCCCATCCGAAAAAAAACATCCAGGCCCTTGCATGATAAAAAAAATCGCCTACCTTTGCAAACGCAAAAGCCCAGATGGCGGAATTGGTAGACGCGCTGGTCTCAAACACCAGTGGATTCATTTCCATGCCGGTTCGATCCCGGCTCTGGGTACCTTTATTATAAAAGCCTAATTGATAATGAATCAGTTAGGTTTTTTTGTTTAAAAAATTGTTCCCGAATTGTTCCCAAACAGAATTAATACGGGAAAAAAGAATG
>JAISZA010000205.1 GCA_031269535.1 Tannerellaceae bacterium
TCCCAGAAAAATTCACCTGCCGGTATTGCCCGCAGCGCGAATTTCGACTACGGTACAAATATGCAGGTTGGATTGAACTATGCCAATACATTCGGCAAAAACAGTGTAACCGGCCTCCTTCTTTTTGAAGAGAACTATAATACCTGGGATAACTTCAGAGCTTACCGAGAATTGATGATTAATTCGGAATACTTGTTTGCCGGCGAAGACAAGAATCAAAGCGCGACCAGCGATAAGAATGGCCTGTGGGATTATCTGAGTCAATCCGTCGTCGGTCAGTTCACCTACGATTTTGCCGGAAAATACCTGGCTGATTTCAGATTTCGTTACGACGGCTCTTCCAAGTTCCCGGAGGGTAGCCGCTGGGGATTCTTCCCCTCCCTTTCGGCAGGCTGGCGCATCAGCGAAGAGGGTTTTATTAAAGATCGTTTCGATTTTCTTTCAAACCTGAAGCTGAGAGCTTCGTATGGTGAAATGGGAGACGATGCCTCGGCCAGTCATTATCCTCCCGATGTAGTAGGCTACAATCTGGACAGTAATAGCCGGGGATGGTTTTTCGATGGTGTACTCAACGGAGGTGTCTCGGCAACCGGTATCCCGAATCCGAACCTGACATGGTATAAGATTAAAATGTATAATCTGGCTTTGGACTTCGGAGTATTAAACGGAAAGCTGGGTGGTACGTTTGAAGTCTTCAGGCGGGATCGTACCGGCCTGCTTGAAACCAGCAGCGCAATAATTCCCGGTACCGTAGGCGCCTCTTTGCCTAAGGAAAACCTAAACAGCGACCGCCATTTCGGCTGGGAAATATCCCTGGATCACCGCAACAAGGTCAATAGCCTCAATTACTTTGTCAACGCCCAGTTATCCGCAACAAAGAAACTGCTTACCTACAAAGTTGAAACGCCTGCCAGCAATTCATTCGACCACTGGAGAAACCGCTATAGCGGACGTTATGATTATATCTGGTGGGGGCGGGAAGCCGGAGGTATGTACACTACCTACGAGCAAATCCGGAACGCCGAAACACCGATGGGACAGGGCTCAGTGCCGGGCGACTGGTGGTTTGTAGATTGGAATGAAGACGGAGTCGTAAACGGCAGTGATGATCACCCGGTGGCAACCAAAGGACTTCCTGTGTTTAACTATGGTCTTTCGACGGGAGCCTCCTGGAGAAACTTCGACCTGGCTGTGAACTTCCAGGGTTCATACGGTGTTTACGTCCAGTATGCCGAAGTGCTTACCGAAGCCCTGGCTTTTGGCGGGCAGAACACATTGACCTGGTTCCTCGACAGATGGCGCCCTGTAGATCCGGATGCAGACTATTTTAACCCCAATACGCAATGGATTGAGGGCTATTATCCTGTCACCGGTCACGACGGCCGGCGTACGGGCACCAATAATATTCAGAATGCTTCATACATGCGCCTGAAGACCCTGGAACTGGGTTACACGCTACCGAAGAAATTGCTTCCCAAACTGGGGATAAAGAACTTGAGAGTCTATGTGAGCGGATATAATCTTCTGACATTTACCGGACTGAAAGATGTCGATCCCGAACGTCCAGGTTCCGACGGCGGCGCTTCGACCGATTATGTTCAGTTCTATAACTATCCTGTCAACAGGACGTATACCGTTGGTGCAAGTATCAAATTTTAAAAATCAACAGTTATGAAAATCAAACATATATTAGTTATATCCATTCTGGGATTTATCGCCTCTTCCTGTCATGACCTGACGCTGGAACCCAAAGGAATCTTAGGCGAGACCGAGCTGTTCGGAAATGAATATGGCGTTAAAAAATACTTTACAGGGCTTTACAACTACCTCCCGATAGAAGATTTCAATTACTATTCACAGTCGGGTTACCGACCAAGTAATTATTGGGAAGCCGGGAAATTCACCCTGGGAAATATGAGTGGCGAGTTTGTGAATACATGGGTCAAGGTAAACAATGATGGCTTTGGCTACTGGCCTTACGACCGCATCCGGGATGTGAACCTCTTCATTAATGAATTTCCTAACTACAAGGATAATCATGATGCGACCGTTTATAATACCTTACTGGGCGAGGCACATTTCCTTCGTGCATATTTCTACTTCGGACTGGCCAAACGCTATGGCGGCATACCCCTCGTAACGGAAGTGCAAGACCCGACCGGAGACCCGCTGCCACTCCAGGTATCGCGTGCAACAGAGTATGACACCTGGAAGTTTATCCACGACGACTTACAATTTGCGATAGAGAATATGAGTGAAAAAAGCGAAACGGGACGCGCCAACAAATATGCGGCTGCCGCTCTGATGTCGCGCACCATGCTTTATGCCGGTACGATTGCCAAATACACCCGCTACTTAGGTTACGAAGCAAATCAGCTGGCAGCACAGCAAGGCTTTGCCGGAATTGACCCTACTAAAGCAGATGAATTTTTCCAGTATTCGTACGATGCGGGTAAGGTGATCGAAAATTCAGGTATTTATTCTCTCTATACAAAGAATTATCCGGATAAGGCGCTGAATTTTGCCAACCTGTTTCTGGATGCTTCTTCGCCGGAGAATATCTTTATCAAAGACTACGACAAGACGGTTCCGAATGACACCCGTCTGCGCCATAGCTATGATGCGATGATGTGCCCTCAACCGGATATGTCGAGGGATGTCGGCGCCCAGAGCTATCCTTCGCTTGACCTGATGCGGATGTACGACTTCCCCGCCATCACGGATGAAGCGGGTAAGCCGATTCGTTTTGATGAGCGCGAGGACATCAAGAATGGAATGGAACCCCGTATGCTCGGCTCTATGTATTTCGACGGCGATGAGCTTCGCGGAAAAACCTTCAGTATCCAGCGGGGCATTTACAAGACTTACAAAGGACTATCGACAGATGCGCAGGATGGTAGCAACAATGCGCCCATCAACCTGGACGGGAATCGCATCCTGGGAAATAAGGGAGACCTTTATGAAGGCGTTCTTGTCGCCGGTGCGCACGGCTTATTCGAAAACCAGGGCGGTGAAAACAATTGCCTTACCGGCGCCTTTGTACGTAAATACATTAATCCGGACATGGTTACCAGCGATGCCGGCTTGTATAATAGCGGGCAGCACTGGGTGGTATTCCGTCTGGGCGAAGTCTATCTGAATATGGCAGAAGCCTGCTACGAACTGGGCAAAAAGACCGAAGCATTCGATTATATCGAAAAGATTCGCGAACGCGCAGGAGCCAAAGTAACACGCCCGGCAGACGATACGTCCGACCTGAGCCAGACCTACGGTTATCCGATCGATGCGAACCTGCAGTTTATCCGCGACGAGCGCTACCGCGAGCTGGCGTTCGAAAACCACCGCTGGTGGGACCTCCGTCGTTGGAGAACGGTCGATCGCGTATTGAACAACTGGATTCCGAGAGTCTTGATGTGTTATTACGTTTTTGATGAAGGCAAGTACATCTACCTGGATGAAAAAGAGCGCTGGAATCAAACCTGGAATGCTTCCAAGACAGCGTTCTACGAAGGAATTCCACAGGGTGAAATTAATAAGAACAATAATCTGCTGCCTCAGAATCCACTTCGTTAATCTATTAAACTTAATACAGAATAAATATGAAAAAGATATTGTATTTAATGATAGGAACAGCCCTGATGTGCCTGGCTTCATGTATGGAAATAGATAACTGGGATGCGCCGGACGCACGATTCTACGGACGTGTGATCGATTCATATACGGGAGAGAATCTTCTGTCGTCGCAGAATGACTGGTCTATCCGTATCTGGGAAAGAACCTGGACGGAAGGAGAACCAAACTATCAGTCGTTGTCGGTGAAGCAAGACGGTTCGTATAATAACACGAAACTGTTTGCCGGAACCTACGATATGCTTCCATACGGTGGGCCTTTCTGGCCTTGCGATACGGCCAAAAACGTCGTACTGAAGAAATCATACGAGCAGGACTTCACAGTAACTCCCTACCTGCAGATTCTGGATTTCAATGCAACACTGAATGGAACGGAACTGACACTTACCTGCCGGCTGAAGGCACCCCGTCGCGACGGACTTCCCGACCTGTATGAGATCAAGCCCTTTCTGAGTCTGACTACCTTTTGCGGAAACTCGAATTATATCAATATAGGTGAGTATAACGATAAAAGAATCCAGGTCAATAAGAGCTGGCAGGCAGAAGTGGGCGATAGCGATACGAGTAAGCTCTATACGATAGGCCCGCTCCCTGTAAAGTCAGGATATACGTACTATGTACGGGTAGGAGCAGCCGTGAACGATGCTAATAGAAAACATAATTATTCCAACATCGTTGTAGTAACCGTTCCCTAAGCACCCGCATGAATACTATAAATATTATGAAACAAATAAGAATGAACACTATGCTTGTTGCAGGCCTGTTGGCCTGCAACATCCAATTCCTTTTCGCACAAAACAGGACTGTGGATATACGCCCCTGGCCGGAATCGGCAGATGTCGTTTCGGTCATGGATTTCGGGGCGAGAGGAGACGGTAAGACCGATGATACGCAAGCCTTCCAGAAGGCAATGGATTCGTTTGGTACCAAAGGCGGAACCGTCTATATCCCTCGCGGGAGCTACCTGTTTGCGGGCAGTCTGAATGTTCCTCAAGCCGTCACACTGAAAGGGAGTATCGAATCCGTACCTTCTCATAACGGTATCCGGAATGCCGGCCTTCCCAAGCCGGGAGACGACGGGACGACGCTATTAGTCACAGGCAACCGGGGAAAGGAAGATGCAGCCCCGTTTATTACGCTGAATACGAACAGTACGCTACGCGGCGTCGTTATGTACTGGCCGTCGCAAGACCCGGAAAAGATACCGGAAGCCTATCCTTGGGGAGTAGCCATGCGGGGAAAGAATCCGGCTCTCTTAGATGTTGAAATGCTTAATCCCTACAATGCTATCGACGCCTCCCGAAACGAACGGGCGCTTATCCGCAACATCAGCGGACAAGCCTTGCGTCGCGGCATTTTTGTGGATGGTATTTACGACATCGGACGAATCGAAAATGTTCACTGGAATCCCTGGTGGAGCATGAAGCCGGTTCTCCTCAAATGGCAGAAAGAGAACGGAGAGGCTTTTATCTTCGAACGCACCGACTGGCATTATGTGCTGAATACCTTTTGCTTTGGTTATAAAACAGGGTATAAATTCGGAGCAAGTTCGGGCAGTACGGGCTCCTGTAACGGCAACTTCCTCGGCATTGGCGCCGATGCGTGTCATAATTCCGTACTTGTTGAACAAAGTGCTCCTTACGGACTATTGATTACAAACGGCGAATTTGTTGCCATGGATGGACAGGATCCTACGATGGTCGTCGTTACAGAAGCTAACCGCGGGAATATCCGCTTTGTCAATTGCGCTTTCTGGGGGCCTTGCAATCAGAATGCCGTCATTGGAGGAAGCGGAACGGTCGGGTTCTCCGATTGTATTTTCGTTCAATGGGACAGAAACAAAGAGGGACGGGCAGCCATTCAGGCAAATAATGGCTCTGTCATCATCCGCGGATGCGATTTCATGCAGCAGGCAGCGCCTCAGGTATCTGTGGGAGAAAAAGTTCTGCGGGCCATCGTGAGTGAAAATACGGTCAGAGGCAAAGTGCAGATAATAAATAAAGGTAAAAACACCTATATCCAAGGCAACCTGGGTACGGAACAATAAATAACTCTCGATATGCAATTCATTCGATATATAATTTTGTCAATATGCTCATTGACTGCTTTTGCACAAGGCAATCCTTTTATCAGACATATATACACGGCTGATCCCTCGGCTCATGTCTGGGAAGATGGGCGTCTGTATGTTTATGCCTCGCACGATATCGCTCCTCCCCGCGGTTGCGACCTGATGGATGAATACCATGTCTTCTCGACCGACGATATGGTTCACTGGATCGACCATGGCGAAATACTCCGCGCAAGCCAGGTGACATGGGGTAAACCGCTGAGGAACGACGCTAAATTCATGTGGGCGCCCGACTGCGTGTATAAGAACGGGACTTATTATTTCTATTTTCCTCATCCAAGCGAAAACCCGTGGAACAGTACATGGAAAATAGGCGTAGCCACAAGCGATAAACCGGCAAGCGGCTTCAAGGTGATCGGATACATTCCCGACATCGACCCGCTGATCGACCCTTGCGTCTTTATCGACGACGACGGCCAGACTTACTTCTACCATGGCGGTGGAGGTGTGTGCAAAGCGGGAAAGCTGAAGAGCAATATGATGGAGATCGACGGCACGATGAAAGTCATGGAAGGGCTGGAAGATTTCCATGAAGCGACGTGGATACATAAACGGAACGGTATCTACTACCTCTCCTATTCGGACAACCACGATGAGAATAACGATAAGGAAGGCGTAAAAGGCGACAACCGGATGCGCTATGCCACAAGCAAAAGCCCCTTAGGCCCGTGGAAATATCAGGGTATCTATATGGACCCGACAGATAGCTATACCAATCATGGCTCAATTGTAGAATACAAAGGACAGTGGTACGCTTTTTACCACAATAGTCAACTGTCGCAAACAAACGGCGAACCAAACGACTGGCTACGCTCGGTTTGCGTGGATAAGCTCTATCATAATCCCGACGGGACGATCCGTAAGGTCGCGCAGACAGATGATAAACTGAGGGTTGGAACAGCTAAGATAAATATCACCCCTACGGCTCCAGCTCCCGGAAAAGTAGTCCATGATTCCCTGTATGCGCGAAGCCTCCTTATGGAAGTACAGGGAGTGCGGATCGCTTTCCTCTCATTCGACCTGGGTGGTTACACGAGTCCGGCTTTGCTGGAGTCGCTGAAAAAGAAATACAACCTGGATGAACTCTATTTCTGCCCTTCACATACCCATTCGGGAGCTACAGACAGGAATACAATCGATGCGAAACTGGAGACCGTTCTCGGCGAAGCCTCCGGGAATATGTTTGTTGCCCGGATTGCGGGTGGAAACCGTCCGACGCCGCAACTGACGTTTAACCGGCTTATTGTTCGCGACGACGGCCATGCTCGCGAAGCCTGGTATGCAGACCCGGAAGGGCATTACCGTTATCTTAATAAGGAGCGCATACCGTTTGGCCCGGTTGATCCTTCGGTCGGTGTGATACGCATTGACGACGAAAAAGGAAATCCCCGTGCAATGATTATGAACTTCGCCTGTCATCCGGACGCACTTGTGGATATCCGGTCGGTTATCTCGGCCGATTACGTAGGCTATGCCGTGCGTTATGTCGAAGAGGCTTTCAGTAACCGGGTGAACTGCCTCTTTATACAGGGCGGAGCAGGGAATCAATGCGCCTTGTTCAAAACACCTACAGACGGAACGCAACCTGAACACTTCTTCGATATGGTGGACCGTATGGGGAAATTACTTAGTATTGAGGCTGTCGCCCTGGCTAAGGATTTATATCCCCGTCCGGATGAAGTGGCAAGCATTCGTCTGATGACCGATTCGCTGGACTTAGCCAACCGTTTCGATAAAGATGTAGCGCGTATTCGGTTTACGACTATGCTGATTAACGGGAAATATGCCATTGCGACGTTTCCGGGCGAGCCCTTCATTAAGTTCCAGCTCGACTGGAAACGGGAGATGGATCCGTATGCCGTACCGTTCTTTTTCGGATACACCTGGAACGGAGGCAAATGGCCCACCTATGTCCCAGATGTACGTTCGGCCGCTTTGGGCGGATATGGAGCCGACTGGGGGCCTGTACGGGCCGCGGAAGGAGGCGAAGCAGTCATGACACGACACCTCCGCAACTACTATATCCTCACAGGGCTTATGCGCGATAGCCAGGGACCGGGCGACCATCGGTTAGACGATGGAACCATCATCTGGAAACCTGACTGGATGAAATAATAATAATAAAACTACATCTTCAACCGAGTACATTCGACTACGTCGATTTTCATTTCAAATTGTCGCATCGTCATTACGGGCTGTCATTGCAAACCCAGAGGGTAAGCAATCCAGACCGGAGGCGTCCTGGATTGCTTCGTACCTCGCAAGGACGATAGAAATCCATTGAATCTGCGACCATTTGAATTGAAAATCGACGTAGTCAAATACACCCCTTTACCCCTCATCATACCACATAACGTATTTGAGGTAATCTTAGATATCGCCGGCCTCCAGAAGCTGAATATCAACAAACGACTGCAGAAAAGCAAAAGAAAAGTGTACCTTTGCGGATTATTAAGAAGCAGATCATGGAAGACGATTTTGATATAAGGGATGCTCGCTTGCCGGAGAATGAGCGCGAATACGAGAATGCATTGCGACCGCTCTCTTTCCGCGACTTCAGCGGACAGGGCAAGGTGGTTGAGAATCTGAAAATATTCGTTACGGCAGCCCGGATGCGCAAAGAGGCGCTCGACCATGTCTTGCTGCACGGGCCTCCGGGATTGGGGAAAACGACCTTGTCGAATATCATCTCCAATGAGTTGGGGGTGGGGTTCAAAATTACTTCCGGCCCGGTACTGGATAAGCCGGGCGATTTGGCAGGAGTGCTGACTTCGCTCGATAAGAACGACGT
>JAISZA010000221.1 GCA_031269535.1 Tannerellaceae bacterium
AGGCAGCATAGGCAGCCGGAGATTATCTGCGGACATCATTAGGCTGCCCTTTCAGGGCGCGTACCGGATTATTCCGTTTTATACCCAGGGCGTTGCCACCGGAACCCAGGGCGTTGCCCTGGGCTGGGGTATTCTGGGCTTTCAGCCCGGGTGCAATTCAAATGGTCGCAGATTCAATGGATTTCTATCGTCATTGCGAGGTACGAAGCAATCCAGGGTGTGCCCGGTCTGGATTGCTTCACCCTCCCTTTCGCAAGGACGGCCCGTAATGACGATGCGACCATTTGAATTGAAAATCGACGTAGTCAAATGCACTCATCCAGAACGAGCATCCTGGATTGCTTCGTACCTCGCAATGACGATGCGACCATTTGAATTGCACCCCCCTCAGTGTTTTTTTGCATATCCGGTGGAATTCCTGTATATCGTTCACATCCCCCATAGACTTTTAGTCAAAAGTCTATGGGGATTTGTGTCTATTATACCTTATTTATTTCGCATCCCTTAACTTCACCGGTTTATTCGTATGCCCGGTATGCCCCGAAACGTGCTAATTTGTCTTCGCCAAGTCTCCGGGGGATATCGCCTTCCGGAAGCCCGAGTCCGTTACAGATTATCTTCCAGAGTTCAGTCCGTTCGTAAGTCTGATGTACTTTCTGAAAGGCAGTGGACAGAAGCGCTTCCTTTGCCCGTAGGTATTCTCCCTTGTCGATCAGCAGCCGGATGTTTCTTTCGGCAATCCATTCATCCGGAGACGCATTGACGGCAGCGAGTAAGAATTCTCGTTTTCCGAGGGTGTGCCTGCCTGCTTTTTGCAATAATTTATCTCTGGCCACCACGAATTGCGGGTGCAGCGACAGCCAGCTATCCGCTATGGAATCGTAGGCTGTCTCCGCTTTACTCAGCTCACCCTTAACCTCATATAAACGCGCCAATACAGCCTTCGACAAATCCGTATCCGATTTCTCCAGTATGTCGGTAGCTTCGTCCACCCGTTCGCGTCCTGCAAGCCAGACACCATAATAATAGCGCCAGTAGTCTTTCTCTTTCCCTTGTGATATACGGATAATCCACCGAAAGGGTTTATCCAGATTTTCCATTCCGGAAGGCGCCCAGTTGTCGGCTGTAGCCGGGTCGGGCGCTCGTGGTGGCCTTGCTTTTCCCTCGTATGCATCCTGCAACTCCGTCCATGTCTGCACTTCTTCCTGACGTGCCCAGCCAAATAAGGGGATTTCGTCTATGGGCCTGAGTTTGTGTGGCGGAATATGTATAGTGTATATATCCAATGCCTTATTGGTAGGAATCCAGTATTCAACATGGCACATTTTCTCATCTGGTTGCAATTCCATTTTTATGGATTGGTCGCTTGCAGGCCCTCCCTGTATCTCGATATAAGCTTGTTGTCGTGACGAGCTTAGCATCGCCCATTCTTTATCGTCTTCAACTCCGTAGCTCCACAATTTTATTCCCGGTACACTTTTCTCTTCAGCCACATGATACAATCCCGTTCCCAGGGAAGGAGTGAATGCCCCGAAGGCATTCACATCTTTCGTTTTCCAGAAAAAGCCGGTCATTTCTTTAATATCCCGCTCATATTCAGGCCCATTTTTTCTCCATGAGATTGTATCCAATATCGAAGCATGTACCAAAACCTCTCCGTCAGGAAAGTCGAAACGTGTATCGGGAGCGCCCGGTAGAGCCGCATTCGACCATGACATCCAGGAGTAGGAGTGTGCCCCCGGGTTATGGATCAGAACCCGTTGTGTCAGGCAGGTGTCGTCTTTCCCCAGCGAATATTCTACCGACCATTGCATACCCTGATGCAGCTCCCGTTCGCCGCAAGTCACGTAAATTCTGCCGGCCGTTTCTTCTATCTTATATAACAAAGATTCATTTTGTGAAGGAGAATGAGAGATGGGAAAACTAACTTCGATACCTCCGGCGACAAAATAGAAACGGGGCAGAATCCGCGTATGTCTTATTATCTGCGGATCGTATAAAACATTTTTACCATTTGATTTATACTGCAAGGAAGTAATTTTCCCACCGAGATCGGGACAAATTTCAACTTTTATCCTGCTATTTTCCAACGATATCATTTTGTATAGTTCAGGAACAGGCCTGTTGGATGTCTCGCTATAACTCATATACGGATAGACTCCGTTGGGGTCGATGACCGGAGGCAGTGGGCCGGCTGGTGTTAATACATGAGTCAGTACAACGGATTCGTATATTTCGCATACAAGACTATCTGTTTGCCGGGCAAAAGACAGGTTGTTCCCATAAGTTAACAGGAATAACAGGAATAAGTATTTGCCGTTCATTCTGTTTTTTTGTTAGTCGGTTATTAAATCTGATAAATTTTCAATAAGGCTGTTAGCATATTGTATGTCTGCCGCTATTTTATCTTCGTCGAAACCCGTTTCGGCAGCAAAGACTTTCAGCTGTTCATTCAGTTTTCTGATCAAATCTTTCACGTTTGTTTGCTGCGAGTGTCCGGCTTTTTCCATCAGGATTTTCATTTTCTCATAATCCGTGATGCCTTCCCTCAATTTTTCAAAACGGATACAACTTTTCCCTCCCGGATAGATCATAAAACAGTCTCCGGCAGCCCACGAGCCATGCCGGGCATCGCGTAGCGGGTCTTCGGGCCAGGCATCGTATGCCCACCTGAGAAATCCATCATATCCTTTGGCCAGCGCATACCAGCTAATCCATCGCCCTTCAACCGGCGGGGAGAATACAAAATTATTGGGTACCGGAGGATTGCAACATACGTAATAAGTAGTCGTAGCTCCCCGTTTGCTTCGCTTTTCCTGTTGCTGTGATGCCGGTTCTCTTCCGTAGATATACGAATAGTCATCGAGTAACGGATCGAGTTCTTCATGCCAATTACCTGCATAGGTGATCTTCCATTTCTTGTCGTGTGATTTAATCACGCGAATGGCAGTAAGGGTTTGCTCCATCGTATTTTCGTTGATTCCCAGATAGGTGATGCCGAACCATCCTTTATTCTCCAGATGCGTTTTCAGGTCGGACAAGAAATCATGCCAGCGCGCCTGGAACACTCCGGATTCCGGTTCCCAGGTTTCAGATACATAATTTCCCGTCTCTTCGTCCATATAGCGAAACCTGTTTCCCCACGGGATGGGAGTATAAATCGTGATTGCCTGCTTAATACCACAAGCCATTGCCAGCCCGACGTACTCATCCAATATCGTGTATTCGTAGCGCCAGGAACCATCCTTCTTTTTTATCCATTCAATCATACCTCCCTCTATCCAGTATGAATTGTCTGCCCATGGCGAATGCACGCCATAAGTAGTGATATATTTCCCCCCGGCTCCCGCATATAATTCCAGATGCTTTTTCAGTATTAACTTATGCTCATCAGACCAGGGTTTCACATGATTATGCCAGGCAACCGCCCAGGGATTCTGCCACAAATCCAACCGGTACGTCCAATCTCCGGGAGGGGGCAATAATTGATTCTGCACTCTTATTTGCAGGGTCAGTTCCGCTGTTTGATGGGTTGATTTCACCTCTATTTTTCCGGTATATAAACCGGGAGCTGTTCCTCCGGGTATATCAATTGTAAGCCAGACCGGGCGTGTCGTCGTAGGCTCCAGCGTGAAACGCTCAAAGTTCTCGAACCGATCGGGCATCAGGAATCCTTGTTTGTAAGGAGATTCTCCGCAAACGGCTTTTTTATCTCCGTAAGGATAATTAGATAATACATAACGAACCATCTCCAATGAAATATTATCTTTAGAAATACTTTTCCCATCCTGCGATACCAGGTCCTGCGGCAGGAAGCGCACCTGTTCCTGTTTTTCGGCAGACCATACCAGAATCTGAGCATTCACTCTTTCTCCTTTCCATGCCACAGATGTATAACACCCGGTCAGGCTGTTTCCTTCAGGAACTTCTCTCCTGAAATACAATTTATCAGTCGAGCCGAAAGCGGTATGAATCCCATGCAGGCCCTTCCATGCTTTCTCGTCTGTACACACATCAAAAGCCAGTTCCGCTTCCCAGTGAAGACTTCTTTCCGGTACATAAGCGGCAGGTATTTGTCCTTTAAACACCTGCCCGGTATTCATCTGCAGATTGAGTAAGAGGCAGAGTGTCATAAAATGATATTTATTCATAATCTGATTCTTTTGTGTATGATTACCAACCCGGATTTTGTTCCATTTTCCCATTGGATAACTGAATCTGTTGCAAAGGTATGGGAGACAGATAATGTTTAGGGACCTCAAACTTCCGGGAATCCGAGGCTTGTACAATAACGAAGCCTTCTTCGTCTATCTGTATATCCCGTCCGATGGAAAGCTCCGGGAACTTTGCCTGATATTCCGTGCCTGCGAATTTAACACCGCGTAATGCCTGAGGCAGCAGATTCTCCGCAGTTGCCCATCTTCTCAGATCATCCCGCCGATAACCTTCAAAAGCCAATTCTACTGTTCGTTCCCTTCTTATCTCTTCACGCATTTCCAGACCATTGGATAAAATAAACGCCTGAGTCAGGGCAGGCATATTCACACGTTTCCTCAGCGCGTTGATAGTCGTATGGAGCTCCTGATCCGAGATAAATTCATTTTGTTCGTACAGCGCTTCAGCCAGTATCAATAAGACTTCAGCGTATCGGAACTCTTTAAAATCGTATTCTCCGATAAACTGGGCGGCATCATTTGTTTCATCTAAAAATTTCCGGATCATATATCCGGTATGCGTGGCATTATTGCCTGTGAAGCCCGGATAAGTAACCGTCCAGTTCCCACCTTCAAAGAAAATACTGCTACCCGGGACGATAAACGTCATCGACATACGGGGGTCTCTGTTTTCAAATTCGCTGTTCTGTGTCTGATAGCCATTAAAGAGCTCCGATTTATCAATAGGCAAGCCATCGGTAGCCAGATACATATCGGCTAAGTTCTTGGTTGGCACCATTGCGTTGAACCATAGTTCGCGTGTCCAGTTATGCACTCGTCTCAGCGCATAATAACGTCGGGCCAGAAGGATCTCTTTGCTATCGTCTCCTTCTAAGATAAAGAGGTATTTATAGCTTTCTTCTCCTTTTTCATTATACAATTCATATTCTTTTGAATCGACTACCTCCTGTGCAGCGGAAACAGCGACTTGTAAATAGGTACCTGCATTTGTTCCCTGATGAAACTTTTCCCAGGTTCCTTGAAACAGCGCTGCACGCGCTTTCAAAGCCAGGGCTGCCCCTTGTGTGACACGGCCGGTTTCATTGCCGGATAATTCACTTTGTTTAGGTAAGCGGCTGATTGCTTTATCTAAATCGGAGAGGATAAAATCAATTATCTCCGCTTGTGATGCTCTCTCTGAATATAATTCCGGTGATGTCACATTCAGCGGTATTTCAATTCTCGGTACCCCTCCATATTTTTTGACTAAATTCCAATAATTGTAGGCTCTGAAAAAATACGCTTCTCCGCGCCATCTGTCTATTTCCGTTGTCAATCCGGACTCTTCCGCTTTCTTGAGTAAATAGCAGGTCGTATGTATTCCTTTCCAGGCGTTATCCCAGTCGTCCGAATTAATAGGTGCAATATAGGAACCATCGCTGATATCGTTTGTACCTGAACCAAAAGCAATATCCGAATTTCTATCGATATATTGAGGCGCTTCTATTAAGCTATAATAGAAGTCATTGGCAGCCAATTCAAAATCTTCGGGTTTATTCCAGAAGGAAGCATCCGAAATCTGGTCCATCGGTTTTTGTTCCAATAAGTCGTTACATCCTGAAAACAACAAAATTATTGGCAATAAAATGTTTATGCGTTTCATACTATTTGTTTACTACTGTTTGTTTTTAAAATGTCAAATCAATTCCGAAAGAATAATAACGCTGGAAGGGATAGTTGAAACCTGATACACTCGATTCAGGGTCCCAGCCACCTTTTACCTGATGTATCTCAAACAAATCTTGTCCGCTGATATAGAACCGGGTATGTTCGATTCCGATATTTCTCAGCAGATGTGAGGGCAGGGTAAACCCAAGCTGAATATTTTTCAACCGGAAATAGGCGGCATTAATCTGCTGGAGAGTCGATGCCTGATAATTCCAGTATCTTATTTCACCATGGGTTAAACGTGGGTAATAAGCATCCGGTCTGTCTTCATTCCATGTCATTCCATAATAAAACTGAGGCGGTTGCCGCCACCAGTCACTCCATGGCATGGCATATTCGCCGGTTCTGAACAGCGTTCTTTTACCTACTCCCTGAAAGAATACGCTAAAATCAAAACCTTTATAATCCGCTCCCAGATTAATCCCATACGTATATCTGGGAGAGGTAGAGCCTACATTGAGGGCATCTCCGTCGTCTCCTTTCGTGCTGCCGTAAGTAGATATTTGTCCATCGTTATTCAGGTCTTTGAATTTTGCATCTCCTATTCCGATATTGCCGGGAACTCCTCCCAGTTTCTTATATTCATCCAATTCCGCCTGGTCTTTGATTACGCCGTCATAAACATAGGCAAAATACGTATTGACAGGATATCCTTCCCGTGTTTTATTCAATCCTAATTCATAGGTGTCTGCTCCTCCGTAGTCTATCAGTTTATTTTGGGAGTCGCTTAATTGCAGTCTGACCGAATATCCCATCTGTCCGATTTTATCTTTCCAGTTCAGGAATAATTCAAAACCATGCGTACGCAATTTTCCTGAATTGGATTCCGGCGGAATTGCTCCCAGGATACTTGGATAGGTTACGGGAATGAGCATATTATTGTTTATCCGCCAGAAATAATCGAATGAAATATTCAGACGGGAGTTCAGAAAAGCCGCATCCAGCCCCAAGTTTGTATTTTTCAGGATTTCCCATGTCCGGTTGACTCCGGATAACACATCCGGATAAACCGATTGTGCCTGCGAACCCTCTCCGAACGGATAAGGGCCTCTTATTTTCAGCAATTGTACATAGTCATACAATCGGATACCATCCTGATTCCCTGTTTGCCCGTAAGAAGTTCTCAGTTTTAATTCATCAAAGAAGTCTGAGTCTTTCAGGAAATTTTCCTGAGATAAACGCCAGCCGGCCGACACACCCGGGAAGACTCTCCAGCGCGAATCAGTGGCAAAACGGGAACTGCCGTCGTAACGTAAGCTCGTCTCTATGATATATTTGTTCCTGTAGTTATAACCTATACGGGAAAAAGCCGAACCAATAGCCCAGTGTTGCGCCGCAGCATCGTTGGACATATTGGTGGTTCCTCCGATATTCAACGACCATAAGGCATCCGTAAGGAAATTATCCCTGCGGGCACTGAACATTTTCATCTCCTCTTTTTCGTAAGAAACCCCCAGCATGACATCCACATGATGGTTGGTTGCCGATGTCTTAGTATATTGCAGATAAGCCGTGTAATTTTGAAGTAAAGTTTCGAAGACTTCCCGGTTGACTGCGGCTTCCTGAGGGCTACCTGCATTAGTATAATAAGCAACATCATTATCCCAGGTATAAAGAGGTATGGCATTGGCGATATCTTCATTATTCTTGTTTTGATAATTGATACCTATCTGGGCATTCAACGTCAATCCATCCGACAAATTCCCTACAAACTTAAAATTCGTATTCATATTTTTTGTGTTATACGATGCTGTTTCCCCGTTTTTGGCTAAAGCAACGGCATTTCCCCATCCTCCCTGTGAGAAGAAGTTTCCGTCGCTATTATATACCGGGTGATTGGGCATATCAAATGTAGCTTCTGTAAGGAGCCATGAACCGGCGCCTCCGACATCTGTCCGGTTCTGATTTTCCAATGATACTTTCATCTCCAGTTTCAGCCATTGAGCGATATCGTAATCGTAGTTTAAACGCAGATTATAACGTGTATTATTATCATTGGCATACTTTATTACGCCATATTGCCGGCTATATCCGCCGGAAAGATAATAATTGCCTCTCTCTCCTCCACCTACGATGGTGATATTGTGTTTATGCTGTACGCCTTTATTCAGGAATTCTTTCACCCAGTCGGTATTGGTGAAAAAGAGCTTCCATCCCCCATACAGCGGATGATCAATCGGATTGGGATCGTTTTTTCGTATTCTTTCCAATAGATCGGGCGTGTACATCGGAGCCGAACCATTATGAATGTTTGCTTCATTGTCCATCACCGCCATTTCGTAATTGGTCGGACTTTTCATCATTCCCGTCATTTGAGTAACAGCCAGATTCCCGCTATAACGAATGGTAGGTATTCCCTGTTTTCCTTTCCGGGTTGTAACCAGTATAACCCCTCCGGCAGCCCGGGCGCCATAGATGGAAGCCGAGGCGTCTTTCAGTATGGAAATGGTTTCAATATCCAAGGGGTTGATTAAATTAATATCTCCCGGTACGCCGTCGATTAATACCAAAGGAGAGTTTCCTCCATTGGTAGATGATGTGCCGCGCACGTTTATATCAAACTGTTCATTCCCGGGTTGACCGGATGCACGCTGAATAACCAGTCCCGGTATTTCACCCTGTAATGCGGATAATGTATTGGTTACCGGCTTCGACTCAATGACCTCAGACGAGATTTTCGATATCGCACCAGACAAATTACTTCTTTTCTGTGTGCCATATCCTATCACAACCACTTCTTCGAGTTTTTGCGAATCTTCCTTCAGGTGGACATCAATCCGGCTGCTTTTCCGTACCATGATATCCTGCGAAATATATCCTATATACGATATCTGGAGTATATCATTGAGAGAGGCTTCAATCGTATAGGCTCCGTTGATATCGGTCACAACTCCTTTTGTGCTGCCTTTGATGATATTGGCTCCGATAATCGGCTCGGCATTTTCGTCGGTCACAGTACCGCTTATTTTCCGGTTCTCATCCGAAGGGGTTGTTACGGCATAGACTTCCGGTTTTTCTTTATCCTTACTGACGGAAATCGTATTGTTTTCCCGGCTGAAATACAGATGTACCTGCTCCGTTATTTTATCTAATGCAGCACTTAATTGTATTCCTGTCAGATCCAATGTGACCTTCGGATTATTAGTTAAGATAGCCTCACCGTAGAAGAATTTTAAGCCGGTTTGCTTACTTATTTCTGCAAAGACCTTTTCGACAGATTGGTCTTTTACATGCAATGTGATTTTTTCCGTTGCCGATGTCTGCTGAGCCGTTAACGACTGCGTATGTGTAAATGCTAAAAAAATAAAAAGAATGGCATAACATATTCTGACATACTTCTTAATTCTGAAAAAGTTCATAATTTTGAAATTTGAATTATTTGTTACAAAGTAATTTAAAGACGTCCTTTTATTTAATAATGCAGAGAGTGAAAGTTTTGCATTATTTTATACAGGAACGAAATGGGGAGACTTGCCTGCAGGTCTCCTTCCTTTTTTAACAGATCAGATTTCATTTCCCATAGGCATTGCAATTTACTGGTTCGTACTTTAATTTTATCATATCCGGTACAGCGTATAATTATTCCCCTCTTTCTTGTATCTTATGCCCGTTGAATACTGAATGGATTTTAAGACCGATTCAAGGTTTTTATTATCATGTTCTCCGTATATATATTCATCATAAATACCGCCCGGCATAAATTCGATTTTACAATTATAGATGCGTTCCAATTCTTTCACAACACTTTTTATAGGTGTCCGGTTAAAATACAGACCTCCCTCAATCCAGGATTTAACAAGGCGGATATTTTCATTTCTTTTTTGATATTCGCCGTTCGATTTATACCATACGAATTGCTCATCGGGGTGCAGCCTCATCATGGCTTCTTCGATATCAACCTGTACTTTGCCTGTTTGTACGCTTACCATTAGTTGTTCGTCGGTGTCGTATGCTTTTACGTTGAATGAGGTACCCAATACTTTTATCCATGCTTCTTTTGTATATACCATAAAAGGTTTGCCTCCGCTTTTTTTAACCTCAAAAAAGGCTTCTCCGTTTATTTCCACCCAACGGGTGTCGGATTTAAACGATTCGGGGTAGCGTATAGATGTGCCGGCATTCAGGATAATGTGCGTTCCGTCGGGTAAACTCATGCGTTTGTGTTCTCCGTTGCCTACGTTAATCTCCACATAGTTAACCGCCTTTTGTGTCGTATAGACATAAATTCCGAATCCGACAATCATAAACAATACAAACACAGCCGCGTATCTGAGCAAAGGCCTGAGAGATAACATCTTCTCTTTCCCCGGTTTTCTTATTCGCCTTAATAACCGTAAGGCTTCTGCTTTGTATTGTTCATGCTCTGTCTGCCTCTCTGTATCTGCAGACACAGCATCGTTCCATACTTTATCCATCGCCTCTTCTATTTGCTGCCGGTTTGTATCCGATTGTACGATGTCAAACAAAGCGTGGCTGTCGGCCTGAGTATATAAATTGTTTATATACCGTGCAATTATATCATCTGTATGTTTTCCCACGAACTGATGTTTTGCATGTTTATATATACTACAAAGAAAAAGGGTATATCTGGGATACGCTTAACTTTTTTTAATACAATAAAGTCGTCAGGTTTCTACGGAAGCTCTCAGACAATCAGTTCTCCTTTTCCCTGGCGGATGATTTCAAAATCATCGGTGGTGCAATCTACGACGGTTGAAGGGTCGGTGCTGCCATAGCCGCCGTCGATGAGGATATTTACTTTGTCGGCGTATTTTTCGTAGATCAGTTCGGGGTCGGTGGTGTACTCGATTACCTCATCGTCGTCTCGTACGGAGGTTGTCATGATAGGATTCCCTAATTCGTTGACTAATTGACGGATGATATTATTGTCGGGTACGCGGATGCCTACTTCTTTTTTGTTTTTATATATTTTCGGTAACACACTTCCGGTGGGGAGAATAAAAGTGAAAGGGCCGGGCAGGTTCTTACGCATCAGCTTGAATATGGCATTGCTTACTTTGGCATATTCGCTGATATTAGACAGGTCGTAACAGATGATGGATAGGTTGTTTTTGCGGGGGTCGATGCCTTTCAGCTGGCATATCTTTTCCACGGCGCGTACGTTCATCGCATCACAGCCCATGGCATAGACCGTATCGGTCGGATAAATGACCAATCCGCCTTCGCGCAAGACGTCTACGACTTTGTTTATCGCCCGCTGGTTCGGGTTTTCAGGATATATTTTGATGTACATACCTCCACTTAATTAACCTCTGTTCGCAAACCTACATGAAAATTATCTTATTCCCAAACAAATTAGGAGATTTTTGCAGGGCAGATGCACGATATGCCGGATTATTTAAAAAAAACAGATACCTTTGCCTTATGTATTAAACAAAAACGGATATGAAAGGCAAAGGTAAAAGCACAATACGGGTATGGCTGCTGGCAGCCCTGCTGTTACTGCCTTTCACTATAAAGTCCGCCCATATACATCATTATGATATATGCTCCGAACATGCCGGAGCTGCGCACGATTGCGACAATTGTCCCATCTGTCAGTTTATGCTTTCGGCATATAGCGAACCGGAATCTTCAGAACTTACTCCTATCCGGACACAGATAGCATGGATTCCTGCCATTCCGCAGGAGAAAAACTATATCAGGGCCTTCCTATCCCCTCATCTCCGCGCTCCGCCCATTGCCGTGCTCCCTTCATAGGGCATCATTTACTATCAATTCTCAGTTATTCATTATCAATAAAACTAAAGTATGCGTATCGGACTTCGTCCGGTAATGCTTCTGACTGGGTTTGTATTGCCTGTTTTTGCGCAGGAAAGGGATTCTGTGGAGATGAATCTCCGGCTGGAGAATATCGTCATCGTCGGTGAATCCCGGCAGAAAATGATCAACCGTGCCTCGGCCCTGGCAGTCGAAGTGGTTGATAAAAAATTCCTGCAGCAACATTTTACAGGCAATCTGATACAGACATTGGAGCATCTGCCGGGTGTATCTTCAATGGACATAGGCTCTGCTTTCTCCAAACCAATGATACGGGGAATGGGATTCAACCGCATTTCCGTCACGGAAAACGGTATCAAGCAGGAAGGGCAACAGTGGGGGGCCGATCACGGCCTCGAAACAGACGCTTTCAATGCCGAACAGATCACTGTGCGCAAAGGTCCCGCCTCGCTTCTCTATGGCAGCGACGCAATGGGAGGCGCTATCGAGATCGCACAGCTCCCTCCTCCTCCCGACAATCAGCTCTTCGGGGAAGTGGTCGCTCTGGGTACATCGGTGAATGAGACCCTGGGAGGATCAGCCATGCTGGGCGTCAGGAAAGATGCCTGGTACGTCAAACTGCGTTATTCCGAACAGCATTTTGCTGATTACCGGATACCGGCCGACACCCTTGTTTACCTCACCCAACAGATGCCTGTGTATGGGCGGAGATTAAAAAATACCGCCGGCTTCGAACGGGATGTGTCTCTCTATACCCGGTACCACCAGGGGGGGTATCGTTCGGTTTACGCCCTGAGCAATGTCTTTCAGCAAGTAGGTTTCTTCCCGGGGGCACACGGTATTCCCGATGTCTCGCGACTCCGCGACGATGGCGACAGGCGCAATATAGACTTGCCGTACAATTGGGTGAATCACCTGAAGGTTAGTTCCCGCCAGGAGTATGTCCTGGATGGAGCGATGGCCTCGTGGGACCTTGGTTACCAACACAACTACCGCGAGGAGCTTAGCTTGTTTCATACGCATTACGGAGACCAGACTGCCCCGGCGGAGAATCCCGATAAGGAGCTTGCCTTCTCCCTGCATACCTATAGCTCGTCGGCGAAGCTGAGGCTGTTTCACTCATCCGTCTGGGAACATACTGCCGGCTGGGATATGCAATACCAGCAGAATCGTATCGGCGGATATTCCTTTCTGATGCCGGCATACAAACGTATGACGACGGGAGTGCTCTGGCTGACGACCTATCGTCCGAATACCGTGTTCTCCCTCAGCGGAGGCATCCGTTACGATTACGGAAAGATGGACAGTGAGGCCTATAGCGACCCTTATCTGGAAAACTACCTCCGCGAGCGGGGCCATAGCGGCGAACGTATCGAGGCATACCGGTGGCGGAGCTATCCGGTAAACCGTAGCTTCGACGATGTATCCGGTTCGATAGGCTTTGTCTGGACTCCTGACGGCATGAACCAGCTCAAATCAAACATCGGGAGGAGTTTCCGTTTGCCGGGAGCCAACGAACTGGCCTCGAACGGCGTGCATCATGGCGCTTTCCGGCACGAACAGGGAGACCCCGGACTCCCTTCCGAGCAGGGATGGCAGTGGGACCTGTCCTACGTCGGTGAAAGAGAAGGCATATCGCTCTCGGTATCTCCCTTTGTCAGCTGGTTTGAGAATTATATCTATCTCAGACCTACCGGCGAATGGTCAGCACTTCCTCATGCGGGACAGATATACCGTTATACGGGTGCAGAGGCTGTATTTGCAGGAGGAGAAGCCTCGTTTGCAGTAGATTTCCTTCAGTTTAACTACAGCCTCACGGCCGGGTATGTCTATACTTATAATGTAGATGAACGTATCCCGCTGAGTTTCTCGCCTCCCGCCCAGATACGGAATACCCTGTCGTGGACTGGCGGACATATGCAGGCGTATGCCGAACTGCAAAGCATCGCAGCCCAGCATCGCATCGCGCGTAATGAATCGCCTACACCCGGGGCGCAACTGATGCATCTGGGAGCCAGCCTCTCCCTCGCGGTTGGCGGAACGAAAGCAGAGGTCAGCCTTTCCGTTCGCAACCTGCTGAATACAGCTTATTATAATCACCTCAGTTTTTACCGGAAAATAGAAATCCCCGAACCGGGACGAAACTTCCGGCTTGTAATAAAAATACCTTTTAAAAGTAATTTAAAATGAAAACAAATAATCTTTTTTTTATCATTTGCCTTATGGCAAGCCTTTCTTTATCATTCGTTTCCTGTGAAAGTGGCGATACCACCCGACCGGTTATCAATCTGATAGAACCTGCCGAAGGAGAAGTCCTGAGCATCGGCGAAGAGGTGCATTTCGAAATGGAATTATCAGACAACGAGATGCTGAAAGAATACAAAGTAGAGATACATGACAATTTCGACGGACATTCCCACGACGAAGCAACCCGGGCAGCGAATGAGCCCGTCCCCTTCTTCTTCGAAAAAACATGGGATGTATCCGGGAAAAAGAATGCCTCTATCCATCACCATGAGATAGTTATCCCCGCAGATGCTACACCGGGCGACTATCATGTGGAAGTATTCTGTACCGACGCTGCCGGGAATGAAGCCTTTATCGTACGCAATGTCGAACTCAGGTAGTTGATCGGCCGCTTCCGGGAGAAGCATACCTAATCATGTATAAATCGCGGACTATTCACATGGCCCGCGATTTTTATTCATTAATGGTTGTCATGTAAAATCAGCAACCTTCTGATTGCCTTACAGATAAACCTTATGCACGGCTTTAATGCGGCATAGGTTAAATCTTTTTGCCTATTGAATTGAAAACTTTAATCTTATTACCGGTAAACGTACGATTAATATGCGAAAAAAACCGGATAAAATGTAAATATCTTATAGCTTATTTGTTATTTTAAGGGTTCGTTTTGTTTCCAAAGAGAGTATAATATGTAAACCGGCCTTGCTTTATTCATTCCGGGAACCGTATTGAGAGGGTAAAACGCCAAATTCATCTTTAAAATATTTCCGGAAATATTTAGGATTATTGAATCCTACTTCGTAGGCGATTTCGGAAATCGTCAGCCGGCTCTCCTGCAAAAGCTGGGCGGCCCGCTTGAGCCGGACTACGCGGATAAATTCAATCGGTGTTTTCCCTGAGAGCGACGAGAGCTTTTTATATAAATGCACACGACTCATTCCCAGTTCGCGGCTTAGTTCTTCTACCGAGAAACCGGGATTGGAGATATTCGCTTCGGTATATTCGAGGGCTCTTTTTATCAATTGTTTGTCTAAGGAGTTGACGGTTATTCTTGAAGGTTCCACATGCATCTGCTCTTCGAACAAGGCCTGGTTATGTTTGCGCATTTCGATGAGGTTACGAATTTTGATTTGCAATATTTCCTGGTTAAAGGGTTTGGTGATATAGTCGTCGGCTCCGGCTGTCAATCCTTCCAGATTACTGTCTTCTCCCGTTTTTGCCGTAAGAAGGATGAGTGGGATATGCGAAGTGCGTATGTCTCTTTTTATCTTTTTACTCATTTCGATTCCGTTCATGCGTGGCATCATGACATCCGAAAGGATGATATCCGGTATTTCCTTGAGAGCGGTTTCCAGTCCTTCCACTCCATCTCCGGCCTGCAAGATGGTATAATTGTCTTTGAGGCGGGAAGCGATGAGCGTCCTGAGCTCTTTATTATCTTCTACGATAAGTAATTTGGGAGACTTATCCTGTTTGAACTCTGCTTCGAAGGCCGCTTCTTCTTCGTTTATGTCTTCCTCGGGTGAAGTATGTGTTGTCAGGGCATCTTCGGCAGCTTCGTCCTGACAAGGCAGTATCACCACAAAGCGCGTACCTCCCTGTGGTCTGCGTTCGGCCCATATCTCTCCCCCATGCAGGACGACGAAATCTTTGGCAATATGCAGTCCGATGCCGCTTCCCTGGTAATTATCATTGTTTCCTTCGCGCTTTACCTGATAGAAGCGCTCGAATACTTTATCTAATTCGTCTTCTGGGATACCGATACCGGTATCGGTGATGGTAATACCTATCTTATTCTCTTCTACACGAGACAGTTCTACCCGGATCATTCCTCCGGCAGGTGTAAACTTATACGCATTGGAGAGGATATTGATGCATACTTTCGAAAGTTTTTCGGCATCGAAAGACATATACAACTGCTCCATACCGGAATGGAAATCCAGCGTAAGCCCTTTTCTTGTCATTCCCTCGGCAAAAAGATCCAGTTGTTGCTTTATGAACAAGACAATATCTCCGAAAGATTTCTGAAGCACCGGGATATGGGTATCCAGTTTACGGAAATCGAGCAGTTGATTGACTAAGGTAAGCAGATGATTTGCATTGCGGCGTATGATGGAAAGCAATTCCTTCTCCTCGGTTGTTTTCGCTTTATTAAACAGGTCTTCCAGAGGAGAAAGAATCAAGGTGAGCGGGGTACGGAAGTCGTGACTGATGTTGGTAAAGAAGCGGAGTTTCATTTCATCCATCTCCAGCTGCTGCATGACGCGCATTTTCTCCTGTGCATACGCCAGTTTCCTCTCCGAGCGCCTGCTTATCCTCCGGAAGGCGTAGAAAGCGAGGCATAGAATCAGTACCGCATAGATTCCCCATGCCTGATAGGTTTGCCATAAAGGCGGATGGACCGTTATTTTCAGCACCATCGGATTCTGACTTTCCACTCCGTCGTTGTTGACTGCTTTCAGGTAAAGCGTATATTTCCCCGGATTCAGATTGGTATAAGTTACCTTCCGGTCGTCTTGTCCGGTTTCCAGCCATTGGTCGTTGAAGCCTTCCAGTTTATAATAATAGCGCGATTTATCCGGCATACAGTAGTCAAGCGCCGCAAAGGAGAGGCTGAAATAGTTGTCGCTGTGATTCAGATCGATTTCTTTTGTCTGCGTGATACTCTTTGTCAATATGACACGTCCGTTATAAGGTTCCTGCGGTTTGATACTTTTATTATATATCTGAAAATCTGTTATGATAATCCGGGGGATATGTTTGTTATAACTGATGCTTGTGGGTGTAAAGATATTATAGCCGTATGCTCCTCCGAATATAAGTTCGGAACGAGAGGAAAGGTAGGCGGCATTGTAATTGAACATCTCACCCTGCAACCCTTCCGAGCTGTCATAACTCAGCAGGTTGTAGAAATATCCGGTTCTTTCGTTCGATGTAGAGACCCTGATGCAGGTTAGTCCCCGGTTGGTGGCGATCCACATATTATGTTCTGAGTCTTCCAATATACTCTGTACCAATTCCGACGACAAACCGCTGCCGGAGATGAATACCTGTATGTTTTTCGTATAAGGATTAAAGACAAAAAGACCGTTTTTTGTTCCTATCCAAAGCAGCCTCCGGCTGTCTTCATAGAGGTAGTTGATGTCGTTACGGCTTAACTGTATATCATCGAATATTTCTTTTTCGTAAAGCTCCAGCTGTTCCGACTGTTTATTATATATGTATAGTCCGGTTTGTGCTCCGATCAGCATATCTCCTGATTTGGTTTCGATGATACTATATACCGAGCCTTTGGTCACGAAATGTTTCAGCTGTTTCCCGGTATGTGTATCCAATACAACTACTCCTCCGTTAAGCGTACCCACCCATAAATTATCCTGATGGTCGCATTTGAGCACCCATACGTTATTATCGGTCAGTCCGCTGTTATCGGCTGTATAATGAGTAAATGTCTTTCCGTCAAAGCAATCAAGGCCTGTCAGGTAATAACCGATCCAGAGTTGTCCTTTCGTATCTCCTGCTAAGCTGACAATCACATCTCCTGCCGGTGAATGAGGCTTTCCCGGCTCGTGTTTATAGGTGGTATATTCCCCCCGCAGGCGGTCGAAGTAGAGCAGTCCTCCCCCATTGCTGCCAAGCCAGAGGTTCTGATCGGCCGATTCGTAAAAACAGTTGATATCCCGGAAGGGCGTAACACTCTTTCCGGTTATCATATCGAATTTATAGATGCTTTCGTGATAGTAGCAGACTCCTTTTTTATAGGTCCCCAGCCACATAATGTTGGTATCGTCTCTGTAAAGGCTTTTGATCGTATTCTGCGCAAGGCTGTGCAGGTCTTGTTCATTATGCAATAAGACGGTAATTTCTTCCCTTGCTTTATTAATCAGATTCACTCCTCCATGATCGGTTCCTACCCATATAGTTCCTTTATCATCTTCTTCCATACTGATTACCATATTGTTCGACAATTTGTAGGGAGGCAGGGCCGAGATTGAATAATTACGCCATACATTTTGTGCCGTACGATAGCAGGCCAGGCCATAATGGCTGCCGATACCATACACCCATACATCCCCCGAAGAATCGACAAAGAGGCGCAGGTCTCTTGCACTCTTCAGTCTGGCTGCTTTATGCAGGGTCGAATCCCTGTGGATAATTTTATTCGACTGAGCTTCCATACATTCCAGCAATCCGTTTTCGAAAAGGAACCAATAGCGGTTCTGCCCTTGTCTGATATCCCTTATCATTCCCCGGCTCAGGCCGCCGTCCTCTCCTTGTCTGAATACAATGCATTTCTGTGCCGTCACATCGTATTTCCGGACATCTTCCAAGGTAACAAACCAGAGATTTTTCCCGAAGTCGATGTAAACCACCGCATCCGGCGAGTTCCAGAAATCGCTCGTTTGCGCATATTTCTCAAACAAAGGGTTTACATTTTCTTCGAATCGTTCCATCGCAGGGTCATAAATGCAATAACCCGAACGGGTTTTTATCCATAATTTGCCCTCGGCATCTTCCTGTATTTTTTCGATATCATTATTGGATGTATTCAGCGGATTCGTCGTTAAGTTCTGTTTGCAGGTTATAATATCATAGCCGTCATAACGGTTCAGCCCCGAAGGTGTTCCAAACCACATCAAGCCCGTTTTATCCTTGTAGATACATTTTACCTCGCTATTGGAAAGTCCTTTCACGACGTCCACTCTGTTGAACTTATATTTATCAGCAGAAACAGCGTACAAGGCTTGCCATATCGGGAAAGCCAGGATAGCGGAGAGTAAAAGATATCTTTTCATTGACTTTTTTTGTTTTTCAGGATGCAATATAGTGAAAAGTTTTGAATATCCCCTCTCTCTTTCAGAATTTTACGAAAAAGCGAACTGAGACGGGTAACGGCATAGAAACGAGCGAAGTGCGCTTGTTTGCTACGTTTTGCAGTGTTTCAAATAACTCAGGGACAAAGGTGAAAAACTTTTTCAAAACAACCAAATGTTTTGTATTTTGTCACCCCCCCAAAAAACAAATATTTTTTGACAGGAGGAATTTTCGGTGGGTGCAATTCAAATGGTCGCAGATTCAATGGATTTCTATCGTCATTGCGAGGTACGAAGCAATCCAGGGTGTGCCCGGTCTGGATTGCTTCACCCTCCTTTCGCAAGGACGGCCCGTAATGACGATGCGACAATTTGAAATGAAAATCGACGTAGTCAAATGCACCCGGGCTGAAAGCCCTTTATAGCCCAGCCCAGGGCAACGCCCTGGGTATAAAACGGAATAATCCGGTACACGCCCTGAACGTTACATTTTTTCATTACCGGCATTACTGGATTGCTTCGCTCCGCTCGCAATGACGACCCTCCCGTCCTTGCGAGTGAAGCGAAGCCATCCAGTTTTTTGTAATGTTTATTTCCTGACAACGCCTAACTTTAAAATAAAAGTCTTATAAAAAAGCCGGAATCAGCCAAGCGAGGACAACCGATTGATAATGTGCGGTTAATGTTCTCTGTTTGGCTTTTCTTTTGGACGGCAAAAGCCACCCATACGCAAAGGTAAGACAAAGTTCAATTACCACATCATTACCTCGCCATAAAACGCAAGCCGCCTATAAGTCGCTGTTTGTCTGTATTTTGCGTTACGCTGTGTAACCTCTTATAACTCAGAGTAAACTAATTTTGTAACAGTAAACTTTGAGTAAGATGAGAAGTACGTTTAAAATTTTGTTCTACCTCAAAAAGAACAACCCCAAACCCGACGGAACAGTCCCAGTAATGGGACGGATAACTATTGACGGAACAATCAGCCAGTTCAGTTGTAAAATGACTATACCACCTAATCTTTGGGATACTAAAGCCGGACGGCTGACAGGCAAAAGCACATTGGCGATAAAAACTAACCTTGCCTTAGACAAAATCCGTGTCAGCATCAACAAGCACTATCAGGAAATTATGCAAGCTGAAGGCTTTGTAACAGCCGATAAAGTAAAGAACGCCTATCTGGGATTAGGAATAAAGCAAGATACATTCCTAACCCTATTTGCTAAACACAATCAGGAGTTCTCCCGAAAAGTGGGATACAACAGGGCGCAGGGTACTTATGCTAAATATTGCCTACTGTATAAGCATATGGGAAACTATATCCGGCAAGAGTATAACCGGGATGATGTTTACCTGAAAGAATTGAACCTTGCCTTTATTAACGGTTTTGAGCATTATTTAAGAACCGAAAGGGAATGTTCAACTAACACCATCTGGATGTACATGATAGGCGTAAAGCATATTGTTTCCATTGCCCGAAACACCGGACAATTAGCTATTAATCCTTTCGCCGGATACCTGATAAGCCCTGAACCTAAAGACAGAGGATTCCTAAACAAAGAAGAACTTAACCCACATTGCAGCTCGTCATGTCACAAATTTCCTAAAATCAGCGATATCCAATTTTTCAAATTCCGATCTGTGTACTACAAATTTTCGTTTGGAGTAAGGACGCAATTTGTAG
>JAISZA010000245.1 GCA_031269535.1 Tannerellaceae bacterium
ATACGCAGGGAACCTTATTTGATTAAAACAACGGGAGGAATGGCAGGAAAAGGAATGAAGCGGCTGGTAAAAGAAACCGCAATTTATGGCTTGAGTAGTATTGTCGGACGTTTTCTGAATTGGTTGCTGGTGCCTCTATATACGAGGGTACTGACCGGTACGGGCGAGTTCGGCATTTATACCAACCTGTATGCTTGGGTGGCCTTGCTGCTCATACTTCTTACGTATGGTATGGAGACGGGATTCTTCCGGTTTATCAATAAAAAGGAAGAAAGCGATCCGATACGGGTGTATGCCAGTACGCTGTTCAGCATCGGGATAACGTCGGCTTTGTTTCTCCTTCTCACTCTTTGCTTCCTCTCTCCGCTAAGCGGCCTGCTCAACTATGCCGAGCACCCGGAATATCTGGCGATGATGCTGGGTGTGGTGGCAGTGGATGCTTTCTGCTGCATCCCCTTTGCTTATCTCAGGCACCAGGGGCGCCCTTTCCGGTTTATGGGAATCAAACTCTTAAGTATCTTCCTGAACATCCTGCTGAATATCTTTTTCCTGATTATTTGCCCGGACTGGTATCGGGAATCGCCGGAGGCCATCGACTGGTTCTACGTCCCCGGCTATGGGATAGGCTACGCATTTATTGCCAATGTGATCACTTCGGCTGTTACGTTCGTTGTACTGATCCCCGATATGCTGCCGGGCTTCCGTCGTAAACCCGACCTGGGTTTATTAAAGCAGATGCTGCGTTATTCGTTTCCCATTCTGATACTGGGAATTGCGGGTATATTGAATCAGACAGCCGATAAGATACTGTTTCCTTATCTGTTCGATGATAAGGAGTATGCTAATGAGCAGCTGGGTATTTACGGAGCCTGTTTTAAGATAGCGGTGGTCATGGTGATGTTTATTCAGGCCTTCCGTTATGCCTACGAGCCTTTTGTATTTGCAAAAAATAAGAGTGGCGACAGCAGCAAAGCCTATGCCGAAGCGATGAAATACTTCATCATCTTTGGCCTGTTTATTTTCCTGGGGGTAGTCTTTTACTTAGATTTACTGAAATACTTCGTAGCTCCTCCCTACTATCCGGGGCTTCGCGTGGTACCCATCGTGATGCTTGGCGAGTTCTTTTTCGGTATCTATTTCAACCTTTCGTTCTGGTATAAGCTGAACGATCAGACCCGTTGGGGAGCTTATTTTTCCATCACGGGCTGTGTGGTCACGGTATCCATCATTCTGCTGTTTGCTCCGGTTTACGGATTCATGGCCTGTGCCTGGGCTTCGTTTAGCTGCAATTTGTTAATGATGCTTTTATCTTACTTCATCGGGCAAAAGAAATTCCCGATTTCGTATGATTTGAAATCTGCTTTTATTTACTTTGCACTCACAATTATATTCTATTCGGCGGGGATGTTTCCGGCTATAGAATCAGAGGTTTTACGTTTATTGTATCGCAGCATATTATTACTTGTGTTTTTATTATTCGTTATAAAAAGAGACTTTCCGTACAGACCTAAAAGACATTAATTACTAAATATTAATTGAAAAGAAGAATGAATTTAAAAAAGAGAATGTGGGCAGGGCTACTATGTGCCATGGTAGCAAGCCAGGCGTATGCAGATGAAGGCATGTGGGTATTGAAAGAGTTGAACAAACAGAATCTGGCAAGAATGAAGGAACTTGGCTTCCGGCCTCCGTATGAAGCCTTGTACAGCGAGACGGATCCCAGTGTGAGCCATGCCGTTGTGATTTTCGGCGGCGGATGCAGCGGGATTACCGTATCGGAAGAAGGATTGATTTTTACTAATCATCATTGCGGATACAGCCCGATTCAGCAATTAAGCAGTGTGGAACAAGATTACCTGAAAAACGGTTTCATCTCCCAAAATAAAGACGAAGAATTGCCGGTCCCGGAATTAAGTGTCCGTTACCTCCGCGAAACCCTTGACGTGAGCGAACGTATCAATTCGCAGATAGCTTCTTTTACAAACGAATACGACCGTCTGATTGCCGCCGATTCCATCGGAAGCGTCATCTGTGACTCTATCGGTAGGAGTCCCTTTTTAACAGCAGAAGTAATCCCTTTTTACAATAACAATAAATATTTCCTGGTCGTATATGACGTATTCAATGATGTGCGCCTGGTCTTTGCTCCGCCCAGCTCGGTAGGTAAATTCGGAGGCGACACCGACAACTGGATGTGGCCACGCCATACGGGAGACTTCTCCGTCTTCCGCGTATATGCTGATGCAGCCAATCAACCGGCCGGATACAGCCCGGACAACCAGGCCTACCGGCCGAAATACGTAGCGGAAGTCTCTCTCCAGGGCTATCAGAACGAGGATTATGCCATGACCATCGGCTTCCCGGGAACGACCAACCGCTACATAAGCTCATGGGGAGTCGGGCAACGTATCGAAAACAGTAATAAACCCCGCATCGAAATAAGAGGTATCAAACAGGAACTCTGGAAAGAGGCCATGAACGCCAGTGATGCCGTACGCCTCAAATATGCTTCGAAATACGCCGCCAGCGCTAATTACTGGAAAAATTCCATCGGAATGAACAAAGGCCTGGAGAACTTAGACGTTATCAAGCGGAAAAAAGCGGAAGAAGCCGACTTCGCGGCCTGGGTCGGACAGGAACCCGCCCGGAAAGCAGCCTACGGCGAAGTCTTAAACCTCCTGGAAAAAGGATATACCTCGACAAACGAATACAGAAGGGCCTATACTTACCTGACGGAAGCCCTCATCAACGGAGCTGAAATTGTCCGCCTGGCACGCATGGTGCAAAGCATCGATATCAAAGGCTCTACTCGGGAAGAAATAGACATCCTCCTTAAAGACTGGATACAGTCCTTCTTCAAAGATTACGATCCGGACTTAGACCAGAGTGTATTACCCGTCATGATGCAGATCGTGAAAGAACGAGTTCCGGCGCAGTTCCTCCCCGATATCTACAGGAAAATAGACAAGAAATACAAGGGAGACTACAAAAAATATACAGCGCATGTATTCCGCAAAAGCCGCCTGCTGTCGTACGACCGGATTGCCTCACTCCTGCAGAATCCCCGTGAGTATGCCAGATTAGACAAAGACCCGGCCGCCGAGCTGAGCCTGTCGGTGCTGCTCTCTGTATTCGAATTGCAACAATTTATGACGGCTTCGCAGTATGATATCGAGAAAGGCGAACGCCTTTATTTCGCAGGCCTGCAGGAGATGCATCCCGGTAAGACCTTCTATTCCGACGCCAATTTCACCATGCGGGCAAGCTATGGCAGCATCGGAGGATACCAGCCCTACGATGCTACCTGGTATAACTATTATACCACTGAGAAAGGAATATTCGAGAAAGAAGACCCGGCAAGCGAAGAATTTCACGTGCAGCCGGAGATACTGGAAATGATACGCACCAAAGACTTTGGCCCGTATGGTAACGGAAACGGTACGATGAACCTCTGCTTCCTCACCAATAACGATATTACCGGAGGCAGCTCAGGAAGCCCGATCTTCGATAAAAACGCCCGGGTCATCGGGCTTGCCTTCGACGGCAACTGGGAAGCCATGAGCGGCGATATCGCTTTCGAGCCGGAACTGCAGCGCTGCATCGGCGTCGATATACGCTATGTGCTCTATATGATAGACAAATGGGGCAAATGCCCCCGCCTGATCGACGAGCTGAAATTAGCCCGGTAGATCGCTTCGCTCCCGCGCGGTCTGAGGATTGTTTGCTGCGTGTGTATCCGGAGCTCTCCGGCGCGGATACACACGTTTTTTCTGGGGGGGAGCCGTCTCTTATCTGACGCCCTTCACGTTCATCCGCAGGCTGTAGAGGTATTGGGAGGCTGTGATGAAGAGGGTTTGCATGTCTTTGCCTCCGAAGCAGACGTTAGCCGTCCAGTTTGCCTCCACGGGTATTTGTCCGATTTGTTCTCCTGCCGGATTGAAAACCGTCACCCCTCGCCCTGTCAGGTAGATATTCCCTTTTTCGTCCATCGTCATTCCATCCGATCCCATTGAAGTAAACAGTCGCCTGTTGGTCAGCGATCCGTCGGGCTGTATGTCGTACACGTATGTCTTACGCGCGCGGATGTCGGCCACATAGAGCAGCTTGCCATCCGGCGAACCGATGATGCCATTGGGTTGTTCAAAGTCGGTATCAATCCGTTTCACACTTTGGAGGTCGGGCGTAAGATAATACAGGTACTGGCCTTCCTGCTGCATATCCGGATTGCGTGTCCAGTAATCGCGTTTATAGAGTGGGTCGGTGAAATAGACGCCTCCATTGGGATGTACCCATAAATCGTTGGGGCCGTTTAACTTCTTTCCATCATAATCCGTCACAAGTACCGTATGCGTTCCGTCTGCCTCGAAGCGCCAGATTTCATTATCCATATCGGAGCACGAAAGCAGGCGGTTCTGCTTGTCGAAGTAAAGCCCGTTGGCCCGTCCGGGATTCTCATGGAAGGTAGCGAGCGCTCCCTCCACCGTCCAGACGAAGATGCGGTTGTTCGGCTGATCGGTAAAATAGACATTGCCCAGGTTGTCAACGGCAGGGCCTTCCGTAAAACTAAATCCTTCAGCCAGTTTTTCCACGTTAGCGCCCGGTGCGATCAGGCTTTGAACCGTCTGGCTATAGGCAGAGAAACAGGCTACAAGAATAGATAAGCAGAGACAAATCACAAGTTTTCGTTCCATAATTTTTTTTTTAAAATATCTGATTAGTTCCAACAAAGTTATACATTTTAGGGATGAAAAACAAACAACGTATAATAATGGGGTGCAATTCAAATAGTCGCACTCGTTAAGCCGCCGGGTGCAATTCAAATGGTCGCAGATTCAATGGATTTTTATCGTCCTTGCGAGGTACGAAGCAATCCACTTCCGCCGTCATTGCGAGGTACGAAGCAATCCAGGGTGC
>JAISZA010000247.1 GCA_031269535.1 Tannerellaceae bacterium
TTTAGCAATTCGTAACTTCTAACTTTTTTTGTAACTTTTGTAACATTTCTCTTGCTTCCCCGTCTTCTTTGCAGGAGGCCTGGGAACGTGCACGGAAAGGCCCGGAAACGAATGAATAATACGAATCAAAAAAAGAATACAATGTTTAAAAAGTCAGTTTACTTAGGAATACTCCTCATGGCCTGCCACGCAGGCTTCGGGCAGGGAGACGTAAAACAGTTGTTCAGCGAGTTTGCAAAGCTGAAAGAAGTTAACCGGATAAACATAGGTGCGATAGGCATGAAGTTCGCCGGTTTCTCTGCAGGAATAGAGAACATTGAGATACTGGAGCTTGAAGATTGCTCCGGCGAGATAAAAGAACGTTTCACCCGGGCCGTCAGGAGCCTGAATGATAAGGGTTTCGATACCGTTGTCACGGCCAGCGAAAACGGTAAGAACATCAAAGTACTGCTGCGCATCGAAGACGAATTCGTCCGCGAACTGCTTATCCTTTCTTCGGGAGATAGCCCGGCAATGATACACATCCAGGGCCGGATCAAACAATCGGATATCCGGAAAGTAATCGGTGAGCACAGCAGGTGATGGATGCCGAAGGTTTCAAACAGCGGTTTCTTCCTCTGCACCCCCGCCTTTACCGCGTAGCTTATGCGCTGACGGAGAATAGCCGGGATGCGGAGGATATCCTTCAGGAGGCGTACTATAAACTCTGGAGCCGGAGGAACGAACTCCTGCATATCCGGAATACGGAAGCCTTCTGCATTACACTGGTAAAGAACCTCTGTCTGGACTTTCTCCGCTCGGCCCCCCGGCAGAACCGGAGCGAAATACCCATCGAAACCCTATCGCCTGAGACCGGCGTATCGCCTGAAACAAGGATGATAGAGCAGGACGAACTGCGGCTGATACAAGAACTGATCGACCGGCTACCCGCCAATCAGCGGCAGATACTCCGCCTGCAAAGCATCGAAGGCTGTTCGCCGGAAGAAATAGAAACGATCACAGGCCTGAGCGCCGTGAATATCCGTGTCTTACTTTCCCGGGCACGCAAATGTATCCGGGAGCAATATCTGAAAATACGAAGCAATGAACGAGAACGATTTTGACCGCCTGATAGAAAAAGCCTCAGGCATCCCCCTCCCCGAAGGCCTTGTCGGACGATTGGAGAAACAGATAGACGGCTATGCCGCCAGGGAAAAGAAACAGCGCATCCACCGCTTATACAGGATAACAGGCATTGCCGCCGCCCTGCTGCTCGGCATTGGTATTTTCCTGCAAACTGAAAGACAAGCTCCCGGACGGGCCGATACCTTTGCCGACCCCGCAGAAGCGGCTGTCGCTGCCGGACATGCGTTGGCTTTTATGTCGGTGCAACTCAACAAAGGCCTGGAGCAAGTCTCCGGAGCCGGACAAGAATTTGAAAAGGTAAATGAGATATTACATAAACACTTAAAATAAAAAGTATGAAGACAAAATGCAGCATCCTCTTCCTGTGCCTGCTTTGTACGGGCGTCTGCTTCGCACAGAAAGATTTGTTTGATCAATATGCCAATAAAGAAAATGTGACCTCCGTCTATGTGTCGAAAACCATGTTCGACATGATGCCTGCCATAGGTGATATCGGCCTGAGCCTGGTGAATATGAAGGGGAAAGTGGAATCCCTCCAGATCGTCTCGACCGAACAGCCGGGCCTGATGCAGCAGATGCGGAAAGATTTTTCTCAGCTTGTAAGCGGCCGGCATCAGGAACTGATGCGCGTACGCGACGGCAAGACCCGCGCTACCTTCTACGCCGATATGAAAGGCGAACAGGTCAGAGACCTCCTTATGCTGGCAGATACCGACAGCAGTTTTACCGTTATCCAGCTTCTGGGCAACTTCAGCCTGAAGGATATCCAGAATATAGCCGGAGATATGCAGATAAGTAAGTAGCGCCTGGCCTGCCCGCAGGCCGCCGCCTCAGAGCCGGAAACCGATGCGGAAACCGGCAGTAAGGGTAAGGCCCCGGTAACTCAGGCTGTTGAGGTAGTTGTCGGGATGGTATTTATCCGGATCGTAGAACGAATACATAAAGCCGATGCCAACATAGCCATCTATCAGGAACCGCCTCGTCGGGCGGTTCTGGATGCCTGTACAGAGATTCGTTCCGATCCGGTTGAAGCGCTGACTGACCTGGTAATTCTCCCATTGCGATTCGTAATACGTCAGGCCGTCTATCTGGTAACTGGTATATCGGTAGCCGACCTCGTCGTACTCCATATTGAAATGAGAGGCCGACAATCCTCCGGAGACATACACCCTCTGACGCCTGAAGGGGAACCATTTATAATTGACCTCCAGGCCGGCTCCCCAGACCTCGTTGAACGAGAAGTCCGAAAACGTCCATACGTCCCAGGGATTACTCTCATTTTCCACATAATATCCGATGGCGCTTACCTGCAACCACTGGGAGGGGTTTTTCAGCCGTCTTTCGTAATCGATGCGGAATCCGTTGTTCAGCCAGTAGAGAGGCTGGACGGCCAGGGAGTTTCCGAACGTTTTTCTCGTTTCGTTCTGCGCTTCTGCTTCCGGGAAAACAAACAGGCAGGCGGTGAAGAGGAGAAGGAAAATGCTTGTTTTTCTTTTCATACGAATAAATTTTTTTTTTAAGGTAGTATGTGGAACTCACCGTTCGTTTTATTCATCGCCTTCGGCGTGAACAGTGTTCACATGCTCGTTTCATAAAAGGTTTTATCTTTCCGGTAATACTTCTATTTTACTTAAAAAGGATAATGATTCGCCTGTGTAATCAAACTGATAAAGTCCGTTGGCGCCTATCAGCAGCAGGGTGCCGTTCAGGGGAATCACGTCGTAAGAATCGATCCCGATCGCTTCGGGGATACCGGTTATATCATCTATCCAGAGCGGTTGGGCGGGATTGCTTACATCATATACTTTCAGCCCGTTGTCGCATACAAACAGTTTATTGCCATCGATGCCCAGTCCTTTGGGATGCTTAAAGCCAGATTCCGTATGTATCAACTGAGGTTTATAGATATTGGAAAGGTCGTATATGCGCAGTTCGTTGGCCGATTGTCCGCACCAGGTATTTTCCGAGTTGAGGGTTACATAGGCATACCGGCCGTAAGCTACCACCGGGTCGCAGGCCGTGATATGCGAAACATGTGCCAGTTGCTGCGGGAAGTCAGGCCTTGTGATATTGAAGATATACATGCCTGTCTGCGAACCCAGAAACAGCAGGGTATCCATCGGGAAGATTGTTTCGACACCAAAATCCAGGTATTGTTCTTTGCCTTCAAGGTATTTTGGTGTTTCGGCCCTGGAGACATCAAAAGTCTTCAGCGTATTCTGATCGACGGTATAGAGGTTATTGCCGGATATCGTAAACCGTGCCATGGAGCCTCCTTGTCCGGTGTTTTCCGACGGGGAGGGAATGTAAAAGTCTCCGCCTGAAGTCGATACTCCACATGCCCAGAGCAGGGCGAGAAGCGGTGATATAAGAAATATGTTAAAGCGTTTCATCATTTGTTTGTTTAAGATTACTGATTCTTTTTCCATTCAACAACGATCATATCGTCCTCTCCGGTACTGTAATAATACGAATTATCAGGCGCAAGCGGTTCGGGGAAAACGTTTTTCACCCGATGGCTCACTTTCCTGGCGACCAGGTCGAAAGCCACTAAGTCCACCGCATTGTCGAGATAAAGTATCTGGTCTTTCATCGCCATATCCATACAGCCCGGCGCCACGATAAACCCTTCAGCCACGGGATGTGCGGGGTCTGTGTTGTTGATGATGTGTATTCCTTTGTAGCGTTCATTGATATAGATATAAGGCGGTTTGCAGTATATCTTTCCGGGATTCGTCAAGGCCCGTTTTCCTTCCCGGAAACTCACGGACTGTTCCAGATCGGCCCGTTTCATAAACACTGGCTTATATGCTCCCCATTGAAACATATTCACATCGCCTGTAGTCGATGTATTCACAAGGGCAAACAGGAGTACCCCTAAAATAGAGAAAACATTTTTCATCTGTCCTACGTATTTAATTGTTCATATTATCTATCAAGATGCGCCCCGGCCTGCTTCTGCTGCATTCCGGCGCGCGGCAAAAGTACAACTAATTCCGCAGTTTCAGACGTAATCCGACGTTATGTCTTAAAAACAGCAAAACAGAATATGCAGGAAGTGGTTCATCTCATTGCGTAAGAAACTCAGTGCGCTGCGTATTTGCAGATCTACCGTATTTTCCGATACATTTAATTTTCTGGCAATCTCTTTGTAGGTAAGTCCGTCTATCCGGTTTAGTTTAAAGATGAGTTGTCTTTTTTCGGGTAATTTCTCAATCAGTTCAAAAATCTTTTTTTCCAGCTCCGAATACTCTACCATCGCAAGTGTATCCAGGCTGTTTTCGTGTTCCTCTTTCAGCTGGCTGTATAATTCTTCAAGGTGTTTTTGTTTGTGCAGTCTTTTTCTCATGACATCTGTCACCATATTTCTCACAATAGCAAAGAGATAGGATTCGAAATTTTTATCTGCATTTATTGATTTTCTGCTTGCCCAGAGGTTCAGGTATATTTCCTGCAGGATACTTTCTTCATCTTCTCCGTAGGGCAGCATCTTTTTAAGAAACCCCTTTAGTTTTCCTTTCGTCTGGTGAAAAATCAATTCAAATGCCATTTCGTTGCCTGATATGAATTGTTCAACGAGTTCTTTTTCAATATTTAATTCGGACCTGCTCAAATGTTTAGTATAGCTGATTTTTGTTTGATTCAAATATAAATGTTTTCATTCGTATAAATAATAACCTTGTATAGAGAAATCGCCGGGCTATTGACACACAGGGATGAATGCCGGAAGATGAAGAGGGGTATGCCGGCCCCGCTACCTGCCGGCACCCCCCCTTGCGTTTTTCAGCGTGATACAATATTCACCTCAGCACCTTTAAGTCCGGGTGATGATACTTCCACAGTTATATTGCCCGCCTTCCGGCCTGCTTGCACATAGCCTAAGATCAATCCGCCATAGGCCTCTTTGCTTGCCGGCTGAGAAGGGTCGCGGTGCCGGAAGTGCCCGGTATTGTGGCTTCTGTTATCCCCGCTTTCCATTCCGAGCAACTGTCCTTCGCCTTTTACCAGGAAACGGATTTCGTTATTGGCTGTTGGGACGATATTCCCTTTTGAGTCAATAATCTCAACTTTTATATGTGTAATATCATCACCATTGGCCCGGAGGGTATTTTTGTCGTAAGTTACCCGCAGGGCTGCCGGTTTGCCGGTCGTCTGTATGGTTTCCGTATAGACGATCTGTCCCTGGATTTTTCCTACAGCCTTGATTTCTCCGGCCTGATACGGTATTGTCCACATGAGATGGAGGTCGTCTGTTGTTTCCTGCACATCCGGCCTGTCGCGCAACGGGTATTTCCCGGCCATGCCATAACTTGGGAATTCCAATCTTTGTTCGCCGAAAGATTTTCCGTTCACAAACAGCTCAACGGCGTCACAATTGGAATAAACCAAAACCGGGATGACTTGCCCTTCCCTGCCTTCCCAGT
>JAISZA010000131.1 GCA_031269535.1 Tannerellaceae bacterium
AGTAATCCAGGGTGCCCGTTCTGGATTGCTTCACCCTACCTTTCGCAATGACGGCCTGATTTCCGCCGTCCTTGCGAGGTACGAAGCAATCCAGGGTGGCCCGTTCCGGATTGCTTCACCCAGCGGGTTCGCAAAGACGGCCTGATTTCCGTCGTCATTGCGAGGTACGAAGCAATCCAGGGTGCCCGTTCTGGATTGCTTCGTACCTCGCAAGGACGGCCCGTAATATACTGTGTTTCCTTCAGAACTTCTTGGTCTTTTTTTCCGGTACCGGATACTTTTATGTGTCTGACCCGGGTCGAACAGCTGTCTGACCCGGGTCGAACACGTGTCTGACCTGGGTCGAACACGTGTTTGACCCGGGTCGGACAAATAACAGACTAAAAGAGTAATAAAAAAAAGGTGCATCCGGAAAATAACTCTATCTTTGGGGCGTTAAACTTGAAAAATTGCTTTAGTTATATGGATAAGGACGTTGTTTTAAACGAACACAACAAAGCAGAATACCCGCCTATGCACACGGCAGAGCATATCCTGAACCAGACAATGATACGGATGTTCGGATGTGGGCGTTCGCGCAATGCGCATATCGAAAGAAAAAAAAGCAAATGTGATTACTTCCTGGAAAAAGAACCCGGAGCTGAAATGATGGCAGAAGTAGAACGCCGGGTAAACGAAGTGATCGATAAACATCTGCCTGTAACCATTGCATTCCTTACGCACGAAGAAGCGGCGGGGATTGTCGATCTGAGCAAACTTCCCACCAGCGTAAGCGAAACACTCCGGATTGTGCGCGTCGGAGATTACGACGCCTGCGCCTGTATAGGCGAACATGTTAGCAATACATCCGAGATCGGCCATTTCAGATTACTGAACTACGATTATGAAGGTGGAAGGCTACGCCTACGCTTTAAACTTATTACCCATTAATAATTATAATTTTATGCAAACGATTGAAAAGTACAATTTCGCCGGCAAAAAGGCATTTGTCAGGGTTGACTTTAATGTACCTCTGGATGAAAATTTCAAGATTACTGACGACACACGTATCCGTGCCGCACTTCCTACACTGAAAAAAATTCTTGCCGACGGCGGAAGCCCGATCATCGGTTCCCATTTAGGCCGCCCGAAAGGGGTTACTGATAAATATTCTTTAAAACATATTCTGGGACACCTCTCCGGACTTTTAGGCATAGAGGTGCAGTTTGCCGGCGACTGTGCCGGAGAAGAAGCTGCTGCCAAAGCCGCCGCCCTGAAGCCGGGTGAGGCATTGCTGCTCGAAAATCTTCGCTTCTATGCCGAGGAGGAAGGCAAACCCAGAAATGTGCTGGAGGAAGCTTCTGACGAAGAAAAAACGGCAGCCAAAAAAGCCGTCAAATTAAGTCAGAAAGAGTTTACCCGGAAACTGGCTTCGTATGCCGATGCCTACGTGAACGATGCCTTCGGTACGGCACATCGCGCACATGCCTCCACGGCGCTGATTGCCGGATATTTTGATACCGCCGATAAGATGTTCGGATACCTGATGGAAAAAGAAGTACAGGCTGTTGAAAAAATACTGAAGGATATCAACCGCCCCTTCACGGCCATCATGGGAGGCTCCAAGGTGTCTTCTAAAATTGAAATCATTGAAAACCTGCTCGGTAAAGTAGATAACCTGATCATTACCGGTGGCATGACCTACACTTTTACCAAAGCACAGGGGGGGAAGATAGGCAATTCGATATGCGAAGATGATAAATTGAACCTCGCGATTGAACTGCTGAAAAAAGCTGAAGAGGAAGGGGTTAACATCGTACTGGCCGTTGACGCAAAAATAGCCGACAGCTTCAGCAACGAAGCCAAAACAGGCTTCAGCAAAGTAGGCGAAATACCCGACGGCTGGGAAGGATTAGACATCGGCCCCGAAACGGAAAAATTATACGCCGATGTGATCCGGCAGTCGAAAACCATCCTCTGGAATGGCCCGACAGGCGTCTTTGAGTTCGAAAATTTCACGCACGGTTCGCGTGCCGTCGGCGAAGCGATTGTAGAAGCTACCCGCGAAGGCGCCTTCTCATTAGTGGGTGGCGGCGATTCGGTTGCCTGTGTAAACAAATTTGGTCTGGCCGAAGGCGTATCCTATGTCTCCACCGGCGGGGGCGCCCTGCTCGAAGCTATCGAAGGCAAAATACTGCCGGGTATCGCTGCGATAGAGGATAACTAATATTCAAAAACGGATTGATCTCCTTGAAAACTGCTTTTACACAACGGAATACAGCCATTGATATCCTGCGGGCGCTCACCATGTTCGTCATGATATTCGTGAATGATTTCTGGACCGTACATGATATACCTCACTGGATGGAGCATGCCGGACGGGGAGAAGACTTTCTGGGGCTGGCAGATACTGTATTCCCCTGTTTTCTCTTCGTCGTGGGCATGTCTGTCCCTTATGCCATCGAGCGTCGGTATGCCAAAGGAATGTCGGGCGAATCTACCCTCGGGCATATCCTGTCGCGTACATTGGCCTTGCTGCTGATGGGCGTTTTCATTGTCAATTCGGAAGCGGGCCTGTCTGCCGAAACGGGGTACAGCCTCTCCGTATATCGTATCCTGATGGTAGCTGCCTTTATCTGCATTTGGAACCAGTATCCGCAGACAACAAATATAAACCGGAAGCGCTTCTACCGGTTGCTGAAGGGGCTGGGCATCCTGATCCTGCTGTATCTGGCTGTCAGCTTCCGCGACGAAAAAGGAGGCGTGTTTGAGGCGCGCTGGTGGGGTATTCTCGGCCTGATCGGGTGGTCGTATCTGCTGTGTGCCTGTATTTACGTCTTCACCCGCGATCGCCTGAGGTACCTGATACCCATCTGGGTAGCGCTTGTACTGGTGTGTATCCTGGGTTCGGAGATGAATGAGGTTTCGGGAGGAGAGGCATTGTTGTCGCTCCCCCGCCCCAATTTCTATAACGGAATGCTGGACATTCTGCATATCGGCAACGGAGCCTTGCCCGCCTTTACACTGGGCGGTATCCTCTTCTCGATACTCAGTACGAGATACATGCACCTGCCGGCGGGGAAGAAAATAACAGGTGTTGTCGTTGCCGTGGGTGTTCTCCTGATAGCCGGAATCATTTCCCACCGGTTCTGGATTGTATCCAAACTAAGTGCAACGCCTCCCTGGCTGTTTTATATCACGGCCCTGGCGATAGCGCTCTATGCCCTTATCTACGCCCTGGCGGAGAAAGGAAAAGCTCATTGGTTCGACCTCATCAAACCGGCAGGGACGGCAACCCTTACTACTTACCTCATCCCCTACGTAGCTTATATCCCCGGTGGGTTTGCGCACGGAGCCTTCTCAATTGTCAAGTGCCTCGGCTTTGCCTTTGTCGTCATCGGCTTGACCTGGCTACTGGGGCGCGTCCACATTAAGCTGAAAATCTGAAACTACAGGCAAATTACACCAACCAGGCCCAGGGCAAGCTCTTCCTGGTAACTGCTGCTCTGAGGATAAAATTCAATCGGATAGCTTATCCATTTCTTCCAGGAGGTGACAGGCGGTTTCTACGGTGGGGACTTCTTTGATGATGATGCTGCGTTTGTTGTTTTGTTCGCGCAGTGTGCAGCGGCGGGGATGTTTTTTTACAAAGGCCAGAAGTCTGTCGAAGGCTTCGCTTTCGTAGTATGGGCTTTCGGGATTGGAGATCAGGAAGATGCTCATCTGTCCTTTCTTTAATACAAGCTTTTCCATGCCTGCTTTTCTGGCTAAGCGGCGCAGGCGTACGATGCGTATCAGCTCTTTGCCTTCTTTGGGTACTTTGCCGAAGCGGTCTTTCAGCCGTTCGGTGAAGGCGTTTATATCGCGTTCTTCTTCCATTTTGTCTAATTCGCGGTAGAGCGAGATACGTTCCGAATCGTTCGGGATATAGGTAGGGGGGAACATCAGCTCCAGGTCGCTCTCTATAAAGGTCTCACGTATGTATTCGCTGCCGCTGTCGCGTTTTCCTTCTTCCTGGCTGGCATAGAGGCCGGCAAACTCTTCGGCTTTCAGTTCATCTACCGCCTCTTCCAGTATTTTTTGATAGGCTTCGTATCCCAGGTCGGCGATGAAGCCACTTTGTTCGGCCCCCAGCATATTCCCTGCGCCCCGGATATCGAGGTCCTGCATGGCAATATGGATGCCGCTGCCCAGTTCGGCAAAGTTTTCGATGGCCTGTAGTCTTCTCCTTGCTTCCTGGGTAAGGGTCGATAGGGGAGGGGAAAGGAGGTAGCAGAAGGCTTTCCGGTTGCTCCGGCCCACCCGTCCGCGCAGCTGGTGTAAGTCGGACAGTCCGAACTGATGCGCATTATTTATGATAATCGTATTGGCATTGGGCACGTCGATGCCGTTTTCCACAATGCTGGTAGCGATCAGTACATCGTATTCGTAATTGATAAAGTCGAGTAATATCCTTTCCAGCCTTTCGGGCTCCATCTGGCCATGGCCTACACAGACGCGGGCATCGGGCACTTCGCGCCTGACAAGGGATTCGATCTCGTAGATGTTCTGGATGCGGTTGTTGATGAAAAATATCTGTCCGTTGCGGCTCATTTCAAAGCTGATAGCTTCGCGGATGATATCGGGGTTGAAACGTTCTACGTCGGTTTGCACCGGATAACGGTTGGGTGGCGGGGTCGTGATACTACTCAAGTCGCGTGCGCCCATCAGCGAGAACTGGAGGGTTCGCGGGATCGGAGTAGCCGTCAGGGTCAGGGTATCTACATTGACCTTCATCTGCCTCAGTTTTTCTTTTACCGAGACGCCGAACTTCTGTTCTTCGTCAATAATAAGCAAGCCCAGGTCTTTGAAGCTGACATCTTTGCTCACGATGCGGTGTGTCCCTATCAGGATGTCCACCTTTCCTTCCTTCGTGCCTTTCAGTATTTCTCTGATCTGCACAGAGCTGCGGGCGCGGCTGATATAATCTATCTTACAGGGGAAATCTTTCAGTCGTTCGGAAAAAGTCTGGAAATGCTGAAAGGCAAGGACCGTTGTAGGGACCAAGATGGCTACTTGTTTGCTATCGGCTACGGCTTTGAAAGCGGCCCGTATGGCCACTTCCGTTTTACCGAATCCCACATCTCCGCATATCAGCCGGTCCATGGGGCGTGCGTTCTCCATATCGTTTTTCACTTCCGAGGTTGCTTTCATCTGGTCGGGAGTATCTTCGTAAATGAAGCTGGCTTCCAGCTCATGCTGCATGAAGCTGTCGGGGCTGAAGGGATAGCCTTTCTCCTCTTTGCGTTTGGAATAGAGGAGAATCAGGTCGCGGGCAATGTCTTTTACCTTGGCTTTGGTTTTTTCCTTCATCCGCTCCCAGGCCCCTGTTCCCAGTTTATTCAGTCTGGGAGGTTCTCCGCTGTCTTTCCCTTTGTAGCGGGATAGTTTATGGAGGGAGTGGATGCTCACAAACAGGATGTCGTTGTTCTGATACATGAGTTTGACGGCCTCCTGTATTTTCCCGTTGACTTCCGTACGTACCAGGCCTCCGAACAGGCCGACCCCGTGGTCGGTATGCACCACATAATCACCCGTGGTAAACCGGTTCAGCTCCTTCAGCGAAAGGCTGATCTTTCCGCTCCGGGCCTTGTCGCTCTTCAGGTTGAACTTATGAAAACGGTCGAACAGCTGATGGTCGGTGAAAAAACACACCTTCAGCGTCTGATCGTAAAAACCCTCGTGGAGGGTTTTGTTTACTGCCGTGAAAGGTATATTGTCGTTCCGATCTTCAAAAATGGTACGGATACGGGCGGCCTGTTTCTCCACATCACTTAAGATGTAGAGGGTATAGTTATCCTCCAGATACTTATGGAATGACTCGCTGACTAAATCGAAGTTTTTATGATAAATGGGCTGTCTGTCTGTCTGAAAGCAGCAAGTTGCATCAGCCGTACCCGCGGGGCGCGCCCCGAAATGGAGTCGCCGGAAGCCCGATACGGTACGCAGGAAACTCTCACCGGTGATCAGTTTCGCCTGCATCTCCTCTTTGCCGGCAAACGATTCTTCGTCGGCTGTCACTGGTTCTTCGTTCCGGATACTGCCGATCCGTTCTTTACACCAGTATAGGTCGCGCGAGGCGATGAGCGTCTGCGGAGGCAACGAGCCGGGCAGCGAGTGGTCCGACAGCTCCTGCCTGCTCATCTGGGGTACGATATAGATACTGTCGAATTTTTCTTTTGACAACTGTGTTTCCACGTCGAAAGCGCGGATGCTCTCCACTTCATTTCCGAAGAAGTCGATGCGGTACGGAAACTCGTATGAGAAAGAAAAGACGTCGAGAATACTCCCGCGCATGGCGTACTGCCCCGGTTCATATACGTAATCCACATGTTCGAAACCGTATTCGTCCAGCACGTCGGATACGAACATATTATCTAATTTCTCTTTCGTATGTATCTTCAGTGTATTCTCTTCCAGCGTCCTGGCAGAGATTACTTTTTCTGCCAGCGCGTCGGGACAGGTGACTATGATGAAGGAAGCCTCCTGGTCGTGCAGCATACTCAGCGTTTCTGTCCGCAGGATTTCGTTAGCCGGGTCGATATGACCGTATTTAATGGCGCGCCGGTATGCAGAAGGGAAAAAATAAATATCTTCTCCCCCCCTGAGCTGGACGAGATCGTGATAGAAGTATCCAGCCTCTTCCTGGTCGTTTAAAATGCAGAGATATTGTCCTTTACTTTTGAAGAAAAGAGAGGCGATTGTCATTGCTGCGCTTGAACCTTTCAGTCCTTTCAGGAAGATATTCCGCAACGAATGGTCTTTCAGCACAGCGCTCAGGGCTTCTGTCTGCGGATGGGTAGCGTATAGCTTAAGTAGCTCTTTGATGTCCAAAATAGTGTATTGTTTCCGGCAAAGGTAGAAAATAATGCAGGACGTAGTGCAAAATCAATTAAAAACCTTTACCTTTGATAGGCAGAAAGAAGAAATCTTAATGTTAAAATAAAAATTCAGAGTAATATGTCTGATAGTATTGTAATTATCCCTACATACAATGAAAAAGAGAATATCGAGAATATCATCTGCACTGTATTAGATTTGGAAAGGAAGTTTGATATTCTGGTTATTGACGATGGCTCGCCGGATGGGACGGCGGATATAGTTAAAGGCCTTCAGGCAAAGTATCCCGGACAGGTTTTTTTAGTCGAACGCCAGGGTAAGCAAGGCTTAGGTACGGCCTATATCTGCGGATTCAAATGGGCGCTGGAGCGTTCGTATGATTATATTTTTGAGATGGATGCCGATTTCAGTCATAATCCCCAGGACCTGCCCCGGCTGTATGACTCCTGTGTGAAGGAGGGGGCCGATGTAGCCGTCGGTTCGCGCTACAGCAATGGGGTCAATGTGGTCAACTGGCCTTTGGGGCGCGTGCTGATGTCGTATTTTGCCTCCGTCTATGTGCGGATAATTACCGGTATGAAGGTGAAGGATACGACTGCCGGCTTTGTCGTCTATCGCCGGGAGGTACTTGAAACGATTGAATTAGACAATATCCACTTCAAAGGTTATGCCTTTCAGATAGAGATGAAGTTTACCGCCTATAAGTATGGCTTCAGGCTGAAGGAAGTGCCCATCATCTTTATCAACCGGGTGCTGGGTGTTTCGAAAATGAACTCTTCCATCTTTGGCGAAGCCCTTTTCGGCGTCCTCCAGCTGAAGTTCAGGAGTTTATTCCGTACGTACAGGCGCCCCTCCGTCAGTTCGTAAGTTTCATAATAAATCGGGGCGCAGGCGGGCTGTGCGTTCGTATGCCTGTTGCAGGCGCCATTCGTCGATCTTACGCTGGTGGCCCGACAGGAGGATATCAGGTACTTTCCAGCCTTTGTACTCTGCCGGCCGGGTGTAAACGGGAGGTGCCAGCAGCCCATCCTGAAACGAATCGGAAAGAGCGCTCTGCTCGTCGCCAATGGCTCCCGGGAGCAGACGGACGACGGCGTCGGTGATAATGGCAGCCGCCAGCTCGCCTCCGGTAAGCACATAATCTCCTACAGATAGTTCTTTGGTGACTAAATGTTCGCGTATGCGGTAGTCCACCCCCTTATAATGCCCGCAAAGGATGATCAGATTGTTCAGCAGCGACATCGTATTGGCCGTCTGTTGGTTGAATAGTTCCCCGTCGGGAGAAGTATAGATCACTTCATCGTACGTCCGTTCGGCTTTCAATACGGCGAGGGCGCGATCAACCGGTTCTATCTGCAATACCATACCGGCTTCTCCTCCAAAAGGATAATCGTCCACCCGCCTCCATTTATTCGTCGTATAATCTCTGAGGTTGTGCAGGTATATCTCTGCCAGCCCTTTGTCTTGTGCGCGCTGCACGATGGAACAATGGATCATCCCTTCAATCATTTCGGGCAGCACGGTAAGTATATCAATTCGCATAGTTCAGAAAAATTCTGTTTTCTGAAAACCCAATCGTCTCTATTGTTTTCATTTTATTCATTTACGTGATATTCATTCTTTTCAATATGAACAGGCCTGTATTGTGTTGGCATATTTTAATTTTACGTCACAAAGGTAGGGCTATATTTTTATGCCTGCAAATTTCCTGTTTTTTTGGGAGGGTAAAGCAATCCAGGCCCAAGCGCCCCCTGGATTGCTTCGTACCTCGCAAGGACGGTGCGGAGAATTTGAAATATATCAAAAAACAAACAATTTCCCATCGATTTATTAGTTTTTCAGGATACATGATAAAAAAACTGAAAGTAAATAAAGGATATGTTTAATTTATGTTACTATATTTGTATTCGAATAACAACTTTACTCTACTTAGTGTGATTAGATATAGAACAAATTATCTGACGAATGTATTTTTTTGCATCGTATGTTTGTGTGTTTCAAATAAATTCATAACACACACACACACACACACACACACACACACACACGTTAATCACGCGCGTTAAGTTACGGATTTTATTTTATACATGCAAGAACGACTTACTCTCTTCGCCGAGAGCTAAGCCGTTCTTTTTATATCCCTCTGTATCAACTCACGTTGAACTTATTGAACTTTTTTTTTACCTGATAATGTTTATACTAATTATTAAAGAAGTTTTATGAAAAAAAAAATGATTACTAACCTACTCCTGTGTTTTTTAGCAAGCATAGGAATTGCGACGGCTCAGACGACCCGGGTGAGGGGGATTGTTACCTCCGCCGAAGACAATGAGCCTGTCATCGGAGCTTCTGTAGTCGTTAAGGGGACTTCCACAGGGACTATAACGGCCTTCGATGGGAGTTTTTCCTTAGATGTACCATCTGGAGCAACTACCTTGGTCTTTTCCTACATCGGGATGAAGGCTCAGGAAGTACCTGTTTCTCCCGTGATGAACATCCTTATGGAAGCGGATGCGCAGCGACTCGACGAAGTAGTCGTCACCGCTCTGGGGCTTACCCGCGAAAAGAAATCGCTGGGATATGCCATTCAGGAAGTGAAATCCGAAGAACTAACCAAGGCCGGACAGATCAGTGTGACGGGATCGCTGGCCGGGAAAGTGGCCGGGGTACAGATCAACCAGTTCGGCGGATCGGTAGGCGCCTCCTCGCGTATCTCCATCCGCGGGAACTCCTCCTTCAGCAGCGACCAACAACCCCTGATCATCGTCGATGGTATCCCCATTGCCAACGATACACAGCGATCGGGAGACCATCACTACAATGGTGTTGACTATGGCTCCGGTCTGAACGACATCAACCCCGAAGACATCGAGACGATTACCGTCCTGAAGGGCGGCTCGGCTGCGCTCTACGGGATGCGTGCCGGAAACGGCGTCGTGCTGATTACCACCAAGACAGGCAAAAAAGGCAAGGGCGTCACCATCTCGTACGACGGCAACCTGACCTTCGACCAGGTCTCTACCCTGCCCCGACTGCAGAACCTCTACGGACAAGGCTACGACGGGGATGAATACCACTGGAAAACTTACGGAAACGGAGCCAGCTACCAGGATTACGCCATCGAAAACAGCTTTGCCTGGGTGGACGGAAGCAATGGGGTGAACGACTTCTACGACGAATCCTGGGGACCCCGCTTAGACGCAGGCCTCAAACTGCCGCAATACGACAGCCCCGTAGTAAACGGCGTACGCCAGGCTACCGACTGGATTTCGCGACCGAACAATGTGAAAGACTTTTTCCAACTCGGCTACTCCATGAACCATACCGTCTCGGTACTCTCGGAAAGCGATAAATCGAGTACACGCGCTTCACTCTCTTTCCGCGACCAGGCCGGAACCATACCCAATACCGACCAGAAACATTATACCGGTCAGATCAATACGGAAATGAAGCTGAACGAACAAGTCCGTTTCGACCTCTCGGCCAATTATACCCGCACCGAAAGCGACAATATACCGGGGCAGGGATACGGAGGCAACAATCCGATAAACGGACTCTACGTATGGTCGGCACGGCAAATCAATATGCAGACATTGAAAGATAACTGGGATGAGAAAAACGCTGCCGGCGAATATACGTATTACAACTGGAACAGCAATTACCACATGAATCCGTATTTCACCGTCAATGAAAACCAGAACAGCTACCAGCGCGACCGTATATTTGCCAAATCTTCGCTCTATTACCAGCCCTTTGAGTTTCTGAAATTCGAAGGACGTGCCGGCGTCGATTACTATAATGCACAAACGTTCGAACGACACTACAAGGATTATTCAGACTATCCTGAAGGTGGTTTCGACCAGCGGATGATGAAGAATACCGAGCTGAATCTCGACTTCCTGGCTTCCTTCAATAAGGTGTTCGGCGATTTCAACGTTTCCGCTATGGCCGGAGCCAATTATCGCGACAACAGTTACGAGTATGCTCGCTTAGGAGCCAATGCGCTGACCGTGTCGGGAGTCTATACGCTGTCGAATAAATCGGGCGACGGCATAGGCGAAATGGACCACAGCCATATACGCTCTAATTCTGTGTATGCCTCCGGTTCCCTCGGATGGAAAAATCAGTTGTATCTCGACCTGAGCGCCCGCAACGACTGGAGCTCTACCATCCGCGACCCCTTCTTCTATCCCTCGGCCAGTCTGAGCTGGATTCCTACCGAATCCTTCGCCTGGCTGAAAAACGACATCCTGACTTTCCTGAAACTGCGTGGAGGCTGGGCTGAAATCGGTTCGGCTACCTCGGCCTACCGCAACCGCGCTTACTACTATGCCGAAAGCTCTTCTTTCAAAAGCGTCGCCCAGATGTACAAGAGCTATCAGTATCCCAATCCCGGACTGAAACCCGAAAGTATTCGCACCTGGGAAGTAGGATTGGATGTGGGCTTCCTCGACGACCGGCTGCATGCCGACTTTGCTTACTATTACAAGACCACCAAAGACCAGATTATGTCGGTCTCTACCTCCAATGTGGTCGGCTTTTCCAGTATGTTGCTCAATGCCGGTGAAATAGAAACCAAAGGGATCGAACTCCAGCTGCGTGGCGATATCCTGCGCAATCTGCAAGGTTTCAACTGGACCAGTACCCTCAACTACTCCAGAGACCGGAGTATGGTTATTGAACTGGCGCCCGAATACCCCACCCTGGAGGCCGTAGAATTAGGCTGGACCTGGGGGATACCCAATCGGGCCATCAAAGGCAAACCCTGGGGGACGCTCGTTACGACAGGATATGCCCGTTTAGACCCCGACGACCCCAAAAGCCCCATCAAAGTGACGCAAAGAGGGCTGATTGCTACGGAAGCATCCCGTCCCATTGCCCAGGTATCGCCTGATTTCCTGGCAGGATGGAGGAACGACTTTTCGTACAAGAACCTTTCGTTCGGCTTCTTCCTCGACCTGCGTATCGGCGGTGATATCTGGTCGCAGTCCATGAGCCATAGTTATACGGCCGGGACAGCCGCTATCACCGTAGAAAACGGTGTGCGTGAGCACGCTATCGTGGCCGGACGCGATGTGATGACCAACGAAAAGTTCGTCATGCAGGATGAAAATGGCAACTGGGTACCCAATACCATTGAGACCGATGCTCAGACCTGGTTCGAAAGCGGAGGTGTAAACGAAATGTATGTCTTCGACGGCTCGTTCCTCAAGCTGCGCGAAGCCTATCTTTCCTATACCCTGCCCCGATCGTTCCTGAATAAAACAAAATATATCAGCAAAGCGACCGTCTCGCTCATTGGTTCCAACCTGGCGCTCCTCTGGGTACACGATACGAATACCTTGCGCCTCGACCCCGAAACGGGCGGTGTATCCAGTGATACGCGGGGGATTGGATACGAACAGGCTTCGGTACCCACTTCCCGCAGTTTCGGTATTAAATTAGGTCTTACTTTTTAATTGATAAGGAGATAATCATATATGAAAAAAAGAATAAACAGATGGGTAGTCGCCTTATTATCGGCTACTATGCTGGCCGGCTGCACCGGTTCATTCGAAGAAATAAATACCGACCCCGATGCGCTCAGCTCCGTGCCGGCCACTAACCTGCTGGGGAATATACTCCGCCGGTCGGCCGAACAAATCGGCGGCGATATGGATGGCTATGGCACCTACGCCGGCTATATTGTGAAAATACAATACATGGACTATCTGGCCGGGCTGATCCCTACCAATAATACCTTCGGCAACCGCTGGTATAACTGTTATTACGGTAATACCCAGCTGGGACTTATCCTGGAAAGCACCGAAGAGGCTGCCGAAGGCAACAAAAACATCCGCTGGGCTGCCCGCATCTTCCAGAACTTCCTCTGGCTGTATAACCTCGATACCTGGGGAGATATGCCTTACTCGGAAGCCCTCAAGGGAGATCCTGAAAAAGGTGGCATCCTGAATGCCCGATACGATAAACAGGAAGATATCTATCCCGCCGTCATGGCCGAGCTGAAAGCCATCGCCGACGAGATGGCTGCCGGACACGGAAGCGACGAGATAGGCGAAGGCGATTTCCTCTTCGGGGGCGATGTGCTCCAATGGCAGAAATTCTGCAACTCGCTCCGCCTGCGCGCCGCTATCCGCCTGTCGAATGTGGCCGCAGCCTTGTCGAAAAGCACCATTGAAGAAATAGCCAATAATCCGGGCAAATACCCGCTCATCGAGGCAAACGAGGAGAATGCTTACTTCTGGTGGCAAAACTCCTCACCTTATTTCGAACGCTGGTACGACAACAGCCGCACACGCGACGACTTTGGCCTCTTCGATACCTTTATTGGCTACCTGCAGGAAACGGAAGACCCACGCCTGCACATCATCGCCAAGCCGGCTGTAGCCGATGGCGAATATCACGGATTCCAGAACGGAGCTGCTACCCAGCCTCAGCTCAGCGAGGTCTCCCGCATCGGCGCCCTTTATCGTGATAATCCTACCGGCTTTACTCCCTTCTACAAATCCTGCGAGACGTATTACATCCTGGCCGAAGCCGCCATGCTGGGCTGGAATGTAGGTATCACCGCCCAGGAAGCCTACGAAAAAGCCGTACGCCTCTCGATGGAAGACAATGGCGTATCCGAAGCAGATACCGAAGCCTATCTGGCCGGAAAAGGGAAATGGAACAACACCAAAGAACGTATCTGGTGGGATCAATGGGTTGCCTTATTCAAGGAAAACCACGAAGCCTGGTGTCTGTATCGCCGCACAGGTATTCCGACGCGCGACACCAACTACGTATCGGTCAATTCCATCTACGGAACGGCCCATAACGACCAGCCCTTCCGCATCCCCTATCCCAATAACGAATATCTGTACAACAAAGGAATGCTCGACGAAGCCCTGGTTGGCATTGTCGATTACTGCTGGGGCAAACAACTCTGGTGGGATACCCGCACCGGGGTATATTAAAACAGATAGACAGATTTGTCTATAAATGAACGTCATTGCGAGCGGAGCGAAGCAATCCAGGGTGCCCGGTCTGGATTGCTTCACCCTCCCTTCGCAAGGACGGCCCGTAATGGCGATGCGACAATTTGAGTAGTGCATTCCGTACATAGGCCTTATCCATAACCCGCCCGAGCCGGATCAAATAATTGTTCGACCTGGGTCAAACAGTTGTCCGACCTGGGTCAAACAGCTATCCGACCCAGGTCGGACAGCTATTCGACCAGGGTCGGACAATTGAAAATATCCGATACCGGAAAAAGAAAGATCAGGAAGTTTTGAAAGAAACATAGTACATTTAACAGAAAGAATTTATATATTTGTCGCGATTTATCTGTTTTTTAGTAATCAACATAATAACGTGAAAAATTTATGCCTGCGTATTACAATTTGTTTAAAAACCCTCCTCAGGAAGGAGAAGAGAAGGAAAAGGGGCAGATACATGCCCGGTTGGTCAACCAAAACCCGATACGGATAGACCGTATGGTAAACGAGATTTCGGCATTTTCCTCTTTTTCAGCGGCCGACATAAAAGGTATGCTGGCCAGTTTCCAACATCAGTTGCTATTACATCTGTCCTGTGGAGAGACCGTTGAATTTGAGGGTCTTGGAACATTCAGTGTTTCCCTGAAAAACATTCCGGCAACGGAGGAAAAAGAAGTTACTCCCTCCAGGGTGCAATTCAAAAAAGTTGTCTTCCGGTGCTCCGGAGAACTGAAAGACCAGTTGAGACAGATGAAGTTCCAGCGTGCCGACGAGGGCAGTCGCCTGGAGGGATACCCGGAAAAGAAGCGCAAAGAAAACATCTTATCCTACCTCGATACCCACTACACCCTCTCCAGTTCCACCTGCCGGTGGCTGAACGGTTGTTCCAGGTACCTGGCTATCAAAGACCTCAAGGAACTACAAAAAGAGGGCAAAATCATCCGCCTCGGCTCCAGGCACAACGCCCAGTATGCAGCGGTAGAAAAAACGTGAAAACGTGAAAGGGTTCCTCCCCGCAGGCGATTAATCCGGCATTAATCATATATTATGCAGGCTTTTATTCATTATTAATATCTGTATGGATTTGCGTTTAATTAATTTGACTAATTATGCAAATCATCAATTTTTTATTATTATGAACAAAATGAAACAAACAATGGCTTGCTTTATCGTCCTCCTGCTCTGGATATCGGGAGACGCGGGTGCCCGTACCGGGAATGTCGGGGAAGGAGCTTATGCTTTCGACCGGAATGGCATATCACGCGAAGTACTGGAAAACTATCTCGACAGGTCTGTTACGATGGTCTATTTTCTTATGCCGGAGCCGGAGGGACGGCGCGGGTATTCTTATCACGCAGACGACGTCCGCATGGTGAAGAATATAGGCGCTAAATTCATCGGACGCGCTATTTACCGTTGGGGAGGCGAAAGCCTGCTGAATTCGCCGGACTTCTGGGCGAAGGCCCAAAGCATTATAAACAGTATGCACCAGGAGGATCCGGAAATCGTCTTTCAGGCTTGCCTGTTCGAGATCATCACGGAAGATGTAAACAAGGTATCCATCCCCGAATGGGTGTTCAGGGATTTCGGTCTTCCGGTAGAAACCCGTACATTTTCGTATCAATCGATGCTGAACGACAAAGGTGTCATGGTCGATCACTGGCGCAAAGGAAGCAGCGTGCCGGATATTACCCAACCGGAAACCCAGTTTTGGTTTTATTATCTGGCCTGTTCGTATATCAATCTGGGGTGTGAAGCTTTCCATATCGGCCAGGTCGAACTGATCGGAATGAACGACCCGGATAAAACAGCCTGGGCCGATATCCTGACGCGCATCCGCAATTACGCAAAAAAACAGGCACGGCGGAATTGGGTCATTATAGATGCGCATGTACCCTATGGCGGAATGCTGAAAGATGGGGTCAGCCTGCTCGACTTTAATTCATTCCCGCTCCGGATCAAAGAGATTCCCGAAAAGCCCTATCAGGCAATCCTGGAAGTAAATTACCTGGACGGTATTTACAAAAAAAGCAAAGGCTGTATTTCGCCGAGTGGCTGGAGCTGCCGGAATCTGCCGTTCTTAGTGGAGTTTGATAATTTCGGGCGTAGCAGGGAAACCAATGTTTCGACCATTGATACGTATTTTATCTGGGGATGGGACGAAATATCCTGGTATTCGCTCCAATCCGAAGCCTACAGAAACGAGTGGCTGGAGTATGCCTGGCAATGGATCAGGCAAACCGACCCCAACGGTCATCTGGAGATGCCAGGTAACCGGATGATTACCTGCCCGAATGAATCGGAAGGCAACTACCGGGCCAATACCGCAAGCCCTGCCTGCCCGATCGGTTATTCGCAGGAAGAAACAATCAAAAGTCTATGGGGGAACCTTGTCCCGTAACCAAATTGTCGCAGATTCAATGGATTTTATCGTCATTGCGAGGTACGAAGCAATCCAGGGTGCCTCTGGATTGCTTCACCCTCCCTTTCGCAATGACGGCCCGTAATGACGATGCGACAATCTGAATTGAAAATCGACGTAGTCAAATGCACCCCCGCACAAAGTATGAATGATTGTATAGCTTATCCAGATACTGATATGAAGACATTTCGTTTAATAGGAGTGATCCGGTTGAGATTCGAACTCAAGACCCACAGCTTAGAAGGCTGTTGCTCTATCCAACTGAGCTACCGGACCGTGTTTGTTTGGTGGGTGCAAAGGTAAAGGATTTATTTTATGTACCAAGCAGGAGAGGAAAGAAAATAGCTGCTATACCCCGGAATAAATCATATGCGCCGACGGAACTCAGCACATACAACGGCTGTGGCTACCGCTACATTGAGGGATTCGGAGGTGATGCGTCCGGGAGGATAACTGGGGATGTACAGTCTTTGACT
>JAISZA010000053.1 GCA_031269535.1 Tannerellaceae bacterium
AAAATTACTGATTCCGGCCAAGTGTGAGGTGTAGATTGGCCTAAAACAACTGAAAAACCTCAAGAGTGAACATAAGATTGGCTCAAAACGACTGAAAAGCTTCAGGAGTGAACATAAGATTGGCTCAAAACGATTGAAAAGCCTCAAGAGTGAGGTATATCATGCTTCAAAACGACTGAAAAGCCTCTTGCTATACTTCCTGCGAGGCGAAAAAAAGACCGGCAACCTTTATCTATTTATCATGCAGACTGCCGGCCGTGGATTTGGTTCCTTGCAGGAGGTCATTCCTCCCCGTCTTCGGGAGCGGCATCTTTGAAATGCACCCCTCTCGCATAATCAATTGTCCCTTTATCTGTTTTTTTTGTATTTTTGTGTATTAAATCAAAAATACGGGATATGAATAAAATAATTCTGACTATTGGCAGGCAGTTTGGGAGCGGGGGGCGCATCATCGGTAAAAAATTAGCGGAAGCGCTGGGTATTTCTTTTTATGATAAAGAGCTGATTGCGCTTGCAGCAAAGGAAAGCGGCTTGTGTACGGAAGTTTTTGAGAAAGCCGACGAACGGGCATCCGCTGCCTTGTCGCACGCCTTCTCTATCGGGATGTCGTACATGGGCGTCTATACTCCTTATGCCGATATCCTTTCCGGCGAAGGGCTGTTTAAGATACAGAGCGATGTGATACGTAAACTGGCAGCGACGGAATCCTGCGTCATCGTAGGCCGGTGTGCCGATTATATTCTGCGGGATAAGCCCGGATGCCTCAGTTTTTTTATTCACGACACAATGCCTAACCGCATCCGGCGGATCACGGAAAGGCAGCAATTGACGGAAGAACAGGCAAAAGAGCTGATAGTCAAAACAGATAAGTCGCGTGCCGCTTATTACGATTACTATACCGGCAAGCCATGGGGCGTATCTTCTTCGTACCGGCTATCCATCGACGCTTCGGTGCTGGGAATTGATGAGACTGCTTGTTTCATGAAAGACTTTATTGAGCGGAAACAGGCTATACACACTCCCTGAAAAGGCAGCAGGATACTCTCTCTCCCCGGCACCGGTCGTTTTTTCTTATCCGACGATAAGCAGGAAGTAGTTTTTCTTCCCTTTCTGCGCCAATAGGTATTTATTGTTCAGGAGTGAAGCCGGTTCGATGAGGGCTTCGGGATTCGTCAGTTTCTCTTTGTTGATGCTCAGGCCTCCGCTTTGTACCAGTTTGCGCATCTCGCCTTTGGAGGAGAAAACGGGAGCTTTCTCAGTCAACAGATCAATGGCTTTTATGCCGGCAGCCAGTTCGTCTTTTGAGATTCCGAACTGCGGAACACCATCGAATACAGCCAGTAACGTTTCCTCGTCGAGTTTCTTCAGAGATTCGGCAGTCGATTTGCCAAAGAGTATCTCCGAGGCCTCTGTTGCCATATCGTAATCTGCCTGCGAGTGTACCATGAGGGTAATTTCCTTTGCCAGCCGTTTCTGCAGAGGGCGGAGGTGAGGGGCCGCCGTCTGTTCGTCTTCCAGAGAGGCAATTTCTTCTTTGCCGAGTTCGGTAAAGATACGGATGTATCTGGCGGCATCCTCGTCGCTTACATTCAGCCAGAACTGATAGAAAGCATAAGGCGAGGTATAACGGCGGTCGAGCCATACATTACCCGATTCCGTTTTGCCGAATTTTGTTCCGTCGGCTTTTGTGATCAGCGGGCAGACCAGGGCGAAAGCTTCGCCACCTTCCTTACGGCGGATCAGTTCCGTCCCCGTCGTAATATTGCCCCATTGGTCGGAACCTCCCATTTGCAGGCGGCAGCCTTCGTGCCGGTAGAGGTAAAGGAAATCATATCCCTGCATCAGCTGGTATGAAAATTCCGTGAACGACATCCCTGTGTTTGATTCACTGCCAAGGCGTTTCCTGACCGAGTCTTTCGCCATCATATAATTTACAGTGATATGCTTGCCGATGTCGCGGATAAAGTGGAGGAACGAATAGTCTTTCATCCAGTCGTAATTATTCACTAATGCGGCGGCGTTCGGGGCGTCCGAATCAAAGTCCAGAAATTTCGCCAGTTGCTTCTGTATGCTTTCCTGATTATGCCGGAGGCTTGCTTCGTCTAAGAGATTCCGCTCGGCCGACTTCATCGAAGGGTCTCCAATCATCCCCGTAGCCCCTCCGACAAGCGCTATCGGGCGATGGCCGGCGCGCTGGAAATGCCTCAGCATCATCACACTCACCAAATGCCCGATATGTAAGGAATCGGCTGTCGGGTCGAACCCTATATAAGCCGATGTCATTTCTTTCTGTAACTGTTCTTCCGTACCCGGCATCAGATCGTGTATCATCCCCCGCCATCTTAATTCTTCTACAAAGTTCATCGTTCTTTACTATTTACCTTATTAAAATTACCGAATGAGACCGCAAAGGTATATAAACGCCGGTTGCCATGCAAGTAAATAAACCTTCCGGGGTGCATTTCAAATGCCCGGAAAGCCGCCCGGATGCAATAAACGGAGATTTTTTCAGTTTATGTATAGGATAAGGAAAACAAAGCGGTGAAGAAAGCTTTTTACTACATGGTCTGGCTTTTTGCCTTTTACGGGCTTGCTTCGTGCGGTACGACAAAGAACACGAAGGTAAGACGGTTTTACCATGCCCTTACGTCGAATTATAATATTTATTACAACGGAAAGACGGCTTTCGACGAAGCCCTGGCCTCGATGCAGAACGGATATCAGGAATCATATACCGACCAGATCCTGATGTATCCCATCAGCGCGCAGCCGAAAGATAAACCAAACACCGGAGGGCCTTTCGACCGCGCCATCGAAAAAGGAAACAAAGCCGTCAAGACACACTCCATACAAACCAAACCGGCCAAAAAACCGGGATGGAGGAACGACCCCCGGCAACGCGCCTTCCAGGAACAGGAAGAATACAACCCCTTCCTGAAACATTGCTGGCTGCTGATAGGACAGGCGCAATTCTATAATGCCGACTTCCTCCAGGCTTCCGCCACCTTCTCCTATATCGCACGCCATTATGCCCCGGATGAAGAGATGGTAGCCGAGGCACGCCTGTGGCAGGCCCGTTGCTATGCGGAGATGAACTGGCTCTACGAAGCGGCGGATATACTCGGTAAACTGAATACGAACGGCATCCCTGAGAAGAACCTCAACCGCTATGCAAGTGTCTATGCAGACTATTCGGTGAAAAACAAAAACTTCGAAGAGGCCATCCCTTATCTGCAGACGGCTATCAAGGCCGAGAAAAACAAACGCCAGCGCAGCCGCATGAAATACCTCCTGGGCCAGCTGTATGCCGGACTGGAGCTGGACAACCTCGCCTACCAGGCTTTCGGGGAAGTAGTCCGCTCGAATCCTCCCTACGAACTGGAATTTGCCGCACGCATACGCCAGACGGAGGTCTTCCCCGGAGGCAATGAGAAGAAAGTGATCCGTATGCTGGAAAGTATGGCGCGCAACGAGAAGAATAAAGACTATCTCGACCAGGTGTATTATGCCCTGGGAAACGTCTTTCTGATACAGGGAGATACCCTCCGGGCCATCCGGAGCTATGAGACGGGAGCAGAGAAAAGTGTAAGGAACGGGATGGATAAAGCGGTGCTCTGGATTAAACTGGGCGACCTCTATTTCAATATGCGCGATTATATTAAGGCACAACCCTGCTTCAGCGGGGCCTCAGCTATCATTCAGAAAGAATATAAAGACTACGAACGGGTAGCCAGACTCTCTGCCGTACTCGACGAATTAGTCGTACATGCCGAAGCTATCCATCTGCAGGACAGCCTGCAAAGGCTGGGACGGATGCCGGAAGAAGAACGGCTGGCTGCAATCGACCTGATTATCGCACAGCTGATCAGAGAAGAAGAAGAGGCGAAAGCCCAGGCAGAAAAAGAAACCTACCTCGCCGGACAGGAAGCCATGGAGACAGGCTTCGACCGGCCCGGAACGGGAATCAATGCACCGGCCCTGCCCACCACCGCCGGAGGCAGCGCTTTCTATTTCTATAACCCACAGATGGTAGCCCAGGGAAAAACACAGTTCCAGCGTAAATGGGGACGACGTACACTGGAAGACGACTGGCGACGCCGCAACAAACAGGTGAGTACATTCATGGAAAATACCGGTGAGCAGACGGCAGGCAGCGGAAACGAACAAAGCAACGAGGAAAAAGAACTGACCGCGGCGGGCGATTCGTTGGCGAACGACTTGCCGGAAAACCTCTCCGACGACCCGAAAACACGCGAATACTACCTGCAGCAAATCCCCTTCACCCAGGAGGAACTCGAGGCCTCAGACCTGATCATCATCGACGGCCTTTACAATATGGCTATGATATACAAAGACAAGCTGGAAGACCTGTCTCTGGCTATCGAAGGATTTGAGGAACTGGAAAGCCGTTTCCCCGCAAACCACTACCTCCTGGAAAGCTATTATCAGGTTTACCTACTGGCACTCCGTACCCGGAACGCGGAGCTGGCCGGACGCTATAAAGCGAAAATGACAGCCGCTTTCCCTGAAAGCGATTACACCCTGGCTATCTCCGACCCGGACTATGAACACCAGGTCCGCTCGATGGACAGCGTCCAGGCTTCCCTCTACGAAGCAAGCTATTACAGCTATCTCTCAGGCGACACCGCTGCCGTGCGTCGCAATTACGAGAGCATCAGCGCCGGATACCCTCTGGCCGGCCTCCTCCCGAAATTCATGTTCCTCTATGCCCTGACCTATGTGCAGCAAGGCGATGCCGAAGGCTTTAAAGAAGCCCTGAAAGCCCTGGTAGAGAAATACCCGAAGGCCGATGTCGCCGAACTGGCAGGAGAGATGCTGAAAGGCGTGTTGCGCGGACGGGAGATGGTGCAGGGAGACGTCAGGGGAATGAGTTGGAACCTGCGCTTCGGATTGGCAGCCGACGGAACCTTATCTGCCGCCGATTCGGCGCGTACGTTCACCACAGAAGCGAATCAGCCCTGCCGCATCCTCCTGATGTATCCCCCCGGACGCATCGACGACAATCAGTTGCTCTATGCCGTGGCTGCCTACAACTTCGCCAATTTCATCGTGAAAGAGTTCGACCTTAGCCTGGGAGAAGCCGGCCCCCTGCGTACGCTCAACATCAGCAGCTTTATCCACTTCGACGAAGCCTTGCAGTATTACCGGATGATCTACGGCAAAGATGGCTACGCCTCCGTCCTGAACAACGAGATCGTCGTCTTACCTATCTCGGACGATAATTTCACCACCCTGATGCGGGGTAAAACACTGGAAGAATATGCCCTTTTCCTGGAGGAAAACTTCGCCTCCGGAGCCGCAGAACTAATCGCCCGCCTGCGTGCCCGTCTCGATGCCACCCTGATGGAAGAAGTCCCCCTCCCTATCCCGGAGGAAACAGCTCCCTCCGAACCGGAAGAAACAGTTCTCTCCGAAACGGAAAAAACGACTCCCCCCGAACCGGAGGAAATCACTCCCCCTGAACTGGAAGAAACCACTCTCCCTGAGCCGGAAGAAGCCTTCCGGCAAGCGGAAGAGAGCCAAGTCAATGAATCGCCCGTAGCAACGGAAGCCGGGGAAACAACTCCTTTGCCCGGTGAGAATGCAGAGAGTGCAGCCCCTGCCACCAGCCTCCCGCAGCAAGAGACACTCAAAACGGCGACCGAACCACAGAAAACACCGGCCCAGATTCGCAAAGAGAAAGAGCGGGAATACAAAAAACGCCAGCAACTCAAAGCCAAAGAGCGCAAAGAGAAAGAACGGGCCTACAAACAAAAACTCAAAGAAAGAGAAAAAGCCCGCCGCGAAGCACAAAAAGCTGGAAAACGCAGCTCAGGAAAAAGCTAAGGCGTTACATCTTTCATCGCGCCGTAAGCAATGCACCCAACATAAACCGATGGGCGGGTACTTATCCCAATGTTTTGATTTCTTCGGTTATTGCCGGTGTACCAAAGGACCGGCATGTTCATGCTTATGCGTGTGCACGGTTTCGGTATGTGGTCGGCTTCAAAGGCACGAAGAAGTCCTTCATACAAGGCGTAAATCAACAAAATAAACAAAGGTAGAGTGTTCATGAGTTTTTTAATTATCTGTCCGCAAAGACAGCACTTTTTTATAAAAACGTGTTACATTTGATTTGTTATTTTGCAATCAACCTGGAACATCCGCTATCGATAATTAAATTTGAGTTTAGCCGTGAGAAAGTAAATCATGGATGCCGCTCCCATGGAATTTAACCTTTCTTTTTTCGATATCGGATGTTTTCTATTGTCCGACCTGGGTCAAACAGCTGTCCGACCTGGGTCGAATAGCTGTCTGACCCGGGTCGGACAGTTGTTTGACCCGGGTCGGACAATAAAAAACTTCAAACGCTGACTCTTATTCTGTTCCTCTACGGGAACTTTTTCCTTTGATTATAAGCGCGTAACAAACGTTACTGCAGGATAAGGCTGTAGAGGGTTCTTTAGGATTACCCACACAAAACGATATAGAGCCAAAACAATACAGGTTCCGGAGGCAGAATAGGTAGCCGGAGA
>JAISZA010000050.1 GCA_031269535.1 Tannerellaceae bacterium
TTCCCCCCAAATCTATATATATTTTACTCCCGTCCGGTTTATTCCCGGACAGGAACAAATTTATCCCGGACGGGAGCGAATTTATTCCGGACGGGAGCAGGACGACACACAATCCCCCATAGACTTTTAACGAAAAATCCTTCACTCCTTCACAGAGGATATAAACATTTGATTGATATATAATTAAGGTGTGAAGGACGGGGGGTTCATCCTTCACCTTTCCCCCGCTCCTCCCTTGCGGGGAGGGGCGGGGAAGAGGTACGTCTCAGCTATACGAGTGAGACTTCCGGATATAAACCCGGACAGCTGTTTCAGACAAAAACCCTCAGCGGATTTCAGGGCAAATCACGTGTAGGAGTGTGAAGGATGCGGCCCCCATCCTTCACACCTTAATAAAGTGTCAACCAAAGGCTTATACCCTCTGTGAAGGAGTGAAGGATTTTTCGTCAAAAGTCTATGGGGAATTGTATAAATTTACTCTCATCCGGTTTTTTTCGGACGGGAGCAAATTGTCATGATATCCCTCAGGCTTCTCCGCCTTTGTGGTCAAAATAAACGACCGTTTAAATTATACAAGATTGGGAGGTGTTTGGGCAAACTTGCATTTGCACACTAACTGCGTGTAAAAAAAACATCCACGTATATACAAAAATCAAATTTATTTATACATTTGCCGCGAAAATTAAACGTCGTTTTTTTGTACATTTCCCAGTGTATATATTTCTGATTACAAGTGATTTTTGTTCATTATACCCAGGTCGTTTCCACAGAGCCGGGGAGACCGCCCCTGAGATGAGCCATTTCCCTGACGTCAGGCATTTGTCCTTGCGAGGTACGGAAAAAGTATAAAGATCGCTGGGTAATAGAGATGCGTGAAAAAGAGGGAATCATTCCGTCGGAGCTGACAGGTTTTTCGATGATATTGTATTTGACGGCTACGCCACCCCGGTTGAAACATTGAGCTACAGTTTTGTATGCAAGCCGATATGGTTGAAACTGTATCGTCGTCGTTACGGAAGAGCGGAGGTGTGCCGGCAGGGCAGTTAAACATAAATTAGGCTGCCCAGTGGCAACACCCTGGGCAGCCTAATGATGTCCGCAGATAATCTCCGGCTACCTATGCTGCCTCCGGCACGGGACTACTAACGCTAAAGCAGAATGTCTTAACGGGAAAATACAACGATTCATAACTACCAACTACGGACTCAGGGACAAAGACTTCTTCCTCTTCCCTATGGCCGGTTATTTTTCCTGATAGAACCTCAAAAAAAGAGTTAGCCTCTTTTCCGCTACCGGATACTTTCATTTGTCCGACCCGGGTCAAACAGCTGTCCGACCTGGGTCGAACACGTATCCGACCTGGGTCGGACAGCTGTTTGACCTGGGTCGGACAAATAAAAGCTTCAGAGGCAGGCTCTCTGTATCTTCCTCTGATTATAAGCGTAACGACCATTAGGGGCCGGAGATTATCTGCGTCCGGGTATTATATACGATATTCATTCATAATTCTTAATCCCCTTAATCCTCACTCCATTCGTTACAGAGCCAGGTAAATTATCTGATAAATACATAACATATCAGGAAATTTCCGTATTTTTGCGCTAATTTAATGAGATTTAATGATGACGAACAAAGAAAAAATAGATGGCCTGCTCTCCGATATATCGGAACTGGAAGGTCTGGTATCCGGCATACGGGAGATGGAGATTTGTCCGCTGGCTTTTTTCAGCCAGACATTTGACCTGGCATATAAAATAATACGGGATTTGCATATCCTGGAAGGGCTTCAGATTGATGTGTTCCAGAGACAGATGGAAGAATATCAGCGGGTGCTCGAAGCCACCTTGCTTCTGCAGGAAACGAGCCGGGCAGATGCCCTTGAATCGGCGGCCGCCATACAGGAACTGCTCGCAGAACCTCCGGCAGTAAAGGCCGCCCCTGCCGCATCACCCGAAGAAAAACCCCTTATCTCCCTGAACGAGGCGCTGGAGAAAAAAAAACTCTCGGATTTCCGTAAAGCCTTCAGTCTGAACGATCGTTTCTATTTCCGCAAAGAACTGTTCGGAGGAGACGAGGCAAAGATGAATAAGGTCATCACCGATCTGAATGATATTCACTCGTATGAAGCCTCCCTCGACTACCTGAATGAGAAACAAAACTGGGATACGGAAAACACAACGGTAGCCGCATTTCTCAAGTTGTTGGAGAAACGTTTTCGTTAGCCAATCCGCGCTGCAATGGCTAAATTGATGATCGTACCTACACCGGTAGGAAATCTGGAAGATATGAGCTTCCGGGCTGTCCGTGTTTTAAAGGAAGCCGACCTGATCTTAGCCGAAGATACCCGAACCACCGGCATCTTGCTGAAACATTATGCTATCAGCAACAAGATGCAATCTCACCATAAATTCAATGAACATCAGCGCGTCGTGCAACTGGCAGCCCGCATACAGGGCGGCGAGACTATCGCACTGGTATCGGATGCCGGCACTCCCTCGATATCCGATCCCGGCTTTTTACTGATACGCGAATGTGTGAGGCAGGGAGTAGAAGTAGAATGTCTGCCGGGGGCTACGGCCTTTGTGCCTGCCCTGGTGGTTTCGGGCTTACCCGCCGATCGCTTCTGCTTTGAAGGCTTCCTGCCGCAAAAAAAAGGCAGACAAACCCGTCTGAAAGAACTGGCCTCGGAGAACCGGACGCTGATCTTCTACGAATCGCCTCACCGCCTGATAAAAACACTGGAACAGATGGCAGAATACTTCGGCGCCGGACGCCCGGCTTCGGTGTCGCGCGAACTATCCAAACTGCATGAACAAACGCTGAGAGGAACCTTGCAGGAGCTCCTGATTCATTTTACCGTGAACAAACCCAGGGGTGAATTTGTTATTATAATAGCCGGGCAGAATGAAAAACCGGAAAAATAAAAGAAAAGAATCTATTTTAAATTAAATGAGTATGAAAAAAGTAGTATTGGTCTGTATCGGTATAAGTATGCTGACAGCCTGTGTGCAAAATTCGTCTGAGTATAAACAATTGAAAGCTGAAAACGATTCGCTTAAATTGGAGAATACCCGCTATGTCTCGGAAATAAACGATATGTTATCAACCCTGAACGATATTGAGGCGGATATTCAATCCATCCGTGATGCCGAAAACTACCTCCAGATGCAGCAACAGAAAGAGGGCGAACCGGCCCCGGATGTCCGCCGGCATATCAGGGATAATATGCAATTGATCAGCGAGACGCTGAAAAAGAACCGGCAACAGCTCAGCCAACTGGAAGAAAAGCTGAAAAACAGTCATATCCGCTCGGAGGCTCTGAAGAAAACACTCAGCCGCCTGACATCGGAGCTTGACCAGAAAACAACGATGATTGTAGCCCTGCAGGAAGACCTGGCGAAGAAAAATATACGCATCGAGGAGTTAGACCAGCAAGTGGCCTCGCTCAGGGAAGATGTCGAAGACCTGTCGCTTACGGCTACCTCACAGGCCGAAACCCTGAAATCGCAGGATAAGGCGCTCAATACGGCCTTTTACTGCTTCGGCACGGCCAAGGAACTGAAAAGCCAGAAAATACTCACCGGAGGAGGATTATTCTCCAAATCCAAAGTCCTGCAAGGTGACTTCAACCGCGACTATTTCATCTCGATAGACATACGCGAAGTGACCGAAATATCCTTGTTTGCCGAAAAAGCCGGCCTGAAATCGAACCATCCCGCCGGCTCGTATGAGTTTGTAAAAGACGAAGACGGAAACCTGATATTTAAAATTACCGACGTGAAAGCTTTCTGGAGCTTAGGGAAATACTTAGTGATTGAAGTGGGATAATGTCGTATAAAAGTCTTTTTTTCGACTTCGACGACACCCTCTGGGATACGCGCACGAACAACAGAGAATGCCTCCGGGATATCTATGCCGACTATCGTTTCGACCGGTATTACCCCTCCTTCGAGGCATTCTACCATTATTATATGCCGCATAACCTGGAGCTGTGGAGGCAATACCATAAGCATGAAATAGACCGGCAGACCTTGATTGTCGAGCGTTTCCGCCACGTACTTATCCCCACAGGGCTCAGCGATGCGGAATCGGCTTTGCGGCTCAACCATGATTTTCTGGAACGGACCACCCAGAAAACCATCCTGGTTCCGGGAGTGATTGATTTACTGACTTATCTCAGGCCCTCGTACAAGATGTATATCCTCTCCAACGGTTTCAGGGAGGTGCAATTTAAAAAGCTGAACCATTCCGGATTAGCTTCTTATTTCGACCGTGTCATTCTCTCGGAAGACGCCGGCATACAAAAACCGCATAAAGGGATATTCGACTTTGCCTTGAAAAACACTAATTCGCGCCGGTGCGAAGCGCTGATGATTGGCGACAGTTGGGAGACCGATATCACAGGAGCCTACCAGTCGGAAATAGACCAGCTATGGTTCAACCCTCAGAACCTCTCCCCCTCAGCCGGATTTACCCCTACCTATACCGTCGGTTCACTGGCCGGAATAAAAGACATACTGTAAACTACGTTTCCATCACCGAAAACCGGCAGAAATATTTGGTGTATAATGATAAATTCTTTACCTTTGCACCTCAAATTAAATAAATAATTAAATTATTAACAGAGAAACAGATATTTATGAACAATTACGAGACCGTTTTCATTTTAACTCCCGTTTTATCTGAAGCTCAGATGAAGGAAGCGGTAGAAAAATTCACCAACCTTCTGAAAGCAGAAGGAGCTGAAATTGTGAATGAAGAGAACTGGGGATTGCGCAAATTAGCTTATCCTATCGACAAGAAAACAACCGGCTTTTATCAGTTGATTGAGTTTAAAGCCCGGCCTGAAACCATTGCCACCCTGGAGGTGAACTTCCGGCGCGATGAGCGGGTGATCCGCTTCCTGACTTTCCGCCAGGATAAATTTGCTGCTGAATATGCGGCTAAGAGAAGAAGTCTGAAATCCTCAAAAGAAACAGTAACAGTAAAAGAAATTTAATTATGGCAACACCGTCTGAAATCAGATATTTAACTCCCCCATCGGTTGATGTTAAAAAGAAAAAATATTGCCGTTTCAAAAAGAGCGGTATAAAGTATATCGATTACAAAGACCCTGAGTTTCTGAAGAAATTCCTGAACGAACAGGGAAAATTACTGCCCCGCCGTATCACCGGTACTTCGCTGAAGTTTCAGCGCCGCGTATCCCAGGCGGTTAAGAGAGCCCGTCACCTGGCGTTGCTTCCCTATGTAACCGATTTAATGAAATAATAAAAAAGAGGAGACAGCATATGCAAATTATTTTGAAAGAAGATGTAGCAAACTTAGGCTACAAAGACGATATCGTAACCGTAAAGGATGGTTATGGACGTAACTTCCTGATCCCGCAGAGAAAAGCAGTAATTGCTTCCGAATCGGCTAAAAAAGTATTGGCGGAGAACCAGAGACAACGTGCTCATAAACTGGCAAAAGTCAAAGAAGATATGCAAGCGCTGGCCGCTAAGATGGAAGGGCTGTCGCTGACCATCGGAGCAAAGACCAGCTCGTCGGGTACTATTTTTGGTTCCGTTTCGAATATTCAGATTGCCGCAGCCCTGGCGAAGGAAGGAATTGAAGTCGACCGCAAAATAATCTACCTCAAAGACCCTGTAAAAGAAGTAGGTAGCTATAATGCGCTGGTTAAACTGCATAAGGATATTGCCGTGGAAATCCCCTTTGTTGTTGTTTCTGAATAAGATGACAAACCGATACATTCCCTTATAAACGGGTAATTCTGAAATGAATTACCCGTTTTTTCTTTATTTATCAGCAAAAAGCATTACATTTGCTTCAGAATTACGAATATAAGCAAAGTGAAAAGGATGTTGCGGCATATGAGTCTGATGGTAATTTTGCTTTTGCTGCTGCCCGCCTTACGGGCAGAGGAGAAGGATTTTATCCTTGTGATTGATGCCGGACATGGAGGAAAAGACCCTGGAGCCAGGGGAAGCCTGATTAATGAAAAAGTGATCAACCTTTCGGTAGCCCTGAAATTAGGCAATCTGATATCGGAAAACCATGACAATATAAAAGTAATCTATACCCGTAAGACAGACCGCTTTATCGGATTAGATGAGCGGGCAAACATCGCTAACCGCAGTAAAGCCGACCTGTTTATCTCTATCCATGCCAATGCCATAGAAAAAGCGAGGCATATCTCCGGGACAGAAACATTCATTCTGGGGCTGGCAAGCAGCGATGAAAATCTGGAAGTGGCTAAGCGCGAAAACTCGGCTATCTTGCTGGAAGAGAATTACCAGCAGAAATACGAAAACTTCGACCCTAATTCTTCTGAGTCGTATATCATATTTGGTTTTATGCAGAATGGTCACATGGAACAGAGTATCCAATTCGCTTCCGAGATACAGAAATCTTTTAAAGGAGCCAAACGGAACGACCGTGGCGTGAAACAGGCCGGACTGCTGGTGCTCCGCAAAACCGGTATGCCGGGCGTTTTGATAGAGCTGGGCTTTATCACAAACGGGGAGGAAGAGCGTTATATGAAATCGGTCGATGGGCAAAACAAATTGGCCAAAGCCATCTATGAGGCTTTTCGGGTGTATATACATAAATATTATGTAAAACAAAATGCAGCTACCGACAGCTCAAAAACCCCTTCGAAGAAGAATGAGACAAAGGCGGAGACTACCCGGAAGCCATCTGCTGCTGCCTCCTCCGCTCCGGAAACAACTTCACCGGCAGCAGAACCATCGAAGAAAGCGGTGATATATAAAATACAAATTCTTACCTCGAAAAAAAAGCTCCCGGCCAACTCCAGACAGTTTAAGGGATATAAAAACGTAGGTTTTTACGAAGAAAACGGACTCTATAAATATACTTATGGTGAATCGTCTGACCTGGCATCCATAAAAGCTACATGTAAAAAAATACAGAAAGATTTTAAAGACGCTTTTATCATAGCCTTTAAAGACGGAAAAAAGATGAAATAAAATGTGCAAAAAAAAACAATCAAGATGAAAAAAAGATTTACCAAAGAAGCTAAAATAGGAATTATTACCATTGCCGCTCTCTCTCTCTTGTATATGGGCATAAATTACCTGAAAGGGATTAACCTGTTTAAACCCTCTAACCTGTACTTCGTTTCATTCGATAATGTGAAAGATGTGACAATCTCAAGCCCTGTGTTTGTGGAAGGTTTCAAAGTAGGGCTTGTAAGGAGCATCCGCTATGATTACAGCACTATGGATAAAATAAAGGTAGAGATAAGCCTGGATGAGGAGATGAGAATAAATAAGGGAAGCTATGTGGTGATAGTCAGGAGCTTTCTGGGAGGAGCCGAATTGCATCTCCACCTGAATAAGTACACCGCTGAGTATATGAAATCAGGCGAAATACTGGAAGGACGAATGGGAGAAGATATGATAGGCGCAGTACAAGACAACATCCTGCCGGCCCTGGAAGGCCTGTTGCCTAAGATAGATTCGATATTGAGCGGGCTACAGACATTGGTCAACCACCCCGCCCTTTCGCAGTCGCTGGAGCATATTGAAAAAACAACCGGCAGCCTGGAAACATCCAGCCGCCAGCTCAACCGGTTGTTGAACGAAGACGTCCCACTGATTATTTCCGACCTGAAAACAGTAAGCCATAACTTCTCCGGGCTTAGCGAAGACCTGAAAAGTTTAGACCTGCAAACCACTGTCAGAAGTGTGAATGAAACCCTTGCAAACCTGAAACTTGCTACCGATAAATTCGGTTCCAGAGATAATAGCTTAGGGCTGTTGCTGAATGATAACTCGCTCTATTACAACATAAATGGCACGATGGATCATGCTTCGAAACTCCTCCTGGACCTCAGGGAAAACCCCAAACGCTACGTTCATTTTTCGTTGTTCTGAAAAATTTTCAGTGTAGAGAACTCCTATTTATTTAGAATCATTCCATCTTAAGGCCCGGAGAGAATAATTTTTTTGTCGTCCTTAATCCCTTTAGAGTAAACGACTAAAAAAGGCATAAAAAAAAGTTGATTTTTCTCCCCCTTGAGAGAGAGGGGCAGGAAATGCCTTGTAATAAGGATTTTTCTCCCCTGGCAATACCAAGCCGGGAAGGGCCTATCAATAGATTGATTCTTAAACAAATAATCAAATTCGTAATTTCCAAATTAATCTTGTGTTTTTTTATTTGGATATAATTTCAACCTTTGTAGGGACAAAATATAGGAGTTTATACTATGCAGACGAATTATCAAATATTGTGGAATCAGTGCCTGGACGTTATCAAAGATATCGTCCCCGAAGCTGCTTTTAAAACATGGTTCAAACCAATTATTCCCTTGTCCTATGAAAACAGTAAATTTACGATTCAGGTACCCAGCCAGTTTTTTTACGAATATCTGGAAGAAAAATACGTCAACGTTCTTAAAGTTACCATCGATCGGATAATGGGGGGCGGTACGGTGCTCAATTACCGGGTCATGGTGGACAAAACAACCGGCGGTACGGTTGATTATCCTGCCGAAAGCGGATCGGTTACCGTAAAAAAGATTGTCCCGAAGGATGCGAACAAAGCTCCGGGCCCTTTTGTTCAGCCGGTTGCGCAAGACCTGGATTCCCAGTTAAACCCCAAATACAATTTTGATAATTATTTTGAGGGCAAAAGCAACCGCTTTGTACGTGTTGCGGGCGAATCCGTAACACAGAACCCGGGGAGGACAACATTTAATCCTTTGTTTATCTACGGACCTTCGGGAGTTGGTAAGACCCATCTCTGCCATGCCATAGGGACACGGATACGGGAACTGTATCCGGAAAAGAAAGTATTATATGTATCGTCTCACCTGTTTCGCGTCCAGTTCACAGATGCCATTCGTAAAAATGCAATCAATGACTTTCTTTATTTTTACCAGAATCTGGATGTGCTGATATTGGATGATATCCAGGAAATGATAGGGATGGATAAAACGCAGATGACCTTTTTTCATATTTTCAATCACCTGCACCATTTGAATAAACAGTTGATATTAACCTGCGACAAGCCGCCGGTGGATATGCAGGGAATGGAAGAACGTCTGATTACAAGGCTGAAGTGGGGGCTGATAGCCGAATTGTCACGCCCGGATCCGGAGCTTCGGAAGAAGATATTAAAGAGCAAGGTCAGCCATGACGGTATTTCTATTTCAGATGAAGTCATTGATTTTATTGCAGATAATGTGACGGAAAATATACGCGACCTGGAAGGGGTTCTTGTCTCCCTGATGGCTAATTCCGTAATTAATAACCGCGAGATAGATATGGCTTTGGCCAAACGGGTCATTAGCCAGGCGATACGGCTGGAGAAAAAGCAGATATCCATACAGATGATTCTGGAAGTAGTTTGCACCTGCCTGAACCTGGAACTATCGGCTGTTCAGACACATTCGCGTAAACGGGAGATTGTACAAGCCCGCCAGCTGACAATGTATCTGTCAAAAAAATACACCAATTGTTCTCTTTCACATATCGGGAAAGTAGTAGGGAAAAGAGATCATTCTACCGTGTTACACGCTTGCCGGACGATAAAAGACCAACTCGAAATCGACAGAGCGCTTCATGCGATTGTAGAAGAAATCGAGACTAAATTAAAAAACTGAATATTCTATTCTTTTTGTTGAAAAGGGCGACTTCGTATGGGGGTTGCCCTTTTTGTTATTTCTGTTTTTCTGAAGTTTTCCAAAATGGAAACTTTATATATTTCACAAATCAATAACTTTATGAGTATCAAATATTATTTGCCATATTTCGGAAAACTTTTCACTAAGTCGAATTTTATCATTATATAATTTGGATAATAAATAAACTATTACTAAACTTGCAGTATAATTAAAAACAACACATAGTGGATCAGAAAAATTATACCTTCGATGAAGCCTTCAGCGCTTCATTAGACTATTTTACCGGTGACGAATTGGCCGCAAAAGTATGGGTTAATAAATATGCACTGAAGGACGCATTTGGTAATATATACGAAAAATCTCCCAAAGACATGCATCACCGTTTGGCAAAAGAAATTGCACGTATTGAGAAAAAGTATCCGAACCCCTTGTCGGAAAAGGAACTTTTCAACCTGTTTGACCATTTCAGGTATATCGTTCCTCAGGGGAGCCCTATGACCGGAATCGGGAATAACTTTCAGATTGCTTCTTTATCCAACTGTTTTGTGATCGGGCTTGAGGGGAATGCCGATTCCTATGGAGCCATTATCCGCATAGATGAAGAGCAGGTTCAATTGATGAAGCGCCGTGGAGGGGTCGGGCACGATTTATCGCATATACGGCCCAAAGGCTCTCCCGTAAAGAACTCAGCGCTTACCTCGACCGGACTGGTGCCTTTCATGGAGCGTTATTCCAATTCGACGCGAGAGGTTGCACAAGATGGCCGGAGGGGCGCCCTGATGCTGAGTGTCTCTGTTAAGCATCCTGACTCGGAATCGTTTATCAATGCCAAGATGCAGGAAGGGAAAGTCACCGGCGCCAATGTGTCGGTGAGAATTGACGACGAATTTATGAATGCTGTGATAAACGGCACAAGTTATACACAGCAATACCCGATAGATTCCCCCAATCCGACAACCGTAAAACAAATAGAGGCCACCGCCCTCTGGAAAAAAATCATCCACAATGCCTGGCAGTCAGCCGAGCCCGGTGTTCTTTTCTGGGATACCATCATCAAAGAATCCGTTCCCGATTCGTATGCCGACTTGGGATTCCATACCGTTTCGACTAACCCTTGCGGGGAAATCCCACTTTGCCCCTACGATAGCTGCCGCCTGCTGGCAATCAACCTCTATTCGTATGTTGTCAAGCCTTTTACCCCGGAAGCTTCTTTCGACTACGAACTATTCAGAAAACACGCTGCCCTGGCACAACGCATCATGGACGATATCATCGACCTCGAATCCGAAAAAATAGAAAAAATACTGGAAAAGATAGATTCCGACCCGGAGTCAATAGAAGTGAGAAAAACAGAACGATACCTCTGGGAAAAAATACAAAAAAAGACATTGATGGGACGGCGTACCGGCGTAGGTATTACAGCGGAAGGGGATATGCTGGCAGCTCTGAACCTGCGTTATGGAACGGATGAAGCCACAGCCTGCGCAGAGAATGTTCAGAAAACATTGGCCCTGGCCGCTTATCGCTCCTCGGTTACAATGGCAAAAGAGCGGGGCGCATTCGAAGTGTATGATGCCGGACGAGAGGAGACGAATCCGTTTATCAACCGCCTGAAAGAAGCCGACCCCGAACTGTATAACGATATGGTCGCTTACGGGCGTCGCAACATTGCCTGTCTGACTATTGCCCCTACGGGTACAACCAGCCTGATGACACAAACCACTTCCGGCATCGAACCGGTCTTTCTGCCTGTATATAAGCGCCGGAGGAAAGTAAATCCCAACGACGCCTCTGCACGGGTTGATTTTGTCGATGAAACAGGCGACGCTTTCGAAGAATACATCGTTTTCCATCATAAATTCGTAACATGGATGCTGGCCAACGGCCATTCGACTTCCAAAAGATATACGCAGGAAGAAGTCGATGCCTTAGTAGCAAGTTCGCCCTATTACAAAGCTACTTCCAATGATGTGGACTGGCTCCGGAAGGTAAGGATGCAGGGACGTATCCAGAAATGGGTGGATCATTCCATCAGCGTAACCATCAATCTGCCTAATGATGTTTCGGAAGAATTGGTAAACAAACTTTATATAGAGGCCTGGAAATGTGGATGCAAAGGCTGTACGGTCTATCGCGAAGGCTGCCGCTCAGGGATCTTACTGCCGACCGAAAAGAAAAAAGACGACCGTATCTGTCTGGAACCTCCCGTGATTGTTGCCAAACGTCCGCGTGAACTGGAGGCGGAGGTCGTGAAATTCCAGAATAACCGCGAAAAATGGATTGCCTTTGTCGGACTGCTCAACGGACGCCCTTACGAAATATTTACCGGTCTGGCCGACGACGACGAGGGGCTGATGCTCCCCAAGAATGTGTCCAAAGGGACAATTATAAAAAGCTACGACGACGACGGGAACAAGCATTACGATTTCCAGTTCAAAAACAAGCGCGGATTCAAAATGACTATCGAAGGGTTGGACGGTAAATTCAACCCGGAGTTCTGGAACTATGCCAAATTGATTTCCGGCGTGCTCCGTTATGCCATGCCGATCGACCAGGTGATTAAATTAGTACAAGGCATGGAATTGGATAATGAATCCATCAATACCTGGAAAAACGGTGTGGAACGCGCCCTGAAGAAATACCTTCCCAACGGGACGACTGTCAAAGGCGATAAATGTACGAATTGCGGAAACGAATCGCTGACCTACCAGGAAGGCTGTCTGATTTGCACAAATTGTGGCGCCTCCAAATGTGGATAATAAATGAAATACAGCATACCGGAAAGGCTGAACTTGCAAAAGTTCAGCCTTTTTTAATACATTTGCAGTGTAACTAAATCAGATAAAAATGAAGCTTTCTTTTCATATAAATTTTCATACCATCTGGGGGCAAAAAATATGTATCGTCGGCTCAATCCCTGAGCTTGGCATGTGGGAAACAGCGCTTGCCAAAGAAATGGATTATGCCGGCGAAGGAAACTGGATACTCTCTATCGGGGTGGCGCCAGACACAGAGCTTGTCGAATATCGTTACTTTCTCAGAGTAAACGACCAGCAGGTATTTGAAGAATGGGAAAAGAATCATCGGATTACACTGGAAAAACAATCCCATACCTATACATTATATGATTACTGGCAGACACGTCCCGCAAACATCGCTTTTTATTCTTCCGCTTTTACTAAAAGCTTGTTTGCCCACCCGTGTAACACTTATGAGCGGGCCATCCGAAGCGGGAAAAAACTGTCGGTTAAAATATCGGCGCCCCGCGTGGAAAAAAATCAATGCCTGGCCATAACAGGAAATCAGGAATGTATTGGCAACTGGAACCCTGGAAAAGCCTTGATCCTTAGCTGTGATACATTTCCCGAATGGCATATCGACCTGGATGCCGGAGAAATCCGTTATCCGCTGGAATATAAGTTCATTGTATGGGATACCGATACCCGTGAACCGGTATATTGGGAATCCGGGGAAAACCGTACATTGGATCTCCCCGCTCAGGAAAAAGGAGAAACAACGTATGTCTCAGGCCTTTATTTCCGGGAGAATCTGCCGCCCTGGAGATGCGCCGGTTCGGTTATTCCTGTCTTTTCTCTGCGTTCGGAAAATAGTTTCGGAGTAGGCGATCTGGCTGACTTGCGTTTGTTTATCGACTGGGTAAAAAAAACCGGCCAGCGGCTGATACAAGTATTGCCGGTGAACGATACGACTGCCACCTGTACATGGACCGATTCGTATCCTTACAGCGCCATTTCCATTTACGCCCTGCATCCGATGTATATCAGCCTCCCGTGGATGGGAGTCCTGAAAGATGTGCGGCTGGCAGCTGTCTTCGCTGAAAAGCAAAACGAACTCAATAGCCTCGGAGAGATTGATTACGAGAGAGTAGTAGCCTGCAAAACCGCATATTGCCGCGCCTTCTTTGAGCAGGAAGGAGAGCAGTGGCTGGAAACGGATGAGTTCAGGGAGTTCTTTTCCGGAAACGAAGAATGGTTGGTTCCATACGCTGCGTACGCTTACTTCCGCGATAAGTACCAGACAACTGATTTCCCGAAATGGGGAAGCGATGCCGTGTACAACAAGGCGCGCGTTCAGAAGCTCTGTAGCCGCGGGAGCGAAGCATGGCCTGGAATAGCCTTCTCTTTCTTTTTGCAGTTTGTCCTGCATAAGCAGTTTAAGGCTGTTTCCGATTACGCGCGTAAAAACGGAATCGTGCTGAAAGGTGATTTACCCATTGGAGTCAATCGCAACAGCGTAGAGGTATGGACTGCTCCTCAGTGTTTTAATATGAATGGACAGGCCGGAGCTCCGCCCGATGATTTCTCCGTCAGCGGGCAGAACTGGATGTTTCCTACTTATAACTGGGAGGTGATGGAAAAAGACCGGTATAGGTGGTGGAAAAAGCGGTTTGCCAAATTGAGCGATTATTTCGACTGCTTTCGTATCGACCATATCCTGGGCTTTTTCCGTATCTGGGAAATCCCCCTGGATTATACCGAAGGTCTGTGCGGGCATTTTAACCCGGCCCTTCCCTTGTCGAAAGAAGAAATTGAGCAGTATGGACTTTCTTTCAACGAGAGTCGTTTTACCACGCCCCATATCCACTGTCAGCACTTTCCCGGACTGTTTGGCGAATATGCTCATGAGGCCGAAGACACTTACCTGCTGCAATCCTCTTCCCGTCATTTTGTTTTAAAGCCTTTCTGTGATACGCAGGCAAAGATCGGAACGGTTTTTGCCGGAAGAACCGACAAGGCCTCACAGCAGATAAAGAGCGGCCTGCTCTATATAGCCAATGAGGTCTTATTCGTGCGCGATCCCTATCAGAAGAAACGCTTTCATCCGCGCATCTCGGCATCTCAATCGTTTCTATACCGCGAATTGAGTAATGCCGACCGTTATGCGTTCGACTATCTGTATTGGGACTTCTTTTACCGGAGGCATAATGATTTCTGGAAAGAGCAGGCTTATAAACGGTTGGCTCCCCTGATTGTCTCTACACAGATGCTGGTATGTGGCGAAGATTTGGGCATGATACCGGACTCCGTACCCGAAGTGATGAACAAATTACAGATTCTCAGTCTTGAAATAGAGCGCATGTCGAAGACGCCTGAGCGCGAGTTTGCTTATCTGCCTCATTTACCCTACCTTTCCGTTTGTACTACCTCTACACACGATATGCCGCCCCTCAGGAACTGGTGGAAAGAAGACCGCGAAAAGACCGAGCGGTATTATAACCAGGTATTGCAACTGCCCGGTGAGGCACCTGCCGAATGTACGGCCCGCATAGCTGAGCAAATCATTGCAAACCACCTGGGTTCGCCCGCCATGCTGGTGATCATTCCGCTGCAGGACTGGCTTGCCACAGACGAGGCGCTGAAACGGGAAGATTACAGCGCCGAGCGAATCAATATCCCTGCCCATGCGGCTCATTATTGGCGTTATCGCATGCACATAACAATTGAAGAATTGCTGAAAGCGGATACGTTTAATGATAGAATAATTTGTTTAATAAAAAACAACGGACGTGCGCCTGCCCACCTTCCTGTTATTCTTTAATATCGGCCGACATATTACAGATACCGCTGAATTTAGCATTCGGCTCTATTTCAAGCGTTGTCGTATAGATGTCGCCGGTAACAATAGACGAAGCCTTCAATACTAACGCTCCACTGGTACGGATACTCCCGACAACCGTTCCGAATATTTCGGCGTTGACCGATACAATATCCCCGTCGATATGGCCTTTAGGCCCTATGACTATTTTTGCGGCACAATTAATATTACCTTCCACTCTTCCGTTCAAGCGAAAATCCCCGTCAGTTATAATATCACCCCTTACGGTTGTTCCTACAGCCAGTATGTTATGTAATCCGTTAGAAGGAGCTTCTTCTTTAAACTTAATTTTCATATAATTATTATCGTATATATTTTTTTGAGATAGTTTGCAAATATAAAATTATATTTTTGCAGTCTAAGTCTCTTTCCTTACTTTTACCTCTTAATTATCCTAAAATATGATAAGCAAAATAGTGTTGAAAGATATGAAATTTTATGCATATCACGGCATATTACCTCAGGAAAAATGTGTCGGAAATAATTTTTTAGTTAATCTCTCTGTCACAGCGCCTTTGGAGGCCGCCCTCCATACCGATGACCTGAATGACACAATAAACTATGCGACAGTCTATTCTCTTGTAAAAAAGGAGATGGATATCCCTTCCTGCCTGATAGAACATGTCGCCGGAAGAATCCTTCGCTCACTGAAAAATCACTTCCCCCGGATAACAGAAACCGAACTATCCCTTTCGAAATTAAATCCTCCCATCACCGGAGACATCCACAGCGCCACGATCGTCCTCAGAGAAGTTTATACTATTTCCCCCCGATAGTGAACGTATAATCGCGTTTCCGATGGAAGAAACGGAAGATATGGATATAAAAGTCGGTGAATAAATGAGCTATCTCAAGGAAAGGGAGCCAGCCTGTAAAGGGGCGTTGTTGCAGGAGTACGGATAGTTTCTGCAGGACAACCGCTTTCTCTACATATAACAATAAGTAGAGCAGGAGAGCGATACCGGCCGTTAAAGGGTTATAACCGGACAGGCCTGTTACGACCGAGGCAGTGACAGCCAGCAGAAAGAACGTCGCGCTCAGGTTCTCCATCCGGTAGAACGCGAGGCGGTTTCCTTTGAAATGTTTCCGGGTAGCGATGCGTGAGACTTTCATCTCTTTCCAGTCGGCAAAACACTCAAAAGGTCTCATCTCGGTAAGACTGTCGGGAGCGTATTCCACCCGTGTGTTTTCGCCGGTAGCCGATTCGTTGACGAAGAGGTCGTCGTCGCCGGCATGCAGATTTAATGAGTGTTTGTATCCTGCCTGTTCGTAGAAAAGGGATTTCCGGTACGAAAGATTCCTGCCGTCGCCACTGTAAGGACGGTTTATCATGGTAGCCGAAATGTATTGCAGGCCGGAGAGCAGGTTGTCGTACGAAACCAATTTATGGAAAAAGCCTTTCGACGCCCTATACGCGCAGAAACCCAGCACTATCATGGTCTGAGGAGTATAATTGCCGGCCATAGCAGCCAGCCATTTGTTGGTCAGCGGGCGGCATTTGGCTTCTATGAAAAACAGGATGTCGTATCGGGCGGCTTTTATGCCTATCATAAGCGAAAGTTTGCGCCGGCTCAGGTATTTGGATTCCTGGGGGATGAACGTATGATACAGATTGGGGTATTCGTTTTCGAATAGCTTCAGCACATTATCGCTTTCGTCTGTAGAGCCGTCGTTGATAACGATGACTTCGTATGCCGGGTAATCCTGGCTGAGGAGCGGAGGCAGATTTTCCTTTAAGTTAAAAGACTCATTATTGGCATAGACAATGATTGAAACCGGTGGTTGCTCATCTTGTTTCGGGAGTTTGTTCTGATGCCACATCTTTCTGTACGGACGTAAATAAGTAATCTGATAATAAAGAAACTGGATAACGAACAGCGCAATAGTAGCCCCCAGCAGGAGCAATTCAGCGATAGTGAACACAAAATATTCCATACTACTTTGGTATTTTACCGTGTCTTAATTTATTAGATAGTGTCTGAAAAGCAGGAGGCGGGTAATTTCCGGCAGTTATACTGCGATGCCATCACCTCGCCGTAAGCGCCGGCAGAGCGCAGTGCCAGAAGGTCGCCCCGCCGGGTCCGGTTCAGTTCCACTTCTTTACCGAATACGTCTGAGGATTCACAGATGGGGCCTACTACGTCATATACCTCTACGGCTTCGTCGCTCGACAGATTCTCAATCCGGTGGTAGGCGTCGTACATGGCAGGGCGGATCAGTTCCGTAAAGCCTGCGTCTAAAATAACGAACTGCTTCGTTTCGCCTTCTTTTACATACAAGACTTTCGACAGAAGGCTTCCGCATTGCGCCACGATGGAGCGTCCCGGCTCGAAATGTACCTGCTGTCCTTCGCGTAGTTTCAGTAAGCGGTGGATGACGGCGAAGTAATTGTCGAATGTTGCGACAGGCAAATGATTGGGGTGGTAATAGTCGATGCCCAGACCTCCTCCGAAGTTCAGATTCTCCACACGGATGCCCCGCGCTTCCAGTTCTTCCTGTATCTCATTCGAGCGGATAGCCAGCGCCTGAAACGACGAGAGGTCGGTAATCTGTGATCCGATATGAAAATGAATCCCTGTCAGCCTGACATGACTCATCTGCAACAGAATGTCGAGCACCTGACTGAGTTGCCCCAGATTAATACCAAACTTGTTCTCCTTCATACCGGTCGTAATCTTGGCATGGGTATGTGCATCTACTTCCGGATTGATACGGAGGGCAATGGGGGCCACCTTTCCTTTGGCCACTGCTATCTCATTGATTATACGCAACTCGGCAGCCGATTCGACATTGAAACAGGAGATATCGTTATCCAGGCCCGTTTCTATCTCCCAATCGGCTTTTCCTACTCCGGCAAAGACAATCTTATCTGCCGGGAAGCCTGCTTTCAGCGAGGCCTCTATCTCGCCTCCGCTTACGCAGTCCGCTCCCAGTCCGCTTCCGGCGATGACCGAGAGGATGCGGGGATTGGCATTTGCTTTTACAGCATAATGTACCTGGTAGTTGTATTTTCCGGCCTCCGTCTTGACTATATTTAATGTCTCTTTCAGTAGTTCAATGTTATAGTAATAAAAAGGCGTTGGGAGCGCCTTTAATTTTTCCAGGGGGAATGTTCCTTTCAGCATACGGATTCGTTATTGAACAAATAATTACTCAAAGCCTGCAAGGCTCTTTTTTTGTCGGCTGCTTTCACCAGCAGGGATACGTTGTAATTGCTTCCGCCATAGGAGATCATCCGTACGGGAATGTCTTTCAGCGCACTGATGATGCGGGCTTCGAATCCGATGTTTTCCCATTCCATATCACCTACGACGCAGATAATCACCATATCGCTATCGACGCTTACGGTACCGAACTTCTTCAGGTCATCTACGATCTCGTCTAAGCGTTTGCGGTTATCTATCGTACACGACAGGCCTACTTCGGAAGTGGTCACCATGTCGATGGGTGTCTGGTAGTTTTCAAATATCTCGAATACTTTGCGGAGGAATCCCGTAGCCAGGAGCATACGCCCGCTTTTAATTTTGATAGCGGTGATATGGTCTTTAGCAGCTACGGCTTTTATTTTTCCTTTCTCGGTCGTGTTGGATATGAGGGTTCCCCGGGCGTCGGGCTGCAAGGTATTGAGCAGGCGGACCGGGATATTATTCAGTTTGGCCGGCAAGATGCAGGTAGGATGCAGTATCTTCGCTCCGAAATAGGCCAGCTCGGCAGCTTCTTCGAAATGTAGATGGCGTACGGGCGAAGTGTTTTCCACAAAGCGGGGATCGTTATTGTGCATCCCGTCGATGTCTGTCCATATCTGTACTTCTTCGGCATGTATGGCAGCTCCGATCAGGGAGGCCGTATAATCACTGCCGCCTCTCTGGAGGTTGTCTGTTTCGCCGTACGCATTCCGGCAGATATATCCCTGAGTGATATACAAGGCGGCATCCTTGTATTCGTTCAGCAGGTGATGTAGTTTCTCCTTGATATAGGCAGGGTCGGGTTCTGCGTTCTTATCGGTGCGCATATAATCGAGAGCGGGCAGTATCACGGAGTGAATCCCCTGTTCATTCAGGTAAAGATTCATCATTCCGGTGGATATCAGTTCTCCCTGTGCAAGCACCACCCGTTCTTCAAACAAGGTGAAGAGGTCTTTGGTGAATGTCCGGATATAATCGAAATGATAAGCTATCAGTTCTTTGGCTCTCTGTTTGTATTCAGAGGTCTGATAGAGTTCTTCTACGTGTTCGTAATACTTAATGGCGAGTTTATTGATTATTTCGCTGGCTCCGTCGGGATTTCTTTTGTATAAGTATTCCGTGATCTCGACTAATGAATTCGTGGTTCCCGACATGGCTGATAAAACAACGATATTGCGGTCGCCTCCCGTAATCAGTTTCGCAACGTCTTTCATTCGCTGTGCCGAACCTACCGAAGTACCGCCAAACTTTAAGACTTTCATTTTCTTTTTTTATTAATAGTTCCTTATTACATCAAAAGCATTGCAAAGTTACATAAAAAAATCAGTTCTATGCGCTTATTCCTGTATGTCGCTTAAATATCCGTTTTCGCATTTGACTACGCGGGCGGGGAAGTCGCGTACCATATTATAGTTGTGGGTTGCCATGATGACGGCTGTTCCGCTGTGGCAGATGTCATGCAGGAGTTGTACGATCTGAGCGCCGGTCTCCGGGTCTAAATGTCCGGTCGGTTCATCGGCCAGTATCAGCTGGGGTTCGTTCAGCAGGGCGCGGGCGATGACGATGCGTTGCTGTTCGCCTCCCGATAATTCGTGAGGTCTTTTATAGCCTTTCTTCTGCATCCCTACCTGGGTGAGCACATCGGCTATACGCATCTCTATCTTGTCTTTTTCGGTCCAGCCGGTAGCCCGCAGGACAAACTCCAGATTGTTATCCACCGTGCGGTCGGTCAGTAACTGGAAATCCTGGAAAACGATACCCAGTTTCCTGCGCAGAAACGGGATATCTTTGCATTTTATCCGGCGGAGATCATAATCCATCAGGCGTGCCTTGCCATACTGGATGGGTATTTCGCAATACAGGGATTTCAGCAGGCTGCTTTTCCCTGAGCCCACCTTACCGATCACGTACACAAACTCCCCGTTATGGAGCCTCAGTGAGGCCTCGCGTAGGACGACATTCTCGTCTCGGCTGATTTCGATATTCTCCAATCGGAGTAGCAGAGGTTTGTTTTCCATACGTTTATCCTTTATGCCTTTTCATTAATTCGCGGCAGAGGTCTTCGATGCGGAGTCCTTTGCTGGTAAGCAGTACGATAAGATGATACATCAGGTCGGAGGCTTCGTAGATGAAGCCTTCTTCTGTCCCGTTTGTTGCTTCTATCACCGTCTCTACGGCTTCTTCTCCTACTTTCTGCGCCATACGGTTGACGCCTTTCAAAAATAAAGTCGTGGTATAGGAGCCTTCCGGCATTTCCTGCCGGCGTTTCTCAATCACATTCTGCAGGTGTTTCAGGAAACAGATATCGTCGGGCCTGTTTGTCTCGCCGAAACAGGTATCGTCTCCTGTATGACAGACGGGGCCGGCGGGGCGGGCTTTGATCAGCAGTGTATCGCTATCGCAGTCGACCAGTATATTGACTACCTGCAGGGTATTCCCGCTTGTTTCTCCTTTCATCCATAGCCGGTTCTTCGAGCGGCTGAAGAACGTTACGTTCCCGCTCTCTTTCGTTTTCCCGAACGCTTCTTCGTTCATAAAGCCCAGCATCAGTACCTTTCCGGTTTTATCATCCTGGATAATGGCGGGAAGCAATCCGCCCGTCTTTTCAAAATCTAATTTCATATCCTTATCAATTGGTCTCCCCTCCTCCCTGAGTCATCCGCTCAGGAGGGGGGATACGTATATTAATTCCTTCATTTGCCAGATACGTTTTTAAGCCGGCAATGCTGATTTCTCCGAAATGGAATACGCTGGCGGCCAATGCAGCATCGGCTTTTCCCTGCAGGAAGGTATCCCTGAAATGCTCTTTCTTCCCTGCTCCTCCCGAGGCAATGACGGGGATGTGCAGCCTTTCGGCCAGGGCCGAAAGGGCTTCATTGGCGTATCCGTCTTTTACACCGTCGTGCGTCATACTGGTAAAAAGAATTTCACCGGCGCCTCGTTCTTCGGCCTCCGCTGCCCACTGAAACAGGTGTTTATCCGCAGGAATCCGTCCTCCGTTCAGATAGCAGAGCCAGTCGTTGTTTTCGTAATTGGCGTCGATAGCGACCACACATACCTGGCTGCCGAAGTGAAGCGCTATCTCTTCGATCAGCCGGGGATTGCGCAGGGCTGCCGAATTGACGGAGACTTTATCCGCCCCGGCGCTGAGCAACCTGTCCACATCTCTCAATTCATGGATACCTCCGCCTACCGTAAAGGGAATACTGAGCCTGGCCGCTACTTTTCCGACCAGATCGGTAAACGTTTTACGTCCTTCGTGCGAAGCGGTGATATCCAGATACACCAATTCGTCGGCTCCTTCGCGGCTGTATCGCGCTCCCAGCTCTACCGGGTCGCCGGCATCGCGGAAGTTGACAAAGTTCACCCCTTTGACGGTCATGCCGTCTTTGATATCCAGACAGGGAACGATTCGTTTAGCCAGCATCATTCAATCTTGTTTATCCGTGAAACGAAGTAAATCTCTCAGCCGGATGCGTCCTTCGTAGAATGCTTTTCCGAAGATGACCGCCTGCACGGCTGCTTCTTCCAGTTGTTCAATATCTCCGACCGACGACACGCCTCCGCTTGCTATAATATATATGTAGGGAATAGCCTTGCGTATCTCCCGGTACAGGGCTGTGGAGGGGCCTTGCAGCATCCCGTCGCGCCCGATATCGGTACTGATTACTTTCGTGATCCCCTTCTCGTGATACGCCTGTATAAAAGGTATCAGCTCCTGTTCCGTCGTCTCTTCCCAGCCGTTTACGGCTATCTTCCCGGCTTTCGCATCTGCTCCGAGAATGATTCGTTCGCTTCCGAATTTAGTGATCCAGGAGGCAAACGTATCGGGTTCTTTCACGGCGATGCTTCCTCCGGTCACCATCTGTGCCCCGCTTCCGAAAGCAATCGTCAGGTCTTCTTCCCTTTTCAGGCCTCCGCCGAAGTCTATTTTCAGCGATGTTCTCGTGGCCAGGCGTTCCAGCACCCGGTAGTGGATGATGCGCCCGGCACGCGCGCCGTCGAGATCGACCAGATGGAGGCGCCGTATGCCGTAGTCTTCGAATTGCTTAGCTACTTCCAGCGGGTCTTCGTTGTATATTTTTTTTGTATCGTAATCGCCCTGGGTCAGGCGTACACATTTACCGTCGATCAGGTCAATAGCAGGAATCAGTTCGATCATACCCCGTTACAGAGTTAAGAAGTTTCTCAATACCATCTCTCCCACGCTTCCGCTCTTTTCGGGATGAAACTGTGTCGCATAGAAATTATCTTTTTGCAAAGCCGCGCTGAAAGGGAGGATATAGTCTGTCGTAGCGACCGTACAATGATTAACCGGTACGTAGTAACTATGGACAAAATACACAAACTGCGTCTCCAGCTCGCCGGCAAAAAGAGGCCCCTTTACCTCCCTCAGGGTATTCCATCCGATATGCGGCACTTTGTCTTCGTGTTTCTGTGGACAGAACCGCTTCACATCACTATCGAAGATATTCAGGCAATCTACGGCTCCTTCTTCGGAGAAGCGGCACATCAGCTGCATCCCCAGACAAATACCCAGAACCGGTTGCCGGAGTCCGCATATAATCCGGTCTAACCCCTGCGCTTTCAGATGTTTCATAGTCGTATGCGCTTCTCCCACTCCGGGGAAAATCACCTTACCGGCCTGCTTCAGCACTTCCTCATCCGCCGTAACGACAGGTGTAACTCCCAGACGCTTCAAGGCATAATCCACCGAGCCTATATTCCCTGCATTGTATTTTACAATGGCGACATTCTTTTTCATCACTTTCATCACTTATTTTATCAGACAAAGGTAGGTCTTTCCTGTTAACAAAGCAATCTTTTCCCCCATAGACTTTTAACGAAAAATCCTTCACTCCCTCACAAAGGGTATAAGCCTTTGGGTGACAAATTATTAATGCGTGAAGGACGGGAGTTTTATCCTTCACACCTTAACTTTATGTCGTTCAGCTGCTTATACCCTCCGTGAGGGAGTGAAGGATTTTTCGTCGAAAGTCTATGGGCTAAAAAAGGAAAAGAAGTTGGTATCCTGAAAAGGTAAGCATAGCAAGCACGGCGCCTATCAGGGATTCGTATCCTATTAATCTCAGCCGTTCTTTCAGTTTCATATCTACCGCGCCTGCTGTGGCGTGGAAGAATGAACCATGAGGGAGGTGGTCTAAAATCGTAGCCCCCGAATTGACCATCGCCGCTCCCCATACGGCAGGAATCCCGGCCGCCAGGATGACGTCGGCAAACGAAGCGGAAGCCAGGGTGGCACCGGCCGTAGTAGAAGCCGTTACGGCCGACATCAATGCTCCGGCAACCGGCGCAATAAACGACTCATCTAACGACAGACCGTTTAATGCGACCAACAACCCATCTTTCAGCGTAGAATGTTTGATGATTCCGGCGATCGTACCGGTTCCTATCAGCAAGACGGCAACAAGCAACATTTTCTCCAATCCGTAGGCCAAGCTGATTCGAAGCTGTCGGCAGCGCCGCATTAGAAGAATCCCTGTCAAGCCACCGGCGGGCAAGGCTATCAAAGGGTCTATCACAATCCCACAAACAGGACGAAGCGCCAGCAGGAGGATAGCGACCAGCGGCCCGGCCATGCTGCCTGCAAAGGACGGGAGCGGACCGGCCTCTTCTGCCTCATCCAACGATTCCGTAACCCATTCTCCTTTAAAAGGAAATCGCTTGACTAACCAAACAGAAAACAGCAGCCCTATCAGTGCCGGAATGAGATTGACATACATCACCGACGACAAAGCGGCATTGAAATTCTCGGCAGCAATAATGGTATTCGGATTCGGAGAAATGATATTCCCGCATTTCCCTCCTCCAATCATGGCTAAGAGTAAGGTCATCCTGGAATAATTCATCTTTTTGCCGATAGCCAGAGTAATGGGAGCCACAGTGATGACGGCTACGTCAATGAAAACGCCGATTGCCGTCAACAAGAAGGTAGATAATACCAAAGCGATCGTTGATTTACGCTCGCCCAGTGTCTGTATAATGGTAAGCGCGATACGTGAAGCCGCCCCTGTTTTTATCAACACTCCCGACAATACGCCGGCAGTAAGGATACGAAGAATCGCCGGACTGATGTCTTTCGCCCCTTCAATCATAAAGGAGACCGTTTCGGACAAAGAGAGTCCTCCCGCCAAGCCTCCGGCGACGGCTCCCAATATGAGGCTGTAAGCGGCATTGTACTTTCTGAGAATCAGAATGATTGCCACTAATAAGCCAATCATCGCACCGATAGCTGTCATTAGTTATTAATTATGTGGATTTGAATGTATATATAATGTAGCATAGCTGGCTAACCAATCTTTTTATGTTCGCTTTTGCAAATCCAGGCTCCATAGCCTTTTCCGGAGAAACGGGACCGGGGGTGATGGTAAAAACGCTCCGAAACCCGGCCTCATTCAACCATGTTACATCCTCTATGCTTCCAGCTATGACCACAACAGGAATATGCTGTTTCTCTGCTTCTTTCAATATACCGAAAGGCAGTTTACCCATAGCCGTTTGCCTATCTGCTCTTCCTTCTCCGGTAATAATCAAGTCTGCATTCCTTATTTTCTCTTCAAAACAAAGTGTATCGAGCAAAAGTTTTATTCCCGGTTTTAAGGTTGCGTTCAGGAAAGCGAGGCAACCTCCTCCCATACCTCCGGCAGCTCCGGTTCCGGGATAAGTGGCTATATCTTTTCCTGTTGTTTGCCGTATTATATTGGCCAAAGAGCGCATTCCGGCATCCAATTCCTCTATCATATTATCGTCGGCTCCCTTCTGACGGGCATAAATATGAGCCGCTCCATTGGGGCCATAAAACGGGTTATGCACATCGCAGGCAACTATAAACCAGGCTTCTTTCAAAGCCGGATATGCAGAGGAAGTATCGATCGAGGCTACTTCTATCAGTATTTTTCCTCCCACTCCCAAAGCATTCCCGTTTTTATCAAGGAAACGAAAACCTAAGGCCTGGAGCATGCCCAGGCCTGCGTCGTTTGTCGCGCTGCCTCCTATTCCAATAATAAAATCACGGCATCCTCGTTTCAAGGCATCTTTAATCAATTCGCCTGTTCCAAAAGAAGTAGTCAGCATCGGGTTTCTCTTGTTGGCAGGCACTAAAGGTAGTCCACTGACAGAGGCCATTTCAATCAATGCTGTTTTGGCACCACCAGATATACCATATATCGCCTGTACCGGATTCATCAGCGGATCGTGTGCCGTTACCTGTATATATTTCCCCTTCATAGTAGACAAAAGGGCATCTAAAATTCCCTCTCCTCCATCAGCAACAGGAAGTAAGAATATTTCACAGTCCGGGAAAACACATGCCACCCCTTCTTTTGCCGCCTGTCCTGCTTCTATAGAGGTCAAGCATCCTTTAAAAGAATCTATTGCAATAATTACTTTTCTCATATATCTTTAAACATATTCATTATTCCAAGTGCATTTTTATTGTATATTTTTTCAAGCACCTCGTCGGGTAAATGCAATCCGTGAATCATCCACCGACCTTGAAATTTATGAGCCGGGGCAGGGTCGAAGTATTCGTCGTCGGTTTCCAGGAAGCGGTAATGCATCCGATATGCTTCAGCATTGGGATAAGTATCCGTACCGAAGAGTATCCGATCCTGATGCTGTATCATAAATTTTCTTGCTGTATAGGGCTGTCGTCCTAATTCGGCAATCCGGGCGTCTATATCCACATACAAATTGGGATATTTTTCCAGCCACAGGGATACGCGCCCAAGGTCTTCTGAAAGATTAGCCATATGAGCTCCTATGAAAATGGTATTCGGATGCCTCGCTATGACTCTGTTTCTTTGCTCCAGCAGTTCTTCTTTGAGAGGGACATCCGTACCAAAATATGCCCACGCAGGATTTTGCGTTAATTCCTCGTACCGTTCATTGTAACGGTCCACCGCTCCATCATGAAAAGCTTTGGGGTCTGACGAATGGATCATGACAGGGATGCCCAATTCTCCACATTTGGCCCATACCGGGTCAATCCGAGGGTCATCAATGGATATCAGTTTACCGCTTTTGTCTCTTAGAGTCAATCCCAATGCTTTGTATATTTGTAAGCCTCGGATACCTATTTTCACGGCTTCCTCCAGTTTTTCCGCTTCCTTCCTTCCAAAGTCCGGTTCATCTATCCGGCTGAAATCCGGTGCGAAATAGATATGAAACCTTTCTTTGGAAAGTCCGTGTGACACCTTCAGATGTTCCTTATAAGCGTCCTTTTCCGATAGTCCATCCAATCCGACACATATCCATACGCCGGCCTTATCCATCTCTTCCAGATAATAAGCTGCCCTGCTGAGGTCTCTTAAGTGATTGTGGATGTCTATCACCGGATATTTCGGTTTGATTATCTTCGTTTCCTTTACAACCAACCGGGCTTTCGGCTCCCAGTCAAGGAGCCGAAGATCGCCCGTTTGAGCACTCACGAACATCGTAGTTGTGAGAAAGAAGACAAACAATCCATTTATTTTTCCCCTATACATGGTGTCATCCTGTATTAAGTAAGTACCACCACTTCGTGATTTAAGACGGAAGCCAGTTGGAATTTACACCATCCCCCTTCCGTTTCTGCAACGATTCTTTGCCCGCTAACTAAGAGGCTGGGGAAGTCGCCTCTCACGTCTTGGGGCAGTCTGACTTTTACGGTGATAGGGCCAACCGGGATGAATTCATCCAGCGACGCCCTCCAGGTAGCCGCACTTGTGAGATTAACAAGGTGGAGAATGACCTTCCCCGGTTGCCTGTACATATTGCAATCTATCAATCCGGGGCCGGCGACCGACAGCGGGAAGTCATCTTTCGCCGCCCACCGTATGATATTGGAGAGCAGATTCCCGTGATCCGGCAAATTATGGCGTCCGAACTGTCTGTCTATATCTGCTGGCATAAAGACAATCCGACTACCATTGGGGCGCGTATGCACGACAAGTCCGGGAATATCCGTCTTTGGTTCCCGCATCCACGCTGTTTCCGGAGGATAGATGGGGAACTCCGGGATAAAAGTCATCAAGACCTTGGCATTCGGTTCTGTTTTTAATGGTGTAAGCATACCACCAAAAGGGTAAATATCGGTTAGTTCAAAGCCTTTTAATATCGCATGACGTTCATCCGCTATCGCAGGTTCGGTACCTGTTTGCGGCCCATACACCATACTGCGCATTTCGGGATTCAGTCTCAGGTACGTATGATACGTACGGGACAGATTATACACATTTTCCTTTTTATCTTTTGCGATGGCATGCGTTATGAACAGATCACTTAAGGCGTAATCCTTCAGTGATTCTCCGTCTTCGTTATACAAGGATGTTTCGCCTGTGGCAAATAAATTTCCTCCTTTTTCCACAAATCGTTTCACGCCGGCCGCCTGTTCGCTCGTCATACTTCCCACGTTTGGGAGTATTAACAAATTAAATATTGAAGCATCACGGCCTACATGATCTATATGAACCGGTTGATAAGGAATCCTGGCCCGGATAAGCGCCTGGATAATGCCCCGCCATGGCAGATTAACTTTCATTTCGGCTTCGTCACGTCCGTAGAAATCCGTATTATCCTGCGACCATACCACCCCGACGGTTCCGATAGGTTCCCTATTAATTAAAAACTCTTCATTCGCTTTATACCACTTGAATATGGGTTCCGCTGTATGATACATCCGGCGGTCTTCATGGTAAGCCGCTATATGATGCCACCAGGGCTGAATCCCGCCGGCGAAGCCCTCCAGCATCCACAGATGCGCTTCCTGTTCGGGTTTGGAAGAAACACGAAATGTAGGTCTTCCTGCCTGATACATGGCCATGCTATTGGGGATTAGTTTATTCCATCCAAGCAATCCATGGATGATTTTGCCTGTATCCGACAAGTTCTGGAATCCGGAAGCGTCATTTCTCGACTGGTGGTCGAGCATAATGATATCTGCTCTTTTACATATTTCTTTGAAGTCACGAAAACTATTCGACTGCCCGCTGATGGAGCCGCTGTTCATTCCCGACCAGATACAATCCGGGCCTCCCGCCGCTTGGGTTGTTTTGTTATTCAAATCCCATATTTCCAATCGCTGATCATAATTCCATCTTATCCATTGACGATAGACCGGGTCGTCCCAGTTTTTTTTCCCAGGAAGTTCTTTTCCTGTTTTCTCCCGGAAACTTTTTCTGCAATTTTCGCAATAACAGATGGAATTGCGTCCCAGTCCGCTCCAGCTATTGTCCGTGAAACCTTCGGGATGGTAAAGGTTTGATATTTCGGTAAGGATAGCCGGAATATGCTCTTTGTAATACGGGCTGTTGACACAAGTAATATACAGGTCTTCTGTCCGGTATGGTTTTTTGTTCGCGTCGATAGCAAACCAATCGGGGTGAGCTTTATAGAAATCTTCATTGGCCCGATTGGAGTCCATCCGGGCAAAAACGACTAAGCCATCTTCATGAGCCGCACGGCATAAATCTCCAAAAAGATCACGCCCTTGCAGATACTTAGCCTGATAATGAAGAGGTATTTTAGTTGGATAATAAGCCACAATACCTCCTGCATTAATAATAACGCCCTGCACATGTGTCTTTCTCCAATGATTACGCCACCAGTTAATATCATAAATGACCGGATCTTTTTCAGTTATATTTGTTTGTCCCCAACGAGTAATCCTGCGATACCAGGGAGTTTCCTCCTCTACCGGCTGAGAGGAAGTATCGTTCGCCATAGCCGCAACAATCCGGTTGCTACCGGCCAGCGACAAAGTTGCTGCGGTAGCTCTTTTTAAAAAACTTCTGCGGCTCTTATCTGAATTTGTTTTTTCAATTCCCATTGTTTTTGATGTTATGAACTTTATAATGATTTATTGTGTTAGGATAAGTTGATGACAATATTAATCATATCCAGGATTTTGCGCTAATATTGCCGGATCATTTATTAGTTGAACCTGACTTAACGGGATTGGGAAAACAGTCATATAGGGCATCATCCCAACATCTTTCATTACATTATACGCCTGCCCCGTTCTTATCAGGTCAAACCACCTGACTCCCTCAAACGATAATTCCAACCTCCTCTCAAGAAAAATGGCATCTCGTGTTTCCGATTGGGTCATCGTCGCAGGATAAGCTTCTAATCCTGCTCTGGTACGTACTTCATTCAAAAAAGGAATGGCTTCATGAGGTTTTCCGTTTTCATTTAATGATTCCGCATACATCAGCAATACATCGGCATAGCGAATCACCTTCCAGTTCGCCTTACTGTCGCTCCGAACCGGAGAACTGACAATATATTTTTTTGTATAGGTCTGGTTCGTACTGGTCGGTAATGGGCGAAAAACTGAATCTGAGATGTAATAACCACCCGGAATACCTATGGTTATTTCTTTTCTTAAATCATTGGGAGCAAATAAATCCACCAAAGATTGGGTGGGATTATTATGCTCTTCTCCTGCTCCGACGATTCCGAAAGATTGAGACATTTCAGTAGAATTAGGTAAAAAGGCGATCGTATAACTACTCCCTTCTCCCATTCCCGATTCGTATTCAATATCGAATATGTATTCGCTATGATGTTCGGATTTAGAATAGTCAAACAAATCTGCATAGTCAGGGAGTAAGCTATAGCCCATTGTTGTTAGCTCTTTCAGTTTACTTTCCGCATTGTGGAAATCGCCTTTCGTCAGATACACTCGTCCCAGCAGAGCTTTTGCAGCTCCATTAGTTGGCCTTCCTGCATCTCTTCCCGAATAATTCTCAGGTAATGCGTTTTCCGCAGCCGAAAAATCCGGTATGATTATATTTGTATAAATATTCTCGACAGGCTCTCTCGGTATGTGATATGATTCCTGAATTGTAACCGGAGTAGTAACAGCTGGTACATCTCCAAAAATCCGCACCAAGTCAAAATAAGCCAAAGCTCTCAGAAAACGTGTTTCTCCTATATAGCGTTTTTTATTGGGAACCGTTGCCTCATCCACATTTTCAATTTTAGATAATACAGTATTGGCACGGAAAATCGCCTGATAATAGTTCTGCCAGGTAGAATTCATCAATCCATCACTACTTGTTGTAGTAAATAGGTCGGAATAGGATTGGCTGTTGTTTTTATATATCTGTTCCCATGAATCATCGGCCCTGATATCTCCAAAGATATAAAAACTTTGATACTGACTTTGAATCGTGTTGTAAGTAGCCGTTATAGCATCGGCAAAATCTTTATCTGTTTTGTACAAAATATCCACACTTACCGTAGATGTCGGGATCAAATCAATAAAATCATTTGAACAGGATGGCATTAACAAATATATGGATATTATTATATTTACTATTTTTTTCATAACAATACAGTATTAAAATGATACATTTATCCCCATAATTAAACTCTTTGCAATCGGATAGTTATAATTCATCTGTCCGGGTGTCAATGGATTTGTACTACTACTGACCTCCGGATTAAAATCTCTGAATTTTGTAATTATAAATGGATTCGTGGCTGTCAGGTATATCCTCAACGAACTCAAACTTAACTTTTCAATCATTCGAGTGGGGAATGTATAACTAAGATTGATATTATTTATTTTCAGATACGACCCATCATCCAGGTACCGGGTTGATTTTTGTCTCACCCCTCCTGTCGGAAGATTATTCGGACGTGGACTTTCACCATCGCCCGGTTCCGATTCCGACTTCCAATAATTTTTTACGACAGCGTATTGTTTATAGCGGGCTCTCGTGTACATTTGAGTATCGCTGGTGTTAAACACTTTATTTCCATAGGAACCTTGAATAGAAAAACTCAATCCAATATTTTTATAAGAAAAGCTATTAATCATTCCATAATAAAAATCGGGATAAGGACTTCCCATAATAGCCCGGTCATACGTATTGATAATGCCGTCAGGGATGCCTTCCGGACCACTGACGTCTTTGAATCTTACGTCACCAACATGCGATCTGTCTGAGGTACCTGGCGCCCAGATAGGCCCGGCATCCAGTTCCACCTGATTCATAAAGATGCCATCTGTTATATACCCGTAAAACATACCCATCGGCTGACCAATTTGAGTGATATGATTCGTGCTTATAATAGGAGCTCCCTCCGGTCCTAATTTCAGGACTTTATTTTTAAAAGCGGAGATGTTAAAATCAGTATTCCATTCAAATACACCGGAAAAATTTAGCGTATTTAAAGTAAACTCCCAACCGCTATTTTCAACTTCTCCAATATTTTGAAGCGAAGTATTAAATCCGGTAATTTGCGGGACATAAACATTGAGTAGTAATTCGTAGTTTTTTGTTCTGAAATAATCAACTGTCAGATTAATCCGGTTATCGAACAAGCTGGCATCTAATCCGAAATTTAATGAACTTTGTTTTTCCCAGGTTAGCAATGCATTTTCAATATTGGATGGGGAAACTCCTCCAATCGCAGTATTACCAAAGACATAAGATTCGTATCCTACAGTTGCCAAATGTGCGTAATTACCAATATTATTATTCCCTGTTTCACCATAACTGGCACGAATTTTCAGATTACTGATCAGGCTTATTTCTTTTATGAATTCTTCTTCCGACACTCTCCATGCTAATGCGGCTGAGGGGAAATATCCATATTTCTTTTCCCTCCCAAAGCGGGAAGAACCATCCGACCGGATAGAAGTAGTAATATAATATTTGGAATTATAATTATAATTTATCCTTGCCAGATAAGAGATTAACGACCACTCGCTTTCATCAGAATTTCCCTGATAAATATCATTACTTACCGCATTCAATGTATAAACCAGATTATTGGGATAGCTTCGACTTCGGATATAATTAGAATTATTTTCTTGCTTCTGTGTTGTATATCCAATCAAGCCTGAAACATTATGTATATTATTAATACTTTTCTGGTAATTTAAAGTTGATTCGGTTATCCAATTTAAATTGTTCGACCGTTCGTCGGTTCCATCTGCCGTATTATTAAAAACATCCAACTTAGGTATAAATGAATAATAGTGTCGATTAGATGTACTAATTCCTGCCATTATATTCAATTTGATATTATTTGTTATTTCAAACTCTGTATTCAAATTTGCCAACGTTCTATATTGCTCATTTCTTCTTATTATTTCATAGGCTTGCGCCACAGGATTCCATACATTATTTGTTGCATCCTGTCCGAATCCACTGTAATAAGTTCCGTCTTCGTTGTACAAGGGATACCATTTTAACCATGTAGTCGCGGCTCCAAGAATACCTTCGGATTCAGCAGCTCCACCCGAAGCCAAAATATTCTTACCGGTGGAATAAACAGAGTTAATATTAAATTTAACAGCTATTCTTTCCGATAATTGCGAGTCTAAATTTGCTCTTAATGAATATCTCCTGAAATTATTCGTTATGATAATCCCATCCTGTGCCATATACTCGCCGCTCACAGCATATCTTAATTTATTCGTACCTCCCAGAGTTGACAGGTTATAACTTTGCTGTGGCGCAGTCTGAAATATTTCATCATACGCATCGGTATTGTACTTGTTTGTACCGTTAATTACATCCATGATTGTTTGCGGAACCTGGTAAAACCAATCCACTAACGGATTTCCGTTAATGTCTCTGTTAGCATCCAGATTCTGGTTTTTTATTCCATCATAATAATACCATGCTTGTTCTTCTTTAGTTAGAAATTCCGGAGTTTTCAAAACTTTTTGCCAGCCGTAATATACGTTCAAATTAATTTTGTTTTTCCCTTCTTTGCCTCTTTTAGTAGTGATTATCACAACTCCATTTGCTCCTCTTGAGCCATAAATTGCTGTTGCAGAAGCATCTTTTAAGATGTCTATGGTTTCAATATCGTTGGGGTTTATCATTTGAATATTATCTCCCGGAAATCCATCTATCACATACAAGGGTTCTGTTCCTGCGGATATACTTCCTACTCCTCTGATTCTAATCAATGGAGCAGCCCCCGGCTCTCCGGTAGTTGATACAACTTGTACCCCAGCTAATTTTCCACTCAAAGCCTGATCAACTCTTGAGATGGCAAGATTCTGTAAATCATCCGACTGTACTTGCGAGATAGAGCCTGTCAGGTCTTTCTTCTGTGCTATTCCATATCCTACTACTACGATTTCATCCAGAGTCTGCAAATTTTCTTTCAATACAATCCGCACATTTGTTTGATTCCGTACGGGTATTTCTTGTCCCAGATATCCGATATAAGAGATTTGTAATACACTATTCTGCAATATGTTTAAAGAAAATTTACCATCTATATCGGTAATGGTTCCATTGTTGGTTCCTTTTTCTATCACATTTGCACCAATAATAGGTTCAGCATTCGCGTCAGTCACTATTCCGGTGATTATTCTTCCGGTTTGTTGGCTTACCTGCGGAACAAGATTTGAATCGTCACTTTTATACAATATAATATGTTTATCATCTATCGTATATCCGATGTTTTCACCTGCAAACACTTTATCCAATACCTCCACTACCATCTTATTTTTTATATTGACGGAAACTTTTCGTGT
>JAISZA010000027.1 GCA_031269535.1 Tannerellaceae bacterium
AGAACCATCAGCAGGAGGATTAGCCAAATGTGTCTTTAAGACTTTCAACCTGTATTCATATCCAACTTCGTAATTAAAGCCCTCAATAGCATCCAATGGAATTTTAATCCAATAACTAATGTTATCCTCTTTAATATGTAAACCGTCAGAGGCTATGCCATTACTTTCAATTGGGTGATAATCTACAAATTCAGAGGCAACTGTCATTAAAACTTCTTCCGTCCAATCTTTGTTCTCGCTATCTTTACATCCAACCACCATCAAAAGAGTAAAAAAACTAATACTCACAGTCAATAAAATTTTTAATCGTGTCATAATAAACTTATTATTATATATTTTCTAAATTCATGACAAATCCCTTATAAACTTGCCCATTTATTTTACATCGCAAAGATACGACTATATAAAACATGTATTGGGTGCATTCCAGGGTGCCCCCGGCCTGGATTGCTTCGTACCTCGCAGTGACGGGCACTGCCGGCCATTCGGAATGTATCCGTTTATCGGATTTATCTTATCTTTGGGGCGCATTTCACGATGAAAGATGAATATAATTATCAGAGAAGTTAATGAAGGAATGGTTGGATGCTTTGGCGGCTTCTGCCGCGGTTGAGGCAATTGTTGTAATAGGGCTTGTATCGGCTGTAGGCTTGTGTCTGGGGCGGATTAAGATAGGGGGCATATCCCTGGGAATCACGTTTGTATTCTTTGCCGGTATCCTGGCCGGCCATTGGGGAATGGGGATAGAGGAGCCTATGCTGGCTTTTGCACAGAACTTCGGGCTGATCTTGTTTGTTTATACGCTGGGTCTGCAGCTGGGGCCTGCTTTCTTTTCTTCGCTGAAAAAGGGGGGAATGAAGCTGAATCTCATGGCGCTGGGCGTTATTTTCCTCGGCTTGCTCCTGGTTCCGGTTTTGCATTGGGTTACAGGCATCTCCGTTCCTGCAATGATGGGGTTGCTTTCGGGTGCTGTGACCAATACTCCCATGCTGGGGGCGGCGCAGCAGGCTTTGCTGCAGATAGAACCGGAGAATACGAAAGGCATTACCGGCATGGCTCTGGGCTGTGCGGTGACTTATCCCTTAGGCGTGCTGGGGGTGATCCTGGCCATTGAGCTGCTGCGCCGCTCCTTCCGGAAGAACGAAACGGTGCGCAAGGAACAGAAGACGCCCAAACCCAATGTCGCAGAATTTCAGGTAATAAATCCTGCCATATTCGGTAAAAACATAAAAGAGGTCATGCAACTGAACGGGAAACATTTCGTTATTTCGCGCCTCTGGCGCGAAGGGAAGGTGGTCATCCCTACTTCCGATACCTGCCTGCAGCAAGGCGACCACCTGCTGGTCATTTCGGAAACGACCGATGTGGAAAATATCAGAATCCTTTTCGGAGAACAGGAAGACGTCGATTGGAACAAGGAAGACATCGACTGGAATGCCATCGACAGCCATCTGGTGTCGAGGCGTATCGTCGTGACCCGCAGCAGGATTAACGGAGTGAGGCTGGGTGCGCTCCGCCTGCGCAACCTATATGGGATCAATATTACCCGTGTGAACCGTGCCGGCATCGACCTGCTGGCTTCGCCCAGCTTGCACCTGCAGATTGGCGACCGGCTGACGATTGTCGGCGAAGCGCCTGCCGTGAACAACGTAGGCCGGATACTGGGCGACGAAGTGAAACGTCTGACAAGTCCCAATCTGTTTGCTGTTTTTTCGGGTATTACCCTGGGTTTGTTACTGGGCTGCCTGCCTGTTTATATTCCGGGTATGTCGGTACCCGTCAGGCTGGGCATTGCCGGCGGGCCTATTATTGTGGGTATCCTGATGGGCGCTTTCGGCCCCCGTTTCCATGTAACGACTTATACCACGCAGAGTGCGAACCTGATGATACGGCAGTTCGGGATTGTGATTTATCTGGCAGGTCTGGGGATTGCTTCGGGCGCCCATTTCTTTGAAACGGTCTTCTGCGCCGAGGGCTTGCTCTGGGTCGGAACAGGCTTCGTGCTGACCATGCTCCCCGTCCTGATTGTCGGCTTTGCGGCATCGGCTTTTCACAAGACCAGCTATGCTGCCAATGCAGGTATGCTCTGCGGCAGTATGGCAAACCCCATGGCGCTCAATTATGCCAATACCACCGTCGAGGGCGATGAGCCTTCGGTTGCTTATGCTACGGTCTATCCACTCTCAATGTTTCTCCGGGTGATCACTGCCCAGCTGATGATCATGCTTTTTGCCTGAAGGCCTGCACCAGAGGATAAGGAAAGGACTCAGGAAAAGCCCGGCATACCCGCTGCAACGGATCACGACGTTCAGCAGCCGGCAGGCGATGGACGGCAGCAGCCGGCGGCGGCGCTCATTATAAAAGCCTTTTCCTACAGATAGGTGATAGCCGTAAGGCGCCAGCAGGGAGCGGTATGTCCGCATGGGCAGGATGCGCTCGGCCCAGTTGCCGGTTTCCGGGTCGCAGGTATTGTACTTACCTGCCGGAAGGAGAGAAGGAAGCTGTCCGGTGTCGATGGCCTTGCGTATGTCGGCATAGGTCATTCCCCGCGTATGCCGGCTCCATGCGTTAACCTGCTCTGCGGAGAAACGGGGGTAATGCTGCCGGATAAACGCTTCACGCCGGCTGAGGTAGTTGGGCGAAACCAAATCACCCGATTCGCATCCCCTCATGAAACGATGCAGGCGCCTCCTGACCAAGGGGTTGAAAGGGGTGGAGGCGGTGGTGAAGACCAGTTGCATCGCCTGATTTATCGTACACAGGTCGGCGAAGAAGTCCGCCGGCTTGTAGATATGTTCGATCAGGTCGGTAGCAATCAGCAGCTGGGGTACGATTCCGTGTGTGTGGCAGTAAGCAGCGAGGGTTGGGGAGTCTCCTGTCAGCAGGATATCAGGCCCTGTTCCGGTTTGTTGTTTCAGTACTCCGGCGGTTTCGACCGAGAGCGGGTTGATGTCGATGTAAATGACTTGTCCGCATCCCGCCTCTTTGGCCAGTATGCTGAGGAAGCCGCTTCCCCCTCCATAATCAATCAGGGTGATAGCGCGAGGTTCGGTTCCCAGGGCGCGGATACCCTGTCGAAGACAGCGGGCGTATATCTCCATATAATAACCCAGCGCCGGCTTCATGGCAGCGATGTAACGCTTGTTATAATCGCTGACAGGGAGGCTGTTGTAGTCGATAGCCTGCAGACGTTCGCTCCATGCGGCAGCGAGGGCGATGAGATGGGTGGGCGGGTTCAATGCTCAGGATAATTATGGGTGAAAAGCCGTTGTCCGGCCAGCGTTTCGTAGGTTGTACCGGGCTTTCCGTAGTTGCAATAGGGGTGAATACTGATACCTCCGCGTGGGGTGAACAAGCCGGTTACTTCGATATATTTCGGCTCCATCAGGCGGATCAGGTCTTTCATGATTATATTCACACAATCTTCGTGAAACGCGCCATGATTGCGGAAGCTGAAGAGGTAGAGTTTGAGGCTCTTACTCTCCACCATCTTTCTGTCGGGGATATAATCAATCCGGATGCAGGCAAAGTCGGGCTGGCCTGTAATGGGGCAAAGGCTGGTAAATTCGGGGCAGTTGAAGCGCACCCAATAATCATTTCCGGGATGTTTATTCGTGAATACTTCGAGTACTTCGGGGGCATAGTCTGCCTTGTACTCTGTTTTTCCTCCTAATAAATGTAATTCGTTTTCCATTGTCGTCACATTTATTTTAGGCGTTGTCGTCTTGATACAGCACAAAACTGCTGTTTGTGGGTTGCCTTTCGTTATTCATATTTGTTTTTAGTTTTTTTATTGCTGTGTTCTTTTCCAGCAGGATGGCCGGGCGGTATGATTGTTTGGCCTGCCGCAGGCCGGGGATACCTAAATCTTCTTCCCGGTTTACGTAGAGGTACTGGTCTGGGATATGCAAGGCAAACTCGTAGTTCATCACACTATACACTCCGTCATACGAGATATCGCCTTTTTCTACGTGCACGCCGAAAGTATTGTTGTTGATGGGAGCGCCGAATGAAAACGCTACGATTTGCCCGTCCACACAGATCGCTCCTCCCATCAGTCCGAGCTCTGTGGCATGTTGGAGGGCGAATGTCAGCGAGCGTCGTTCATAGCTTAGCTCTTCCTCATCGTCGTCTGTACGATTGGCTTTGTACCATTTACACTCAAGGGTCAGACATTCGGAGACTAATTCCGGGGTGATGGGTCTGTATTCGTACCTGTATTGTTTTACAAATTTATTGATATGGTTTCGCTTGGATTGGTATTTCTTCCCGGAAAGCCTGATTAAATCGTCCTTCAGATAGATATAATCATAATAATCCCGGTCGTTGATAAAGCGGAACCCGCCGGGGAAAGCCTCTTCAAGCTGTTTTTTCCCTTCGGGAGTGACTCCCAGTATCCAGAGGGGATGTCCATACCGGAGGGAATCTTCCTCGATCAGGGAGATGGCATGAGTGATGTCTCCCTCGCCTACCGGACACATATATACAGGCCGCTCATTGCCTTCTATCCGGAAACGGATCAGCAGAAAATGACCGGCAATGGCATATTCGCTCTTGTAAAGAAAACGCCAGCTGCACATATTGGCAAAAGAAAAATCGCAATTCTGAAAAGGACTCTTCATGGTGAAAGAGGTGATAGCTGCTTTGTCTGCTACGGTAATGCCTCTGAAGACTATTGACATATTGATTTACTTAGTTTCGTGCAAAGATATAATTTATAGTAAGAATAAAATTGTCTGAATAAAATAAAGCGCTACTTTTAGGGTCGAATTTAATAAACTGCAACCATGAAGTTTGTGTATGAAAATCCTAAAATGAAAAGCAAGCTTATTCTGTGTGATACGCTTGAAAAAGACGTAGAATTGCTGCGTGACAAAACCCTTTACAAATTTATCTGGATATATGAAGGGGAAGTCGAACTTGTGATTAATCACCAACATCTCACCTTCCATGCGGGGGAGATTGTTTCGCTCTCGTACCTGCATCACCTGAAACTGGGGGAGATCAATGGGCGCTACCGGGTCATGTTGTTCAACAACCGCTTCTATCATATCATTGATCACGACAGCGAAGTGTTTTGCAACGGACTGCTTTTTAACGGTTCGCAGAATATCATCAGTTTCCGTGTCAATGATGAGGAGGCTCTCAAACTCGATCGTCTGACGGAACTCTTTCTGGAAGAAGTGGCGATCCATGACTCTATGCAGGACGAGATGCTCCGTATCATACTCAAGCGTGCCATTATCCTTTGTTGCCGCCTGGCGCGTAACAAACACGGCGTGCTTCCCCAGCGATGTATGCGTTTCGAGATTATGCGTAAGTTTTATGCACTGGTGGACGAACATTTCAGGGAGAAGAAACAGGTGCAGGAGTATGCCGATATCCTTCATAAATCGGCGAAGACGCTGGCCAATATTCTTTCGTATTACCACCAGCCCTCGGCCATCAAAATAATCCATAACCGCATCATTGCCGAGGCGGAACGGCTACTTTACTACACCTCGAAGTCCTCAAAAGAGATTGGATTCCAGCTGGGTTTCGAAGACCATGCTTCGTTCAGCCGTTTCTTTAAGAACGCAACGGGGATGAGCGCTACGGAATTTCGCCGTCAGGACCGCCGGATGAAGCGCGAACGTGCGTAAAAAAAACGTACTTTTGCACGCATATGGATCGGAATATGGTAAGTTATTTACAGATTGAAGGACTGACGAAGAGTTTTGGTAATTTGCTGCTCCTGGAAGACCTTAGCTTCGGAGTGGCGCAAGGCGAAAAAATAGGACTGATTGCTCCCAACGGTTCGGGAAAGACGACCCTGCTGAATATCATAGCCGGGAAGGAAGATTACGAGGCCGGAAGGGTGATCTTTCGCAACGATTTAAGAACAGGCTATCTGGAGCAGTCGCCCGCGTATCCTGCCGGACTGACTGTCATGCAGGCAGTAAATGCCGGCGGGAACGAGCTGAAGGCAAAACAAATCCTCACCCAGCTGAAAATAACGGATACGGAACAGAGAGTAGAGGAACTCTCCGGTGGACAACTCAAACGCATGGCGCTGGCAAATGTGCTCGTTACAGACCCCGAACTCATCCTGCTCGACGAGCCGACCAACCACCTCGACCTGGAAATGATCGAGTGGCTGGAAGCCTATCTCAGCCGGCAGCATATCAGTATCCTGATGGTGACACACGACCGTTACTTCCTCGACCGGGTGTGCAATGAGATTGTGGAGATAGACCGCAGGCAGCTTTTCCGCTACAAAGGCAATTATAGCTATTACCTGGAGAAACGGCAGGAACGGATACAGGCGCAAAACATGGAAACCGAACGGGCCAACAACCTGCTGCGCAAAGAACTCGAATGGATGCGCCGCCAGCCACAGGCCCGGGCAACCAAAGCAAAAGCACGCATAGACGCCTTCTACGAACTGGAGAAAAAGGCCCGGCAAGGACGGGAAACAACAGGCGTAAACCTGAACATAAAGTCGTCGTATATCGGCTCTAAAATATTTGAAGCCGTGCAGGTGAGTAAACGTTTCGGCGAAACACGGATAGTGGAAAACTTCAGCTATACCTTCGCCCGATACGAGAAAATGGGGATTACGGGGAATAACGGAACGGGTAAATCTACTTTTATCCGGATGCTCACCGGAGAAATCCCCCCGGACAGCGGACACTTTGATATAGGCGAAACCGTGCGCTTCGGCTATTACAGCCAGGAAGGATTAGCTTTCGACGAACAGATGAAAGTGATCGATGTCGTGCAAAACATTGCCGAATACGTGGATATGGGCGACGGACGCAGGCTGGGTGTCTCGCAATTCCTCAATCATTTTCTTTTTCCTCCTGAGAAACAACATAATTACGTATGCAAACTGAGCGGAGGCGAGAAGCGGCGTCTTTACCTGTGCACCGTGCTGATGCGGAATCCCAATTTCTTAGTCCTGGACGAACCAACCAATGATCTCGACATCATCACACTGAACATACTTGAAGAGTATCTCTGCAATTTCAGGGGCTGCGTCATTGTCGTTTCTCATGACCGGTATTTCATGGACAAAGTAATCGACCACCTGCTGGTTTTCCGGGGCAATGCCGATATCAAAGATTTCCCCGGCAATTATACTCAATACCGTGAATGGAAAGAGGCTGGGGATCAGTTGGCGAAAGAAACCGAAGCCGCTGCCCGCCGGGAAAAAACAAATCCCCCGGCTCAGCGGGCAGCCTCCAGACCTGTAAACCGGAAGCTCACCTTTGCAGAGCGTCGTGAGTTCGAAGCCCTGGAAAACGAAATCCCCCAGCTGGAAACAGAAAAGGCAGGGCTGGAAACGTCGATGAGCAGCGGACTGCTGACGAATGACGAGCTGCTCTCCCAGTCGAAGCGCATCGCCCGGCTGATTGAAGAAATCGACGCCAAGACCATGCGCTGGCTCGAACTGAGCGAATTAGCCTGAGAGATTAAACACAGGGTGTTAACATCAGAGTTCCACCGCCGAAAGTTCGGCAAATGCTTTCTGATAATCGCGTTCGGCTTCCAACGTCTGATTGACGGTGGTATAATACAAGCCGATTTCCACAATATAATCCAACAGTGATATTTCGCCTGTGTCGAGCGCTTTTTTCAGTAGCTGGGTATTATTGACTGTAGCCAGGGCCTGGCGGTAGTTGTCGGCGGTGAGCCTGAGCCCGTTGGCACGCTTGTAGAGGGTTTGAAGCCGGCTGTAAAACTGTAGCCTGCTGTCCGTTGCACGCGATTCGGCCGCTCTTACGGCTGCTTTTGCCTGTTTCACGCGGTTTTTGTTTTCCCACAAGGGAATGGAAATGCCCAATGTGATTCCCTGATATTGCTGCCCGATTACTTTTTCGCTCATATATCCTGCCGAGAAAGTCGGCCAGTTCATCGACCGGCTCAGATTGACCTGACGTTTGCCAACTTCGATCTCCTGTTTCACATAAGCCAATACCGGATTCTTCTCTTCGGCTTGCCTGTACCAATCATCGAAATTCAGGGGCAGTTGCGCGGGTGTATATTGCGTGTCGTCCAACACAATGTCTGCACCGCCGTTCAGGCTTTTCAGTTGAGACAACAAAGCATCGCGTTCTACTTCCACACGCGATATTTCGCCCTGAACGGTGGCAAGGTTCAGTTGAACCTTGTTATATTCCAATCGGCTGGCGTCGCCCCTATCCAAACGCTCTTTATAGCCTCCGGCAATGGTTTGGGCATGTTGCAGACGCAAATCCAGCTCGCTTTTCAGGGCATTGCAGTAAATCAGTTCGATGCAATACTGCTTGGCTTCCAGCAGGATGTTCATGCGGTCGGCTTTGTATTGCCATTCCACCAGATTGTTCCGGCCGTCGGCAAGACGGCTTTTCATACCCGTAATGGTCGAGATGTCGAATGTTTGTCTGATATCGATGTCGGTACGGTTACCGATGTCGCCGGTTTTGCCCCACAGGTAGTTGAAACCTGCTTCGGGATCGGACAGGTAGATACCTGTCCGGTTTTCCAGCTTCTGTGCATCGGCAGTTTCCCGGAGTGCCTTCAGCCCGGTATTGTTTTTTTCAATCGAGTCCAATACGGAGCTTATATTGTTTTGGGCATACAGCGCGGCATGCGCCAGGAATGCCATGATAATAATTCCTGTCTTTTTCATATCTGTTCTCTTATTTATTGGGTTACTTCATTGTCTCTGATTACTTCTTCCTCCACGATTTTCTTATTCGTGATAAGGTACATAACCGGGATGATAAAGGCATTAAGCAGTGTGGATGTGAGTAGTCCGCCGAGAATGACTTTCGCCATCGGGCTTTGAATTTCGTTGCCGGGAAGTTCGCCGCCCAGAGCAAGCGGTATCAGAGCAAGCGCCGATGTCAGGGCGGTCATCAGAATCGGGTTCAAACGGTCTGACGAACCGTGCATCACGCTCTCACGCACCGATAATCCTTCGTTCTGCAAATCGTTATAGCGCGAAATAAGCAACATCCCGTTGCGCGTGGCGATACCGAAAAGCGAGATAAACCCGATAATGGCGGGAATACTGATGATACCGCTTGAGAAAAACAACGTGAACACGCCGCCTATAAGCGCCAGGGGAAGATTGAGCAAGATAACCAACGACTGTGTTACACTACGGAACTGGTTGAACAGCAACAAGAATATCACCAATATGGAGAATACGGATGTGACGAGCAACGTGCGCGAAGCTGCCTGTTCGCTCTCGAACTGTCCGCCGTATTCAATATGGTAGCCTTCGGGAAGACTGATCGTTTCGTTTACGATTTCCTGAATATCGGTTACAACCCCTCTCAGATCGCGTCCTGCCACATTGGCCGAGATCACGATCTTACGCGCCACATTTTCGCGGTTTATCGTGTTGGGGCCTGTGGCCGATCGGATATCGGCAATATTACCCAATGGGATTTTCCGGCCTTTGGAGTCCACCATTAAATTTCCAATACGTTCGGCGCTGGCGCGGCTATCGTCGTTCACTTTCAGTGTCAGGTCGAATGCGCGATTGTCTTCATAGACTTGTGAAACCACTTCGCCTGCCAGCATGACGTTTACAATTTCGGCAAATTCGGGAAGCGTGATGCCGTATTTGGCCAATAGCTCACGTTTCGGTTCTATCTTGAGCTGCGGACGTTCTACCTGCTGTTCCACATTCAGGTCTGCAATGCCTTCCACATCCTGCACCGAGGCTTTGATCTGATTACCGATAGTAAACATTTTATTCAAATCGGTTCCGAACAATTTGATGGCGATATTAGCCCTTGTACCAGACAACATGGCGTCGATACGGTGCGAGATGGGTTGTCCGATTTCGATATTGACGCCGGGTAATATTTTCAGTCTCTCACGCATTTCCGCCAGTACTTCGTCTTTGGGGCGTTTGCTGAGTACGAACGGCGCTTCGATTTCCGATACGTTGACGCCCAGCGCGTGTTCGTCTAATTCGGCGCGGCCTGTCTTGCGCCCTACGGTTTGTATCTCGGGAATCGAAAGCAGAATATCTTCGGCTATCCGCCCCATTTTGTCTGATTCTTCCAGGGAGATGCCGGGAAGTGTGCTGATATTGATGGTGAACGACCCTTCGTTGAAGGGTGGGAGGAAGCTGCGTCCCAAGGTAAAGAAACAGATAAGGGTGGCTACCAGCACGGCGCCTGTTGTGCCAAGCACCCATCTCCTGTGGTTGAGCGTCCACTTCAATGCCTTTTCATACCCCCCTTTCAGTTTCCGCACTACATAAGGTTCTTTTTCGGGTTTGTCGCTGTTTTTCCTCGGCTTGCCCAGTAAGTAGCTGCATAATACGGGCGTAAGGGTCAGGGCAACAAGGGTAGAAGCAAACAAGGCGACAATAAAGGCGATGCCGAGCGGCGCTAACATACGGCCTTCCATGCCCGAAAGGAAGAAAAGGGGAACAAAACTTGCCACAATGATGAGGGTTGAGTTCAGAATAGGCATACGCACTTCTTTTGAGGCATCGAATACGACAGACATCACGGTCCGTTGTTCCTCTTTCGGCTTCTCCCGGTTCTCCCGCAGTCGCTTGAATACGTTTTCCACATCCACAATAGCATCATCCACCAGCGAACCGATGGCAATGGCCATACCGCCCAGACTCATCGTATTGATAGTTAAGCCCATCAGTTTCAAAGCCAGAATGGAAGCGACCAGCGAAAGCGGAATGGTTATAAGCGAAATAAGGGTGGTGCGCACATTCATCAGAAAAACAAACAGCACGATGATGACGAAAATACCACCTTCGTACAAGGACTTTTGTACATTGCTGATGGAATTGTCGATAAAACGCGCTTGACGAAATATGTCGGACGACAGTCTGACATCGGCGGGAAGCGAGGGTTGCAACCCGGCAATCGACTGATCGAGCTTATCCGTCAAATCCAGGGTGCTTGTAGCAGGTTGTTTGGTGACGGTCATCAAAACAGCTGCTTTCCCGCGTTCCGATGCGAGACCCAGCCTGGGTGCTTTGTTTCCGATTTTCACGTCGGCAATATTCTCAAGCAGAACAGGAATATCGTTTACCGTCTTCACCACGGCTTTTCCCAGGGCCGGAATTTTATCGGTCGAAAGGATAGCGCGTATGATGTATTCGTTGCCATACTCGTACAGAACGCCACCTGCCGCATTCTGATTCATTTCGCTTACTGCGCTGATGACTTCGTCCAGTCCTATGGCATAGTGCTTCATCTTTTCGGGGTTGAGCAGAATCTGATATTCCTTGATTTCACCGCCCAGGACAGTCACCTGCGCTACACCGCCTGTAGAAAGTAGGCGCGGGCGGATTGTCCAGTCGGCTAAGGTGCGTAAATCCTGCAACGAAGTGCTATCCGCTGTCAGTCCTATAATCATCAATTCGCCTAAGATAGACGATTGGGGGCCTAAAGTCGGATTACCGACATTGGAAGGCAAAGCGTCTCTGACTACGGCCAGCTTTTCGGATACGATCTGACGGGCGCGGTAAATGTCCGTCCCCCAGTTAAATTCCACCCAGACGATGGAGAATCCTGTGGTGGACGATGAACGGACACGGCGCACATCGGTAGCGCCATTGAGCGCTGTTTCCACAGGAAAACTAACTAAGCGTTCGACTTCTTCGGGCGCCATTCCTTTGGCTTCGGTCATCACGACCACCGTCGGGGCATTCAGGTCGGGGAATACATCTACTTCCATATTGGATGCGGTATAGGTTCCCGCCAGCATCAACAGGATAGACGCTACCAAAACAAGCATGCGGTTGTTGAGCGAAAATTTTATTATCTTGTTCAGCATACGATTTCGTATTGAGATTAATGACTATGGCCTTCGGGCATTACCGATGAAGTGGCGGCCAGCTTCACCTGATAGACACCTTGGGTAACTACCTTTTCGCCTGTTTTCAACCCCGAAAGGATCTCTACCCTTTCGCCGTCATGCTGTCCAAGCCTTACTTCCTGTTTTCTGTACTCCTCTTCGTCCCATTGTAGGTAAACGAAATACAATCCCTGCTCTTCGGTCAGAGCCGATACGGGAACGGAGAGCACGTCGTTTTGCGCGGCCGACAAGAGGTAAACTTCAGTGAACGAACCGGGGATGATATCGCCGATATTATCAAATTCGAACGTTACGGGGATGTAGAACGATTGCCCGTCGGAGGCTTTGCCGAACGAGAGCAGGCGACCGTTCAGGTCGGACAATTTATACAGGGTATTATCGTACGCCATTTTGAAATGGGCGCTGCTGATATTCCGGATGGATTTGAAATAGTTTTCGGAAACTTCCGCCCGTAATTGCAGGCGTTTGTTTTGCGACACCGTAGCGATGGCCTGCCCTACCGCGACGTAGTCGCCCTGGCTTACCAGGCGGTTTTTTATATACCCCCGGATGGGCGATGTAACCTGTACACCGCTTGCCGTGATATCAGAAGCCTGTGCTTCGTAGGCTGTTCTGGCCGTTTCGTAACGCAGGCGGGTTTGCTCGTATTCCTTGGCGGAGATGATATTGTCTTTCACCAATCCTTCGGCGCGTTGAAACTCCTTTTGAGCGGTTTCGTAGGCAATTTTCGCTTTCGCGGCAGGGTCGCCTTCCGGCAGGTTTTTAGCTGATACGGTAACGATGGCTTCGCCCGGATGCACAGCCGTTCCTTCGGTAATCGACGGGTTGACGAACGATACAATGCCGTTGGACGTGGCTACAATCGTAACTTCATCGCCTTGCGAGGCCTGTATCTGCCCGCTTGTTTTGATAACCTGGCTGAACGTTCCGGGGGCAACGGTTTCGGTCGTCAGTCCGACGGCTTCGGCCTGTGCCCGGGTAAAAACAATTTCGTCGGAATGGCCTGTCTCCGAAGTTTTGCCGTGATTATGTCCGTCTCCCTCAGTATGTTCATGTTCTTCGCCGTCCACATGTTCGTGCGCATCTTTTGTTGATTGATTCGAATGACATCCGCTAAGCAATGCTGCTATTATAATAAAGATAGTTGCTATATATGTTTTCATTTTTTTGTTTTTAAAAGTTGAAGTGAAAAAGGAAACATTTCAAATTGTCGCATCGTTCTTTGCGAGAAGTGAAGCAATCCAGCCTATGCACACGGGATTGTTTCGGTCTCCGTCTCCGGATGACGACTGAAATTTAAAAAAGAAAAGCTGGGGGCGCACGAAGGCCGTGGATACGGCTTGTTGTTGCGGATTGGTAAAATGAAATATATTCCCCGTATTCAGGTTGGGTACCGAAATCGTCAATGCTGTAATGCAATAAATCAGCACCGGGGAAAAAAAGGACAGAGTAAATTGTTTCCTTCAGAATTTCAGAGGCAATGTAGTCGGATTCGGCAATACAGGATTTTTCGTGTGCCGTGTCTTTCGGTTCATCATTGTGGTCGGTATGCTCATCGGCGGTATGTTCGCAGTGTTCCATAATCACACAAAAGACCCCCTCGTGGTGATGGTGAGGAAGAATCATAAGCGCTTGTATCAACAAGGTAGCAAATGCAATGAATGATATGGATATTTTTCTTTTCAAGCGAAATTCTCTTTTATACGAATGCAAAGGTACAACAAAAATTCTGCAACTAAGTTGCAATCTTATGAGGAGGGGTGCAATTCAAATTGTCGCATCGTCATTACGGGCCGTCATTGCGAACCTGGAGGGTGAAGCAATCCAGACCGGGCACCCTGGATTGCTTTAGAATAAAAACAGAACATACAGAGATTACCATTCATCTGAGCGGAATGAGGATACCGGTAAATTGCCTTCGACGGTGAATAGTTCGGTGGCTGATGTGTCGTCGAAACAGTATCTTACAGCAACGGGTTCCGGTACCTGCGGAGAAAAGACATACACTTTATCTCCCGATAAAGCGGCTTTGGCTTCGTGGAAATGCTTGTCTTTGCCGGCGAGTTTAAAGTTGCGTAATTCTTTGCCCTTCGTTGTCAGGCCGGTAGAAGAGCCGAATAAGTCGAAGCTCACGATGACGACCCGTCCTTCGATATCCACCGATTTCACTTCGGGGCTGTGGTAGTGTATTTTTTCCAGGCCGTAAGTCCTGGCTAAAGCCCAGAGAGCCAACCGTTCGCCGGCGTCTTTTTTCTTCGGCGGGTGGATGCAGTCGGGGCTTTCGGCGTCCATCAGCACCACCATTCCGGTATTGGGTGTGAGCATCCCTTTAGCCTGCGCTTCGCGGATATATCCCGAATTACGTCCTCCTCCGTAGTTGTAGGGTGCAATCTGGCAATAATAAAACGGAAATTCGCCGACTCCCCAGATTTCTCGCCATCCGCGCAGCATCTTGTCGAACATTGTCACATACAGTTCGGGTTCGTCTCTATTTGATTCGCCTTGGTACCAGATAGCGCCCCGGATGCCGTAGCCTTCAAGGGGTTTGATCATGCCGTTGTACAAGACTGTAGGCGAGGCGTTGGGTATCTTGATATCGGTATCGGCTCTGGGGATGGGCTTTCCGGGAATGTCTTTTAAGGATTCGGGAGTCATCCAGGCTTCGATGCTCGACCCTCCCCAGCTCGTATGAATCAGGCCGACAGGCACATCCAGAGCCTGATTGAGCAATCGCCCGAAGAAATACCCCGTAGCGGTAAAATAGGGGACGGTCTGTGCATCCGCTATTTCCCATCTACCCGAGCAATCGTCCTGAGGGCTTGCCTTCGATGCTCTCTGCACGGTGAAACAACGTATCCCGCGGTTGTACGAATGGGCAATGGCTTCGGGGCCACCTTCGATGGGCTGATTGTAGAATCCTTTCATCGGCATTTCCATGTTCGATTGTCCCGAACAAATCCAGACTTCGCCAATCAGGACATTCTTCAGCGACACCGCTTTCCCGTCGCTGATTGTGAGTGTGAACGGAGTATAGGTCGCTTGGGGTGTCTGTACGTTCAGTTTCCAACACCCCTTGCTGTCGCTTTTTGCCGAATACGTTTTTTTATTCCACGAACATGTGACGCTTACATTCGAATGGGCTTTTGCCCAGCCCCATACAGCTACCTGCGACTGCTGTTGCAATACCATATTGTCGCTGAAAACGGCAGGAAGTTTTATCTCTGCCCTGGCAGGAATAAAAAAAACAGCAAGCAACAAAAAACCGGAAAACATCTGTGATATCTTTTTCATATAGACGAAATTAATTTGTTGTAAAAAAAAATGGATTAAAAGTGCTGTAAAGATAAACAAAAAACAATTACCCGAAAACCGTTATATCTTGTTTATTTCGCATTACTTAACACCAAAATCCGTACTTTTGCGGGATGAATTTTAAAAAATTACAGCGATATGGCAACACCTCCGTTTAAGTATCAGGAACCTTTTCCGCTGGGAAAGGATACGACTGAGTATTATCTGCTTACAAAAAAGTATGTATCGGTTACTGTGTTCGAAGGGAAAGAAATCCTTAAAGTCGAACCGGAAGCCTTGACCGTGCTGGCGAATGCCGCCTTCCACGATGTGTCGTTCTTTCTGCGCCCCGGACATCAGGAGCAGGTGACGAAAATCCTTTCCGACCCCGAAGCGAGCGACAACGATAAGTTCGTGGCCCTCACCTTCCTGCGCAATGCCGAAGTATCGGCCAAGGGCAAACTCCCCTTCTGCCAGGATACGGGAACGGCTATCATCGTCGGTAAAAAAGGACAGGAAGTATGGACAGACGGCCGGGACGAAGAAGCCCTCTCGCAGGGCGTGTACCAGACCTATACCGGGGAAAACCTGCGTTACTCGCAGAACGCACCTCTGGATATGTATAAGGAGATCAATACCGGCTGCAACCTGCCGGCACAGATCGACCTCTATGCCGTCGGAGGAGCCGAATATAAATTCCTCTGCATCGCCAAAGGGGGCGGCTCGGCCAATAAGACCTATCTGTATCAGGAAACCAAAGCCCTGCTGACGCCTGAGAAACTCCTGCCTTTCCTGGTGGATAAGATGAAGACGCTGGGCACGGCTGCCTGCCCTCCCTACCACATTGCCTTTGCCATCGGAGGCACCTCGGCCGAGACCAACCTGAAAACAGTCAAGCTGGCTTCGGCGCATTATTACGACTACCTGCCTACGACAGGGAACGAAGGTGGACAGGCCTTCCGCGACATCGAACTGGAAAAACAGGTGCTCGAAGAAGCGTATAAGATCGGCCTGGGCGCCCAGTTCGGCGGGAAATACTTCGCCCACGACATCCGCATCATCCGCCTGCCCCGTCACGGCGCTTCCTGCCCCGTAGGGATGGGCGTATCCTGCTCGGCCGACCGTAATATCAAAGCAAAGATCAACAAAGAAGGCATCTGGATTGAAAAACTGGAGACCAACCCCGGACGCCTCATCCCGGAAGAACTGCGCCGTGCAGGCGAAGGAAAGGCGGTGAAAATCAATCTCAACCAGCCGATGGCCGACATACTGAAAGAATTAGACAACTATCCGGTAGCCACGCGCCTCTCGCTTTCGGGCACCATCGTAGTCGGGCGCGACATCGCCCATGCCAGACTGAAAGAGCGGATAGACGCCGGCGAAGGCCTGCCGCAGTACGTGAAAGACCATCCCATTTATTATGCCGGGCCTGCCAAGACGCCGGCCGGCATGGCCTCGGGCTCCTTCGGCCCCACCACGGCCGGGCGTATGGACTCGTATGTAGATTTGTTTCAGGCCCACGGCGGCAGCCTGATCATGATTGCCAAAGGGAACCGCAGCCAGGCCGTCACCGACGCCTGCCGGAAGCACGGCGGATTCTACTTAGGCAGTATCGGCGGCCCCGCAGCCATCCTGGCCCAGGAAAGCATCCGGAAAGTGGAATGCCTGGAATATCCCGAACTGGGAATGGAAGCGATCTGGAGAATCGAAGTAGAAGACTTCCCGGCCTTTATCTTAGTGGATAATAAAGGTAACGACTTCTTTAAGCAGCTGCCATGATTAAACCGGTAGGCAGAGGTGCTGTAACCTACTGACCAGATAATAATGAAAAAAAATATACATTTATGGCAATAAGTAATTATGAATTAAAAGATTATTCCTATTTTTGACGAAATTTCTGATGTAGTGAACAGATGAGAGAACGGATTATTCTTTTTTTTCTATGCGCATTTAACCTGGTGGGATTCTCACAGACTGAGCCTGCCCTGTATCGGCTGGCCGATCAGGAGAAGATGAACCAATGGGTTGATTCTGTGTTTGATGCCATGAGTTACGACGAACGGATCGGGCAGTTGTTTATGGTTATAGCCGAGCCGAAGCCGGATCAGCGGAATATGCAGAAACTTATGCAATACATCGACTCTATAAAGATCGGAGGCATCCTCTTTTCCAAAGGTATCCCGGAAGTGCAGGCCGAAGTGAGCAACCGGCTTCAGAAGGCATCGCGCTTCCCGCTGCTGATAGCCCTGGACGGCGAATGGGGCTTGTCGATGCGCCTGAGCGGGACGACCCGCTTCCCACGCAATATGCCCCTGGGAGCAATCGAAGACGACCAGCTGATTGGCTTATATGGCGAAGAAGTGGGGCGGCAGTGCCGCGAAATGGGCATTCATATCAACTTTGCCCCCTCGCTGGATGTAAACAGCAATGCCGGAAATCCGGTAATCGGCACCCGTTCGTTCAGCGAAAACCCCCATGCCGTCGCCGATAAAGGGATTGCCTATTCCAGAGGACTGGAAAAGGCAGGGGTTATTTCGGTTGCCAAACATTTTCCCGGACATGGCGATACCTCGGAAGACTCGCATTATACGCTACCTGTCGTAGGGCACGACAAAGAACAATTAGACAGCATCGAACTGCTGCCCTTCAAACGCTATATACAGGCGGGCTTTGCAGGAATGATGACGGCTCACCTCTACGTCCCCGCCTTAGACAAAACGCAGAACAGACCGGCTTCGTATTCTCAGTCTATCGTCACCGACCTGCTGAAAAAAGAATATGGCTTCAATGGATTGTTGTTTACCGACGCCCTGGCGATGAAAGGCGCTTCGGTCAGGAAAACCGATAACCCTTCGGTCAGGGCTTTGCTGGCCGGGAATGATATTCTGCTGGCGCCCGCTACGCCTGTCAGCGACTTCCGGACCGTCAGGCAGGCTATAGAAGAAGGGGTGCTGGATATCAAAGAGGTGGAAGCCAAATGCCTGAAGATATTGCGTTATAAATATATAGCCGGACTGAATGAATACAAACCGATCGAACTCAAAGGGCTGAACGAACGTATCAATTCGCCCCATGCCGCCTGGCTGGCCTCCCGTCTCACAGCCGAAGGACTCACCCTGCTGAAGAACGAATCCGGGTTTATCCCTCTGAAACAACTGGATAAAAAGAAGATAGCCGTTCTTTCGCTGGGTGATGTGAAAGGGAATGCGTTTCAGGCCATGCTGAACAAGTACGACAGCCTGGCCTGTTTCAGCCTCGGGCGCAATGATACGCCGGCCCGGCAGCAGGAAGTGTATAAACAACTGGGGAACTACGATGTGATTGTCTGTGGCGTACATAGCGTCCGCATCCCCGAAAGCGAAGCGCTGCGGCAATTGGCGGCTAAGAAAGAAGTGGTTTTCTCCTTCTTCACCCAGCCTTATTTCTGCAGGCAGTATAAGCAGTCTGTCGAAAAAGCCAAAGCCGTAGTGATGGCATACGAAGGCGCGCCCCTGGCGCTGGAATATGCCGCCCAGCTGATCTTCGGAGGTATCCCGGCCAAAGGCAAACTGCCGGTGAGCATCCCCGATCTCTACTATGCGGGGACGGGTATTTTTACGGAAAAGACGCGCCTGGGATTCCATAAACCGGAAGAGGTGGGAATCGATACCCGGCAGTTATCGGTGATTGATACAATTGTATCCGAAGGCCTGGCGAAAAAAGCCTATCCCGGCTGCCAGGTATTAGTCGCCCGCAAGGGGATGATCATCTATTCGGAATCCTTCGGGTATTACGATTACAGTAAAAAACAGAAAGTGACCGAACATGCACTGTACGACCTCGCTTCGGTAACCAAAGCTGCCGGTACGCTGGCCGCCGTAATGAAAATGTATGATGAGAAATCATTCACCCTGAACAGCAAACTATCCGCATTTATCCCCGAACTGCAGCACTCAGACAAGGCCGACCTCCTCATAAAGGATTTGTTGTATCATCAGACAGGCCTTGTCCCTACTTTGTCTATCCGCGCCCAGAGCGTTTCGGATACCCTGAAAAGCGGCTTCAGCACGGAAGTGGCCCGCCGTTATTACGTGAGCGATCTGTTTAAAGACACCCTGATGCAGGAGATAAAAAACTCCCGCCTGAGCACAAAAGGGAGCTATCTGTATAGCTGTATCAACTTTGTCATGCTGCAAAAAATGGTGGAGAACCAGACCGGGCAACCTTTAGACCACATCCTGCGTACCCGATTCAGTGATGGCTTAGGCGCCCGCAAGCTGACCTATAATCCGCTGAATACCGTGGATACCCTGCTGATCGTCCCGACAGAGGAAGACACCGCTTTCCGCCGCCAGGTCTTACGGGGATACGTACATGATGAGGTGGCGGCTCTCCAGGGAGGCGTTTCGGGAAATGCCGGTTTATTCTCGAATGCCAACGATTTGGCCAAGATGCTGCAACTCTTCCTCAATCAGGGAACCTACGGGGGGGAGTCGTATGTATCGGAGGCAACCATGCGCCTCTTCACAGAAAGCAAAAGCCCTGTATCCCGGCGTGGACTGGGCTTCGACAAACCGGCTCCGGGAAAGCCGACCCTCTCGCCATGCGGACAACTGGCTCCCCCTTCGGTATATGGACATACCGGCTATACAGGAACTTGTTTCTGGATAGACCCGGAGAATCAGCTGATATACATTTTCCTGAGTAACCGGGTACATCCTACGCGCGAAAACAATAAATTAAGCACTCTCGATATCCGCACCCGGATACAGGACGCAATATATAAAGCAATGGACAGGAAAAACCGAAAAGATATGTAAAATTTGATGCTATCGGTTCAGCCGATTCTTCCTGCTTATGGATAAGAACCTTCAATCCCCACTTTCCCCCCTGAGCTTTGACGCTCTCTACAGACGCCTTTACCATAGAGCGTTCTGCTTCACCCAATCCTATATACACGATGCGCTCATAGCTGAAGACCTCGCCTCCGAAGCCCTCATCAAACTCTGGGAACAAATCGGAAGCGAGTGTCCGGTCGCCTGCCCCGAAGCCCTCTTAGTTACCATACTGAAAAACAAAGCGCTTGACTACCTCAAACACGAAGCTATTAAAGAAAATGCATTCAAAGAACTCAGAACCTCCGATGAATTGCAGATGCGCATCTCGCTCCTCGAAGCCTGCGACCCCCAGGACATTTTCGTGACCGAAATACACGAAATAGTGCAAGACACCCTCACACGCTTCCCCGAACAAACACGGCTGATCTTCACCATGAGCCAGTTCGGAAACAAATCGAACAAGGAAATAGCCGGAATGCTGGGGTTGTCGGTCAAAAGCATCGAATATCATATCACCAAAGTATTGAAAGCCTTGCGCATTACCCTGAGAGATTACCTCCCCCTCTTTATATGTATTCTCTATACTTTCATAAAAAAGAGCTAAGGCATTGTCAGGAAATTAACGTTACAAAAACCTGGATTGCTTCGCTCCGCTCGCAATGACGGGAGGGTCGTCATTGCGAGCGGAGCGAAGCAATCCAGTAATGCCGGTAATGAAAAAAATGGAACGTTTATTTCCTGACAACGCCTTAGTTACAAATTACTACTATTCACTATTTACGTTCACTATTTTTACAGATGAAATTGCAGGCCGATGGAGACGGGATGTATTTTCGGGCCTTTTCCGCCTTCAAACAAGCCCATGGGGGAGTATCTGGCATAGAGGCCGATCCAGTCGTAGCCGGCCTGTAGCAAAAAGTCTATCGTAATCGGGCGGAGGTTCATACCGCTGTCCATTTTGTCGGTTCTTTTTTTATCCGAAGGGTCTTTATACGTTACTTTGGAAGAAGAAATAGTCTTTACCACGCCTACCACGCCGGCTGAGATGAAAAAGGACTTATCTTCTTTGCGCCGGTTTTGCCATTCCAGCAAGACCGGAAGAGTCAGGCTTGTAATGTTCAGCCTCGAGGAAGAGTAAGTGATCCCTTCGGGGGCCGGATGCAGCGAAGTGAAACCATCAAGCTCGCTGAAGTATTGATTCCCATGTACCTGGTAGCGGCTCCAGCGCATACCGGCGCCGGTGACGACTGCCCAGCCCGATTTCCGGGAAAAGAGGAAGCTTGTCTCCAGAAAATTCAGGTTATATTCCAGTGAATTTCCACTACGGAGGGATACGCCTTCTACGTCGTTGATCTGTTCCAGTTTGCTGTCGGCAAAGTTGGTAAAGCCCATTCCGGCGCCTGCCCAGTGTGGGGAAAACCGCCTGTGCCATGTCGGGATGTGGATATGAATGGATCGGACGTGTTTACGGTTTTCGTAGCTTCGTCCGTCTTTATAATGGCCTTCGAACACCATTTCGTCTTCTATGAGTCCTTCCTTTTCTGTTTGTTCATAGACTCTTACTTTCATCCGTTCGTTTGTCTCTTCTATTTCGATACGTTTCCCGTTTACCACAATGGTGGTATCTTCCGGCATGGCATTTATTACCGTGCCTGAGAGGCTGAAAGCGATAAGCAGCAATACATTTTTCATCTTTATTCTTGTTTTAGTATTTATAAGTCTTTTTTAGTGAAGAGGATGGTTATCAGGTCGTCGCTATCCAAATCGCCTTCGATATAGACTAAGGTGATCACCCCTTTGGTGCTTACTTTGAAGAGGATGAAACGATTCAGGTCTTTAGCTCCCGGCAATTGATAATAGGCAGAGATAAGTCCTCCGTCGTCGGTGACTTCTTTTATTTTACGCGCCCCCTGTTGGTCTGTTTCCAGGCAGTGCCGGGTGAAGTTGAGCGCTTCGGGGTCGTCTTTGATGATGATACTTTTGTAGTGCGTCATACTGAAAGTCTCCAGCATTTCGTTGGACAGTTCGACCATCGTCACATTCCTTTTTTTTCCATATCGTTGAAAGACTTCCTGTATTTTCAGGTCTTTCTGCGCCTCTTCTGCCCACCCTGCAAAGGGGAGCAGGGAGCAGATAAACAGGAAGCCTACGAATGTGTATCTTGCATGTTTCATTTTACCTTGTTTTTTATTCTTCGTCATTGAACATACTGCTCCCGGGAAAATAGGCATCGGCAGGGGTAGCTACTTCCTGCAATGCTTCAAAAGCCAGTGAGCGTGCCTTTTGAATATCTGTATAACATCTGCCGTTTATCACGACATAATTTTCCGAACAGAGGCAGGCGTCTTCTTCCGTACGAAGGACTGTTCTGCTTATCCCCAGCAGCAGGAGTACCGCCGCTACGATGCCGGAAAGCGGGTAGTAGTATATTTTCCGCCATACCAGCCCGGTCTTTGTTTTTTTCTGCTGCTTTTTCCGTATTTCTTCATCGAAGTAGGCAAACACCGGTTTGCAGAAAGCAAGGTGTTCCGGCACCCGGTCTGAAGCGAAAAAGGCGCGCAGCCGTTTCTCTTCTTCCCCTGTTGTTTCTCCTTCGAAATATTTCCTTACCAAATCGTCTATATCCATAATGCCTGTTGATTGATTGCTATCCATTGTTCTTTTATTTTTTTTCTGGCTCTTGAGAGGTTTACCCTGACGGCTTCTATGCGGCTGCCTGTTATTTCGGCTATTTCCTCCACTTCGTATCCGTCGATGTCCTTCATGCGTATGATGGTTTGCTGCAGAGAGGGCAGGCGGCTGATCAGGCGGCGGATGCAATCGATGGCATCCTGCTGTTCGAGGAGCTCTTCCGGATTCCTGCTTTCCGGGTCGGCCAGCAGCGTATCCGGTTCTTTACCTCCGGGCTTCCGCGTTCGCAGTGCATCCAATGCCAGATTCCGGGTGACCGTAACAGCCAGCGCCTCTACGCTTTGGTAGTCGTCTAAGGTATTGCGGATATGCCAGAGCTTCAGAAAAGCCTCCTGAACAATGTCTTCGGCATCCGCTTTTTCTTCCGTCAACCTCAGCGAGATATTCAGTAATTTCTCTCTCAGTGGAAGCACCCGTATTTTAAACGTCTCAAGTTCCATTTCTATTGATAAGACGAACAAAGGAACAAAATATAACATCCTTTGTATGATATTGTATGAAGTAAGATATTTGGATATTGTACAGAGTAAGATAATGAAGAAACAGTGTTTTAGAATGTTATAATAAACAAAAAAAATATCTTTTCCTGTTGTTTGTATGAGATATTGTTTATATTTGCCGCCATATTTCTGATAATACCATGGAAATCCAAAGCGAAAACAGTAAAGAAATCCTGTATCCTCATGTGTCGGTCGATTGTGTCTTGTTAGGCATTGACGGCGAACAGCTTTGCGTCTTACTGACCGAACGCAAGGATGCCGGGACAGGGAAGACGGAATACAAACTTCCCGGCAGCCTGATCTATGAGACCGAAGACTTAGACGAAGCGGCCTGCCGGATATTGAACGAGACAACGGGCCTGAAGCGTGTATTGCTGAAACAGTTCCGGAGCTTTGGCTCGCCGCAGCGTACGGCCAATAAAGAAGATGTGCTATGGCTTGAGAACGCTTCGAAACTGAAGATCGGGCGCATCGTTACGGTTGCTTACCTGGCGCTCTGCAAGGTGAGGAAGATTAAAATCAGCGAAAAATACGGAGCTGCACAATGGACGCCGATAGCCTCCCTGCCGCGACTGCCCTTCGACCATCAAGAGATTATTGCCGAGGCTGTCAAGGAGATACGGATATGGTTAGACAGGGAGCCTGCTATTGTGTTCGATTTTCTTCCCCCGCTTTTTACCGCTTTCCAGTTGAGACGCACCTACGAGATCATCTATAATAAGAGCATGGATGTGAGAAATTTCCATAAAAAGATGAATTCGCTGGGCTATGTGGTGCCAACGGAGGAGACGGAGCAGGGCATGCCGCATCGCTCGGCGCGTTACTATCGCTTCGACAAGAAAGAATATAATAAAATACGGGCCAAATTGAATACAATCTGATACAATCTGAATACCCTTAAATAAATTACGCACTATGTATCTGTTAGGATGTGACATCGGAAGCTCTTCCATAAAGGCTTCCATCGTGAACAGTGAAAGCGGGCTTACCCAGGCCTCGGATTTCTATCCGAAGGAAGAAGCCCCAATCAAAGCTATCAAACCCGGCTGGGCGGAACAGAACCCCGACGATTGGTGGGAGTATCTGAAAATAGCCATCGCGGGCGCTATCCGCCAGGCGAATATCCGGGGCGAAGACATCAAAGCCATCGGCATCTCGTATCAGATGCACGGATTGGTGCTGGTGGACAAACAACTGAAGGTCTTGCGCCCGTCGATCATCTGGTGCGACAGCCGGGCCGTGCCTTATGGCGAGCAGGCGTTCCGGGCGATAGGAGAGGAACACTGCCTTTCGCACCTGCTGAACTCGCCCGGTAATTTTACGGCGGCCAAGCTGGCATGGGTGAAAGAGAACGAACCTCGCCTGTTCGACTCGGTCTGTAAGCTGATGCTGCCCGGCGACTTTATCGCCATGCGCCTGACGGGCGAGGCGAATACGACCGTATCCGGATTGTCGGAAGGCATCTTCTGGGATTTCAAAGAAAACCGCGTGTCGGACGAAGTGATGAAGTATTTCGGCTTCGACGCGGAGCTGATCCCTGCGATCCGCCCCACCTTCGGCCTGCAAGGTGAGTTGCTGGAATCCGTCGCTTCCGAACTGGGGCTGAAAAAAGGTACGCCCGTCACCTACCGCGCCGGCGACCAGCCCAACAACGCTCTTTCGCTGAACGTACTCCATCCCGGAGAGATAGCCGCTACGGCGGGGACTTCGGGCGTGGTCTATGGAGTGAACGGCAAGGTAAACTACGACACCCGCTCGCGCGTCAATACTTTTGCCCACGTCAACTACGCGGCCGGACAACCCCGTCTGGGCGTCCTGCTCTGCATCAACGGCGTCGGCATCCTTAATTCGTGGGTGAAGCGGAACGTGGCGCCCGAAGGCATCGGCTACGAGGCGCTGAACGACCTGGCCGCTTCCGTCGCCATCGGCTCGGAAGGCCTTTCCATCCTGCCTTTCGGCAACGGGGCGGAACGTATGCTGGAAAACAAAGAGACAGCCTGCTCGGTTCACGGCATCAACTTTAACATCCACGACCGGAGGCACATCGCCCGCGCCGCGCAGGAAGGTATCGTCTTCTCGTTCAGGTACGGGATGGAAATCATGGACGAAATGGGTATCGACAGCCGCGTCATCCGTGCCGGCAATGCCAATATGTTCCTGAGTCCCCTGTTCAGGGAAGCGCTGGCAGGGGTAACAGGCTCCGTCATCGAACTCTATGATACGAATGGAGCCGTAGGTGCAGCCAAAGGCGCCGGTATAGGCGCCGGTATCTATACCTCGCCGGCAGAGGCTTTTGCTTCGCTGAAAAAGATACAGGTCGTCGAACCGGATGCCTTGCTTGCCGATGCATATTACGACGCATACATAAACTGGAAGAACTTTATTATTCAATCAATTAATAATTAAAATTATGAGCTATTACAAAGGAAACATCGAATTTTTCCCCGGAATCGGGAAGATTCAGTTTGAAGGCACAGAATCGAAAAACCCGCTGGCTTTCCATTATTATGACGAAAACAAAGTAGTGCTGGGTAAGACCCTGAAAGACCACCTCCGTTTTGCCATGGCTTACTGGCATACCTTGTGCGCCGAGGGCGGAGACCCCTTCGGCCCCGGTACGAAAACCTTCCCCTGGAACAACTCCACCGACCCCATCACGCGCGCCAAGTACAAGATGGACGCTGCTTTTGAGTTCCTTACCAAATGCAATATCCCGTATTATTGCTTCCATGATGTGGATGTGGTGGACGAAGGCCCCTCGCTGGCGGAGTTTGAGAAACGCCTGGCCACGATGGTAGATTACGCCAAAGGCCTTCAGGCCGGGACTGGGAAGAAGCTCCTCTGGGGAACGGCCAATGTCTTCAGTGCACCCCGCTATATGAACGGGGCGGGTACGAACCCGTACTTCCCCTCGGTAGCCTGCGCCGGCACACAGATCAAACATGCCATCGACGCGACTATCGCCCTGGGAGGCGAGAACTATGTGTTCTGGGGCGGACGCGAAGGATATATGAGCCTGCTGAACACGGATATGAAGCGCGAGAAAGACCACTTAGCCAGGCTCCTGACTATGGCGCGCGACTATGCCCGCAAGAACGGATTCAAAGGCACCTTCCTGATCGAGCCTAAACCCATGGAACCCACCAAGCATCAGTACGACCAGGATGCGGAAACCGTCATCGGATTCCTCCGCTACTACGGCCTGGACAAGGACTTTGCCCTGAATATCGAAGTGAACCATGCAACCCTGGCCGGCCATACCTTCGAACACGAACTACAGGCCGCCGCCGATGCCGGTATGCTTTGCAGCATCGATGCCAACCGCGGCGACTATCAGAATGGCTGGGATACCGACCAGTTCCCTGCCGACCTGTTTGAACTCACGCAAGCCTGGCTGGTAATCCTCGAAGGAGGAGGCCTGACAACCGGCGGCACCAACTTCGATGCCAAGACCCGCCGCAACTCGACCGACCTCGACGATATCTTTATCGCCCATATCGGGGGAATGGACACTTTCGCCCGCGCCCTCCTCACCGCAGCCGATATCCTCGAACACTCGGACTACAGGAAATGGCGCGCCGAACGCTACGCCTCCTTCGACAGCGGAGAAGGCAAGGACTTCGAAGACGGCAAGCTCAGCCTGGAAGACCTGCGCACCATCGCCCTGCGCGACGGCGAACCCAGACAGATCAGCGGCAAGCAGGAGTTGTATGAACTGCTTCTCAACTTGTATCTATGAGCCGGACAAATTACAATGCCGGATACGTATTCGGCATTACCTTAGTGGCTACGATCGGTGGACTCCTGTTCGGGTATGATACGGCTGTTATCTCCGGTGCGGAGAAGTCGATCGAAGCCTTCTTTGCCATTCCCCTGGGGTTGAGTTCCTTTGTGCATGGCGCCACGGTGTCGAGCGCTCTGATCGGCTGTATTCTTGGCGGCGCCCTTTCGGGATTGCTTTCTTCCCGTCTGGGGCGCAAGAGGTCGCTGCTGATAGCCGCTGTGCTGTTCTTCCTCTCGGCCGCAGGCTCGGCTTTTCCTGAGAGTCTTGTCTTTGCTTACGGTGAGCCGTCGGTCGGTCTGCTGATCGTGTTCAACCTTTACCGCATCCTCGGTGGGGTGGGTGTAGGGCTGGCTTCGGCTGTCTGTCCGATGTATATCGGCGAGATTGCGCCGGCAGAGATACGAGGCAAATTAGTATCACTTAACCAGTTTGCCATCATCTTCGGGATGCTGGTGGTGTATTTCGTCAACTGGGCCATTGCGAACGGGCAGGCCATCGAATGGATCAACCGCATCGGGTGGCGGTATATGTTTCTGTCGGAAGCCATCCCGGCCGCCTTATTCGGTATCCTGGTATGCTTTGTTCCCGAAACACCCCGTTACCTGGCGCTTGTCCGTAAGGAAGAAAAGGCGCTGGACGTTCTGAAGAAGATCAACGGTTCGGTAGAGCGGGCGCAGGGTATTCTCGACGAGATCAGGCAAACCGTATCCGAGTCGGCTAAAGGAAAGCTCTTTTCGTATGGTAAAATTGTGATTCTCATTGGTATCCTGCTTTCCGTATTCCAGCAATTCGTCGGTATCAACGTCGCTCTCTACTATGCCCCGCGCATATTCGAGAGTATGGGAGCCGCCAAGGATGCGTCCATGCTTCAGACCATTGTGATGGGCTTGGTGAACGTCATCTTTACGGTTGTGGCTATCCTGACGGTCGATAAATGGGGACGCAAGCCGCTGCTGATTGTCGGCTCGATAGGGATGGCCGTAGGGATGTTTGCTATTTCGGGCCTGGCGTACTTCAATATCATTGGTATCAGTACGCTGGTATTCATCATTATCTATACCGCCTCGTTTATGATGTCGTGGGGGCCTATCTGCTGGGTGCTGATTGCCGAGATATTCCCGAACAAGATACGTGGCCAGGCCGTAGCCATTGCCGTAGCGGCCCAATGGGCTGCCAACTACCTGATATCGTCAACCTATCCGGCCATGATGGAGTTCAGCGGTGCGTTCACCTACGGTTTCTATGGCTCAATGGCCGTACTCTCCGCCCTGTTTGTCTGGAAGATGATTCCCGAAACCAAGGGTAAGACCCTGGAACAGATGGAACAATACTGGAAGAAGTAAGACAAACCTCCGGATGAGTTTTTTTGACAAAAGAACCTTCACACAAGTCCCGCTCGTAAGAGTGATACATGTGTGAAGGATACTGGCACTCACTGGATTGCTTCGTTACTACGCTCCTCGCAATGACGCCGCCCGGACTTTTTATTCAGCCCCTATATCCCAACCCAGCGGCTTTGCCGCTGGGTTCCGTAATGAATATTCAATATATTTTATTGAATTCGACACCCACAAAAGAAGCTTACTTTATTTCTGTTTTCATCTCACTATGTTTAAACCACGCGAAGTATAATAACTGTTTTTTTATTCATAGTATATTAACAAATAGCTCCTTGTCTATATTCACTTCTACAGCTGTGAAACCTAAAGTCTCATAGCTGTGAGACCTGAGGTTCTACAACTGTGAAATCTCAGGTTTCATAGCTGTGCATATTCCGGATTCACTGCCGGATAAGAAAACTTTTCTACGGACGGATTTATTAATTTCACAGGAGTTCTGAAACACTTGCTCATAGAATAGCAGACAGTATGAATTGCTTTGTGCCTTACAAGGACGGGAACCAACCTTTTTGAGACAACCTCTTACTCCTTATTTTTCGTAATCGGTGAGGTAATAATAGACTTCTCTTGAGGGGCGGCTCTCGATATGGTAGCGGTTTGAGGCCGATACGCGGAAAGAAAGTTCCTGTTCTCCCGATACATCAATCGAAAGGTGAATCTCCGGATGGCGGATGCCGGTAGCCAGTATGTTCTGCGCCACAGCTACATTTACGCTGCTCGAACGGGAGAAATAAAGCGTGTAGGTAAGCGATTCCAGGTCGTCTTTTGTGTTTTCCGGCATATCCCACGAAACGACCAGATCATTGTCTTCGCGCCGTACGTTTACGTCGATGGGCATATCGGGTCTGTCATTGCTCAGCCAGGTGAGCGGGGGAAGGAGGGCGGGGTATTTGAAGTATTTATCTTTCAGAACCGTGTACACCCCTTTCATGTTTGTGAATAACTGCGTTCCCCTGAAAAATGTAAGCCCGTCGGCCTTCGACGAGCGTACATAATCTATCTGCGAGGTAATATCTTTCAGCGTCCAGCCCCCATCGCCGGGCGCAAGCCTGTAGATACCCAGGCCGGGTACGATGTAGCGGCCGTTGCTGTTGTCTGTCCAGTTGTCAACAAAAGGATAGAAATAATTGTCTCTGTAATACATCATGGGGACAATCATATCCTGTTTCTTTTTCCGCAGCCATTCCTGCGGGTCCTGATAGACATCGAAAGCCGTCAGTCCGGCATTAGGTACCTGTGCGAGGGGTCTGTATTTTCCCAGCGGGGAAGTACTCACCTGCACCCAGGGCTTGTCTTTCTTCACCCAATCGTAGATACGCTCTACCATGCGGTTGATATTCTCCTGTCTCCAGGCTCTCAGAGGCTGTGATTTTCCGTATTTATAGTAAGTATCCCTGTCGGGAAAATTATCCGCGCTTTCAGGATAGCGGATATGGTCGAAATGAATCCCGTCGATATCATAATTCCGCAGGATTTCGCGGACCAGCGAGAGGATATAGTCTGATGTACCGGGCATACCGGGATCCATATACCATTCGCCGTTATAGAATTTGCAAAGTTCAGGTTTGCGTTTTACTATCGTATTGTTTCCTTTGCCCTTTACCTCGTTGATTGTCCCTACCGGGTAGGTGATGAGCCAGGCATGACATTCCAGTCCGCGTTTATGACATTCCTGTATGGCAAAAGCCAGGGGGTCGTATCCGGGATTTCCTCCATGCCGTCCGGAGAAAACTTTGTTTATCGGTTCAATAGAAGAAGGGTAGATCAGATCGCCCCGGATGCGTACCTGGAGGAAGATCATATTGAAATTAGCCTCTTTCAGCAGGTCGAGTTTATCGCATAGTTCTTTTTGCTGGGCTTTGCGTCCCGCCTCGTTCGTGGCAGGTTTGTTGGGCCAGTCCATCCCATAGATGGTAGAGACCCAGACGGCGCGTATTTCCCTTTTCGGATAATCTGCCGCCCAGGCCGGCGATTGTTGTATAAAGGTGAGCAGTAGTAGTAAGATATACGATTTTATTTTCATCCCCCTTTAGTTATTAGATAGCGATCAGCCTCTATCGCAGCCATACAACCCGAAGCGGCTGCCGTAATAGCCTGGCGATAATGCGGGTCGGCCACATCACCGGCGGCAAACACACCCGGCAGCCTGGTGGAGGCTGTGCCCGGAAGGGTTCGGATGTATCCCGCCTCATCGGTATCGAGCCATTCCTTAAAGATGCCGGAATTGGGTGTATGTCCGATGGCGAGGAAAAAACCGTCGATGGCGAGGCTTAGCTTCTCCTCGCCGGGTTCGCCTTTTCTTTTGACCAAGCAGACTCCTTCCACCCCCTTTTCTCCGAACAGGCCTACGGTAGTATGTTCGAACAGTATCTGGATATTCGTAGCTTCCCCTACCCTTTGCTGCATCACTTTCGAAGCCCTCAGATGGTCTTTGCGCACAATCAGATAGACCTTCGAAGCCAGGGAGGCCAGGTAAAGCGCTTCTTCACAGGCTGTATCTCCGCCGCCTACGACGGCTACGACCTTTTTACGGTAGAAAAAGCCGTCGCAGGTAGCGCAGGCCGAAACGCCCATACCGGCATATTTCTGTTCGTCGGCCAGGCCTAAATATCTGGCAGTGGCCCCTGTGGCGATGATGAGCGTTTCCGTTTCAATAACCTTTTCGCCCTCGATCGTTAGTTGATAAGGCGAGGCAGACAAGTCGGCTGCCGTAGCGATGCCGGCCCGGATATCTGCACCGAAGCGTACGGCCTGTTTCTTTAAATCTTCCATCAGCCCGATGCCCGTAGTCCCTTCGGGATATCCGGGGAAATTCTCCACTTCGGTCGTCGTAGTCAACTGTCCTCCCGGTTGGATACCTTCGTAAAGTACGGGATTCAGATTGGCACGCGAAGCATAGATAGCTGCCGTATAACCTGCCGGCCCTGAGCCGATGATCAGGCAGCGGACTCTTTCATTGTTCATATTGAATCACTTGTTAATTGTAAATACTTAGTTTCGTCAGTTGGGTGCATTTGACCCCGTCAGTTCACAAGGTGCAAATTTACAAAAATCCAATGATATAATGCCTTATACATTAAGTAATGCGAAATAAATTAAAGTATGACAGCAAGCAAAAGTCCCGCGAGGGACTTTTGATAAGTTGTTTGTTTGTTTTTCATCCTTTACTGCCCTTTTTCTATCTGTTCCTGCACGATGGCATCCACTACGGCCACCGTGGTCAGGTTCAGTATATCGCGTGTAGAGCTTTCCAGGTCGGTGAAATGGATGGGTTTGTTCAGTCCCATTTGTATGGGGCCTATTATTTCGCCCACTCCCATCTCAAGGAGGAGTTTGTAGGCGCTGTTAGCCGAGCTCAGATTGGGGAATATCAGGGTATTGACGTCTTTTCCTTTCAGTTTGTTGAAGGGATAAGTCTCGTCGCGCAGTTTCTTATTGAAGGCAAAGCTTACCTGCATCTCTCCGTCTATCATCATCTCCGGATGCACCCGGTGCAGGTAGTCGATTGCTTCGTGTACTTTCAGCGGGCTTCCCTGGCGGTCGGAGCCGAAGTTTGAATACGAAAGCATGGCCATGACAGGGTCGTGTGCAAAGAATTTCACAGCCTCGTGTGTCAGGCAGGCGACGTCTTTCAGCACATCCGCCGAGGGATGGCGGTTAATCAGGGTATCAGCGATAAAGAAAGTTCCCTTTTTGCTGATCAGGATACTCATGGCGCCGAAATATTTATACGGGGGCCGGATGCCGATAATCTCTTCCGCCAGTTTGATCACTTCGGAATAGCGGCTATATACCCCCGTGATGAACGCATCCGCCTCACCGGCTTCCACCATCATCATACCGAAGGCGTTACGGTTCACCATTTTTTCGTATGCTTCGGAGAAGGTAACTCCTTCGCGGGCTTTCTTTTCCGAGAGTATTTCCGCATAGCGTGTCCGGCGGTCGTTCTCGCGGTCGTGGCGCATATTTACGATTTCGATATTATCGATATTCAGGTTTTCTTCTGCGGCTATCTTATGCAGTCGTTCTTCGTTTCCCAGCAGGATTGGATAGCAGATACCTTCTGCCTTTGCCTGCACGGCGGCCTTCAGCATATTGGCATGGTTGGCTTCGGCAAAGACGACCCGCCGGGGATTGGCCCGGGCCATATCCATAAAAGACCGTACCAATTCGTTCTCGTATCCCATCATTTCGCGCAGGCGGTTGGTGTATCCTTCCCAGTCGGTGATTGTCCGGCGCGATACGCCGGATGCGATCGCTGCCTTTGCCACAGCGATGGATACGGCAGTGAGCAAACGGGGGTCGAGCGGTTTCGGCAGGATATAATCCCGTCCGAACGTGGTACGTTTCAGTTTATAAGCGGCATTTACCACATCGGGCACCGGTTCTTTTGCCAGCCGGGCGATGGCTTTGACAGCCGCCAGTTTCATCTCTTCGTTGATAGCCCTGGCATGTGTGTCTAAAGCGCCCCGAAAGATATAAGGGAATCCCAGGACATTGTTCACCTGGTTCGGATAGTCCGAGCGTCCGGTAGCAAAAATGAGGTCGTCGCGCGAATCCATAGCATCCTGATACGAGATTTCAGGATTCGGATTAGCCAGCGCAAAAACTATCGGATCGGGATTCATCGATTGCACCATCTCCTTCGTCAATACGTCGGCGACCGACAATCCCAGGAAGACGTCCGCTCCGTCAATGGCTTCTTTCAGTGTCCGGATGTCATGGCGGGTGGCAAACTCCCGCTTGGCCTCGTTCAGATCGGTACGATATACGGAAAGGACGCCTTTGCTGTCGCACATTATGATATTCTCCTTCTTTGCTCCCAGCATCACATAGAGCCGGGTGCACGATATGGAAGCGGCCCCCGCTCCGTTTACCACGATTTTCACTTCTTCTATTTTCTTTCCGGCTATTTCCAGCGCATTGATAAGGGCGGCCCCTGATATGATGGCCGTACCGTGCTGGTCGTCGTGCATGACGGGGATATCCAGTTCGGCCTTCAGGCGGGTCTCTATTTCGAAACATTCCGGCGCTTTGATATCTTCCAGGTTGATGCCTCCGAAAGTAGGCGCTATCGCTTTCACCGTCTGTATAAACTTTTCGGGGTCTTTCTCGTTTACCTCGATATCGAACACATCAATACCCGCGAATATCTTGAATAATAATCCTTTTCCTTCCATCACCGGTTTGCCGGCCGTTGCGCCTATATCTCCCAGGCCCAGTACGGCCGTTCCGTTCGAGATCACAGCCACTAAATTCCCCTTCGCGGTATATTTATAGGCGTCCAACGGATTTTTCTCAATTTCCAGACAGGGTTCGGCCACTCCCGGCGAATAAGCCAGTGACAAATCAGCTTGTGTACTGTATGGTTTGGTAGGAACCACTTCTATTTTTCCCGGTTTTCCTTCGGCATGATACCGTAGTGCATCTTCTCTCTTTGCCATAATTTTATATTTAGGTTCAAATTCGGGAGCAAAAGTAACAATTTACAAAGAACTATTCAGCTATACTTATAAATTTACAGCAATCCCGTCCCTGCTTTCCTTGTATTTTTCTTTTTCATGAAGCCATTCCACGATTTCACCATCGTATTCTCATAATACATAATCCCGTTTATCGTAGCGGTATCTCCCTTTCGGACGATGATTTCAAAGCCGTTGAGCGGTGTGTCTCCCATAGTGAGTTTTCTGTACAGCACATTCCTGTCCACATGTACGAGACCTTTGATTGCTCCTATATTGGCGACATCGTTTGATTCATAGACATAGTTTGATTCATAGACATAGTTGTAGCCGTCTATTCGCCGGATATCGTCTGTGAGGTTTATCCGGTCTCCATAGTCGTCGATAAACCACCATTTCAGTTCAATGCGTTCCGGGAATACCCTGAAATACATTTCCCCCATATTTCCTACACTCGTTCCCTCCTGGTTTACAAATTCATACGTGTATGTCCAATCTGCACTTTCAGAAAAGATATTCATTTGATCCGTTTTTTCCATATTCTCAATAAAATAAAATAAAGCAATAAGCAATCTATTCTTTACGCACAACAAAGGCGGTATATAATTGGAGAATAGCCGCGATGCTCAGGCACAGAATCCATTCATTCTGATGTTTAAACATAAATACCGAGGCGACAAGCATCAGCAGGCCGGCTATTACATTCAATCTCTGCAGGCGGCGGAAGCGGATTCCTGCGTGTTTCACCGGAGTTGTCAGATGGCAGACAGCTATACCGGCAGCGCCCAAAGCAAATAAATAAGGAGCAAAAAATACTTTTGTCAGATAACACACAGCTCCGCTTAACAGGAATACAGCGGAGCAGTTAAAGATAAGTGTCCGTATTTGTTGATTCATTCTCACTCTTTAATGATAAATATATCTTCATCGGGCCTTTTCATGAGGTATTCCTCACGTGCAAAGCGTTCGAGCCCTTCTTTGTTCGTACGGAGATCAGTCAGTTTCTTCCGGTTCATCTCAATTTCGTTTTTGTATTGCTCTATCTCTTTCTCCAGCGAATGTATTTTCTCATCATACAGATAGCGTTTATATAAATTGCTCTCTCCCTCCGTAAAAGTAAGAGCAAGAAAGACGATCGTTACAAACCAGTAAGCGTTTATTTTAGAGAGGTATTTGTTATAAAACTCTTTTATACGAAACATAAGCCTTCGTTTTTTTGCAAAGATAAATGAATTATTTTTATATCTTTGTGTGAATAATAAAAAAATAACAGATGGACAATTATATCGTATCGGCAAGGAAATACCGTCCTTCCACCTTTCGCAGTGTCGTTGGACAGAAATCACTTACTACCACTTTAAAGAACGCCATATCCAATAATAAACTGGCGCATGCATACCTCTTCTGCGGGCCCAGGGGAGTGGGGAAGACATCCTGTGCACGTATCTTCGCCAAAACGATAAATTGCCTGAATCCGGCAGCAGAAAGGGAAGCCTGCAATGTCTGCGAATCCTGCCAGGCTTTCGACGAACAACGCTCCTATAATATCCACGAATTAGATGCCGCATCCAATAACTCAGTAGATGATATCCGCGCCCTTATCGATCAGGTGCGCATTCCGCCGGCTATCGGAAAATACAAAGTGTTTATCATTGACGAGGTACATATGCTGAGCTCCTCAGCATTCAATGCTTTCCTCAAGACACTGGAAGAGCCTCCGCAGCACGCGCTCTTCATCCTTGCCACGACCGAGAAGCATAAGGTGCTGCCTACCATCCTGTCGCGTTGCCAGATTTACGATTTCTCACGTATCTCCATTGCCTGTATGGTGGAACATCTGGAATACGTAGCCGGGCAGGAAGGGGTGACTGCCGAACCCGAAGCGCTGAACGTCATTGCCCAGAAAGCCGACGGCGGTATGCGCGATGCCTTATCTATCTTCGACCAGGTCGTCAGCTTCACAAACGGAAATATAACCTATCAGTCGGTAATTGACAACCTGAACGTACTCGATTACGAATATTACTTCCGCCTCACGGAGCATATACTGACAAATAGTGTGAGACAAGCCATTCTCACACTGAACGAAATACTAAGCAAAGGATTCGACGGGCAGAATATCATCACCGGCTTAGCCTCCCATTTCCGCGATCTGTTAGTATGTAAAGACGAAGCAACCCTCATCCTGTTTGAAGTAGGCGCTTCCATACGGGAACGGTATAAAGAGACAGCCAGACGCTGCCCCGACCGGCTTCTGTATAAAGCTATCGAAATAACCAATCAATGCGATCTGAATTACCGCCTCAGCCGCAATAAGCGACTGCTGCTGGAGCTTACCCTGATCCAGCTCTGTCAGCTGACGCAACCACTAACCCCCGACGACAATAAAAAAAAACTTCTGATTGAACCAGTTGGCCTCTCCGGAGAACAACGACAACAACAGTCGCCGTCGCAGGTAGCTGCCGTTGTGACGACACAACTGCCGGCAGGCAAGCCGGCAGCTACAACGGCCGCTCCACCCATATCCACCTCTTTAAAGAAAATAGGAAAGGAGGAGGAGAAAAAAGCGGGAGAGAAACAACAGGGGGCTACGGAAAAAGAACAACTGCATGCTTTCGGAATAGCAGACCTGCTTAAGTGGTGGGACGCATACGCAGAACAGAAGGGAGGGAATGCATACCTGAAAGGCATCATGGCTAACTGCAAACCTGTTTTGCAGGAGAACTATTATTTCGAAGTCGCTGTACATAATCCCGGACAACAAGACGAACTGCTGAACGACAGCGTAAAACTGCTGCCTTTCCTGCGCCGGCACCTGAAGAACAGCCGGATTCAAATGCGCATCCGGATCAGCGAAACCAATGAGAAAAAACTGGCTTATACCTCTTCCGAGAAATACGAACACCTGCTGAGCATCAACCCGCTCCTCGGCAGGCTGAAAGAAGAATTTAATCTTATATTAGACTGACCGACAGCCGGAATACTTATGTGTAAATACAACTACCTCATCCTTTGTCTGCTTTTATTTGCGATTAAAACTCTCCATGCCCAGGAATTGCAGAATCCGTTCGGTTTCCCGGCTTTGCTTAGCGGAAACTTCGGTGAGTTGCGCAGCGACCATTTTCATGCCGGGCTCGACTTCAAAACCCAGGGAGTGGAAGGCAAGCCTGTCCATGCCGTAGAGGATGGCTATGTCGTGCGCATAGTCGTAAGCCCATGGGGATACGGTAAGGCCCTTTACCTGAACCATCCCGGCGGGATAACTACGGTGTATGGCCATTTGCAGCAGTTTGCCGACCGACTGGCTGTTTATGTCAAAGAACAGCAGTATGCGCAGGAAAGTTTCAGCATCGACCTCACATTCCCTCCGGAACAATTCCCCGTGCGCAAAGGACAGCCGGTTGCCCTGGCCGGCAATTCCGGAAGCTCGGCAGGCCCTCATCTGCATTTTGAGGTACGGAATACAGAAACAGGCATATTATACGACCCGCTGGAATACTACAAAGACCAGATTAAAGACAGCCGGCCTCCCAAAATAGAGGGCTTTATGGTCTATCCCATCGAAGGTCTGGGAGTCGTAAACGGTAAAAAACAGAAAAAAGAAATCAAACTGCCCGTCACCGGAAACAGCAGGCAGACGCCCGGCGATACCATTGAAGCCTGGGGAGAGATCGGCCTGGCGGTAAAAGCATACGATTATATGAACGGTACATCCAATATCTACGGAGTGCGACGATTGGCAATGGCCATCGACAGCCAGGCGGTCTTCAGCAGTAATATCGACCGTTTTTCGCCCGGAGAGAGCCGGTATATCAATAGTTTTATCGACTATGAAGCCTGGAAAGAACGCCGCACATTCTATATGAAAACATTCATGGAGCCGGGCAATCAGCTGAGTTTCATTCAAAGCATCGGCCGGGGAATCATCCGTATCAACGAAGAGCGGACTTACCGGATTACTTTCCGCCTGCGGGATATCTACGGGAACCTGGCACAATATACGCTTCCGGTTAAAGGAAAAAAACAACTCATCCCGGCCCCCGATACAGAGGGAGAGTACTTCCACTGGAAAAGCGGGAATCGCTTCGGAGCCAAAGGTATCCGCCTGTTTTTACCTGCCGGCTGCCTGTACGACGATATCTACTTCCGTTATGCCGCAGACGAAAACCCTGCGGGAGCAGCCGCCACCCATACCCTGCACAAGCCCGGTATCGCACTGCATAAAGAGGCGCAGCTCGCGCTCCGGCTGCAGGATACGCCTGCCGGTAAGCAGAAATACGGTATCGTACGTACGCATAATAAACGAACGGCCTGGATAGGGGGCACTTACCGAAACGGATGGATAGAAGCCGGTATCCGCGAATTCGGCGATTATACGATTATGCAGGATACACGTCCTCCCCTCATTACGGCTGTCAATCCTTCCTCCTGGATAAGCAGCCGCCGCATCACGCTCCGTATCTCTGACAACCTGAGCGGCATACAAACCTTCCGGGGCGAAATAGACGGACAATTTGTCCTTTTTGAGTTCGACGGAAAAAAAAATCTCGTCACCTATCGCTTCGACACAACCCGCCTTACACGAGGCAATCATAAACTCATATTTACCGTCGCCGACGCCTGTGGCAACCGGGCAGAATATAATCATGCATTTATTTGGTAATATAAGCGGGGTTTTGCTTAAATTTGTGTCCGATTAATTGAATAATATAACGATGTATATGATGAAAACAAATGAACAGTACTTACAGATTCTCAAACAGTTTCAACAGGATGACGCGATCGTTTCAGTAGAACCTTTCGGCAACGGACATATCAACGATACCCTGAAAGCCAGTACCGCCGGCGGAGAAGCGAAATATATCTTACAACGGATCAATCATCACATATTTACGAATGTGGATATGCTCCAGCAGAATATACACATTGTCACTTCGCATATACGGAATAAACTGGAAGCACGCGGCGAAACGGATATCGACCGGAAGGTACTGACTTTTCTTCCTGCCGGAGACGGTAAATACTACTATTCCGACGGCGAAAGCTACTGGCGGGTATGCCTCTTCATCCCACGCAGCCGGAGCTATGAGGCTATCACCCCCGAACTATCGTATCAGGCGGGAAGGGCGTTTGGCGATTTTCAATCTATGCTTTCCGATATACCGGAAGGCAAGCTGGGCGAAACAATCCCGGATTTTCATAATATGGAATTCCGCCTGCGGCAGTTTCACGATGCCTTGAAAGCCGACGCCGCCGGGCGTGCCCGTGAGGTAAAAGACCTGACGGAAGAAATAGAAAAACGAGCGAAAGCAATGTGCATACAGGAGGAGCTATACCGCGCAGGCAAACTGAAGAAACGCATCAACCACTGCGACACCAAAGTCAATAACGTCATGTTCGACGAAGACGGGAAAGTGCTCTGTGTCATCGACCTGGATACGGTAATGCCCGGCTTCGTACTCTCCGACATAGGCGACTTTATTCGTACAGGTGCCAATACCGGAGCGGAAGACGAGGAAGACCTGAGTAAGGTATCAGTAAATATGGAACTATTCGAGGCATATACACAAGGATATATGGAGACGGCCTGCTCTTTTCTCACCCCGCTGGAAATAAGCCTGCTCCCCTACGGCGGACGGCTGCTCACGTATATGCAAACCGTTCGCTTCCTGACCGATTACCTCAATGGAGATACTTACTACAAGACCCATCACCCGAAGCATAACCTGCAACGCACCCAGGCGCAGTTCAGGCTGCTTCAGAGTCTGGAAGCTCATACCGGAGAAATGGATACATTCATCAAGAAATGGTTATAATCCTATGAAACACTACTTCTATGCCCGGACATTGGCTGCCGGGCTACTCCTGCTTACTTTTGTAAATTGTTCTGAAGAAAGTACCGGAAACGGCGACGGGACGAGCGGCAACCCGATTGTTCCGGGTGAACAGGTACTGCGTTCTTTTGAAGACAGATATCCCGAAGCAACTCAGGTAGTATGGGATATCGAAGAAGGGTATTATGTGGCCGATTTCGCCATTAATTCCCAGATGGCTTCCGCCTGGTTCGGAACAAACGGAGAATGGAGGCAGGGAAAAATACCTGCCTCTTATCACGGAGAGATCGAACCGGTTGTATCGGAAGCATTCGCACATACAGCCTATGCCAAATGGGAGATCAAAGAGGCTTATACACTCAACCGCAGAGAGCTAATGTCTGTTTACGCAATCAGTGTGACCAATAAGGAAATACTCTCTAACCTGTACTTCACCCGCTATGGCGATCTGATCAAGGTGATTGATGATGTGCACTACCGCATAGATGTCCCCATTACAATTCCCTCCGCTTTGCTGAGTGTGGTAAACAAGCTCTTTGCGAGTGTCGAAATCGTTGATATGACGATAATTGATGTCATCAACTCGGAAATAAGCGTGGGATTAGTTGAAGAAGAAATTTACCTGACAGCTATATTCGACAAAAACTACGCATGGATAGTCAGTTTCTGGAATCTGACGCAGCAAACCCTGCCGCCTGTCGTATGGAACGGCTTTCAGGCATCCGCTTATTCCGGTCATACGCTCTCGCGCATACGAAAGATGCAAACAGCCACCGCCAGCACTTATCTATTCTATCTCATAAAAGATAATAAGACGATGATTGCCGAATTCAACAGTCTGGGTCAGCTGACCAGTATCGTATCCCGGAACCACATCATGGCGAAATACCTATTCCTGAGATAATGCAGCCTATACGTGGCAGCCTGAGGCGTACGGGTCTCCCTTGCAATCAGGCTGCCCGATTCCCCGCAGGGAAAGGGCAGGAGATGCAGATGCCGCTGGAAATCCACATCCCGCCGGCCGATCAGTTTAAACAAGGTCTCCTTTGCACACCAGCAAAGGAGCAGATGTTCCGCCTCCTGTGCCGGGTCAATCATTTCTTCTTCTTCCGGATTCATGAAGCGGCTACGTACTTTTAATATGCGATCGCTGAGGTATTCGATATCCACCCCTGTGGGAGCGGCTTCGTTCACTGCGACGGCAGCATAGGCCCGGGTGTGCGAGATGCTGATATGCAGTGGGCTTTCCGGCAGATAAGGAGCGCCGTCCGGCCTATAGGCAACCGGGAGTTCTTCTCCCAGCAACTCTTTCAGCAATACGCGCGCGGCCAGCCATTCCTGTTTCCGTTTATCCGTCTGCATGCGAGCCAACGAAGGCAGGTAATCGTCCCGGCGATCCAGGCGTGAAAGCAGTTCATCCGGGCTTTCTTCTATTTTCCAGACGCCCCGGAGCGGCTCTGTATCTCTGAGGAACAAAGGCATTACTTCGGCATTACTTCTTCCACCTAAACGATTGAATCAGCTCGGTTATGTCGGCTTTGAGGTACCGGGTTACAGGCGCCAGCGAATCAGTCTGGGAAGAATGGTTGTATAGCAACGTTCCACGGAAAAAGTTCCGCACACTATCCGTCAGCGTAAACTGAACAGGAGAGGCCGGGGAACCCTCCGACTCATACAGCAAAGCATAGATCTTTTCCTGCGGATTAGCATACGACTGCACCCGGATGGAGGAAGCGTTTCCGGCCTGACGCGCAATCAACCGGCGGGATTCCCCGAACACCTCTTCAAGCGTGGAAGGCCCCACCGGCAGATAGCTGCAATAAATACCGGCATCCAGCGAAGGATACGACAAGGTAATCCAACCAGCAGGACTGCCGGCGGGAGGAAACTCTGCCCTGGCCAGAGAAGATACATGAAAAAAACAGGGAAGACTATCCGGCACAAGCAAGGTATAAACAGGCGGCGGCAGCTCAATACGGAAATAACCCCGTGGTTTCGGCGTATATTCCGAACACGACAGCCCCAGACACATCGCGGCGGCAATCCATAACATCCGGCTCCTCTCAGAACGGCAGATCGTCTTTTTCATCAGAGGGAAGAGGAGTTGCCGGCGAAGGCGTAGCAGCCGGCTGACTATAGGATGGGCTGAGAGGCTGAGCGTGCGGCTGTGCAGCAGGCTGAGCGGCGGCAGAGGAAGCGTCTTCCCGGCGGCCCCCGAAGCTGAAAAATTCCACCCTGTCAGCATATATCTCCGTTATATAACGCTTTACGCCGGCCTGATCGTCGTAATTACGGGTACGCAGCTTCCCTTCCACATAGACGGAAGAGCCTTTTCTCACCCACTTCTCCACAAAAGTCACCTGATCCCGCCGCACCACGATATTGTGCCACTCGGTACGTTCGGGCACTTCCGTCCCGTTAGCCAGCGTATATCCTCTTTCCGAAGTCGCCATGGGAAAATTAGCAATGGCCG
>JAISZA010000083.1 GCA_031269535.1 Tannerellaceae bacterium
ATCCAGTAATGCCGGTAATGAAAAAATGTAACGTTCAGGGACGTACTATTCACTATTATACTTCGCGCGGTTTAAAATAGTGAGATGAAAACAGAAATATATAATAGGTTCCGGAGGCAGAATAGGCAGCCGGATATTATATGCGGACATCATTAGGCTGCCCTTTCAGGGCGCGTATCGGATTATTCCGTTTTATACCCAGGGCGTTGCCCTGGGCTGGGCTATACAGGGCTTTCAGCCCGGGTGCATTTGACTGCGTCGATTTTCATTTCAAATTGTCGCATCGGCATTACGGGCCGTCCTTGTGAGGTACGAAGTAATCCGGGCCGGGTGCACCCCTGGATTGCTTCGTGCCTCGCAAAGACGCCTCCTGCTTCATCCGGCGGGAAGCTGAAGCTCCGGGCATTTTCTTCCGGACTGTCATTTTGTCGCTCCGAGCGAAGTCTTTGTCACTAAAAGCGAGAAATTCCTCGCTCAGAGCCAGGAATTTCTCGCTCAGAGCCAGGAATTTGGAGCTCAGAGCTAGGAATTCGGAGCTCAGAACCAGGAATTCGGAGTTCAGAGCCAGGAATTTGGAGCTCAGAGCCAGGAATTCGAAGTTCAGAACCAGGAATTCGGAGCTCAGAACCAGGAATTCGGAGTTCAGAGCTAGGAATTCGGAGCTCAGAGCCAGGAATTCAGAGTTCAGAGCCAGGAATTCGGAGTTCAGAGCCAGGAATTCAGAGCCCGGAGCCCGGAGCCAGGAATTCAGAGCCCGGAGCCCGGAGCCAGGAATTCGAAACCAGGAGGTTTTCAGATTGTCGCATCGTCATTACGGGCCGTCATTGCGAGCCCGGAGGGTGAAGCAATCCAGATCGGGGGCGCCCTGGATTGCTTCGTACCTCGCAAGGGCGATAGCAATCCATTGAATCTGCGACCATTTGAATTGAAAATCGACGCAGTCAAATGCATCCGCTATGAAGGCTCATCCCAGGAGTCTTTTCCGGAGCAGCCGGAACCAGACGAAAGCGGTGAGGCCTTTGAGCATGCTGGTGAGACTGATTGCCCACCAGACGCCGGTCAGACCCAGACCCGCCGAGGATAGCAATATGGCTAAAGGAATGCGGAGAAGATTGAAACCTATGCTGATAATGGCCGGAGGAAGGGTGTGACCCAGGCCGTAGAACAACCCCTGCATCGTAATCTCCAGCATCATGAATAGCATCGAATAGGCTTCTATACGGAAAAAGATACCCCCCGACAGATAGACCTCACGCTCGGGGACGATCAGGGAAAATATCTCCCCGCCATAAAACAGAAAAAGAAAGGTGCAGAAAAGACCGAACAGGGAAGTCATCGCCAGCGTCGCATGGTAAGCCCCCACTACGCGCTCTTTCTTACCGGCGGCGTAGTTCTGGGCTGTAAATGCGCTGAGGGACGTACTGAAACCCTGCGAGGTGTTCCATGCAAGGGCCTCTATCTGTCCGCCCGCAGTAAGGGTCATCAGACCGATGTGTCCGCCATGCAGGGAGGCAGTGCGCCCCATGCAGAGATTGATAAAGGCAAACAATACATTCAGCAGGGCTACAGGCAGCCCCAGACGGAAGATACGCCGGGTATAAGGCGCCTCCAGCCTGATAAAGAAGGGGAAACCTCCCAGCAGACGACTCCTGCACCTGAGATGATAGACGAACAGGCCGCACACAGCGCCCTGCGACAGACAGGTAGCCCAGGCAGCCCCGACCGTTCCCCACCCGAAAACAAAGATAAACAAGGGATCGAGCAGGATGTTCAATACCAAACCGACCCCATTGATATAGAAAGGTATCCGGCTGCGACCAGCGGCATTATGGATGCCGGTAAAAGAAGCGGAGAGAAAAACAAAAGGAAAACCGAAGGTGAGAATCCGGAGAAAAGAGACGGCTTCGGCGGTGATGGAAGCGTCTAAACGATAGAAGCCCAGGATAGGCCAGGCAAAAAGATGCAGCAACAGACCCCAGCCAAGCGAAAGCAGGAAACCGATAGTCAGGTTGTGCGACGCATACAGGCGGGCATCGTCCGGATGCTGCGCCCCGATGCTCTGTCCTACGCTCACCTCGGCTCCTACCTTATTGAGCAAAGAGAGCGAGGTAGTCATCCACGTCAGGATACCTACCGCCCCGATAGCCGCCACCGACTCGCTGCCCAACCTCCCTATCCAGGCCATATCAATGAGATTGTAAGCCATCTGGATAAAAGATGTGCCCATAATAGGCAGGGCCAGATTAAAAAGCCGGCGGCGGATAGGGCCGTCGGTTAAGTCTTGTATCCCCTGCATGGTTCAGAAACTGACGGAAAAGATGAGTTTGGCTTTGAGGGAACCCTCTCCGGCAGGATAAACCACACGCACGCCCGTGGTGAGCGGGAAGGAGAAACGCATCGCATTCCAGTCAAAGAGAAGATCGCCCCCGTAGGCCTCGTCGAGCGTCCAGTCGCTTTGCCGGCCGGCCAGATTGAAGGTCAGGTCGTAGAACAGGTTCGCCCGCAGGCGGCGGATGTAGAGCAGCGAGCCGAGACTGAGGTCGGGAGTGACGACAGGAAAAGCGTAGTCGGCCTTCAAAGCCGCCTGGTGCAGGGTACGGTACTGATAGTCTGAGCCGCGGGGGGCTTCCAGCAGTTGTTTGGGGACATACAGAGGTTCGCCCTTATTGGGCTGATATTGATAGCCCAGCCGCAACATCAGGGAGTGGTTGGGCAGGATGCCCGGCCAGTAGGTCGTCAGCCGTGCAGCATACAGATTGTTGTAATTGGCTGTATTAAACGGCAGACTCAGGTATTGCAGCCGGAGCTGGTATCCCAGGCGCGGGAGGATATCGCGATGCGACATCCGGCGGTAATTGTACAACCTTATCTCGGAAAGCAGATACTGGAAGTGATTCATCTGCCGGCTGCCATATTGCTGATAGCGGTTATTCGTAAAATAATAACTTACCGAAGGCTGAATACCGCGTATATAATGATTGGTTGTCAGGTTGAGAGGCAGATAGGCCTGGAGTTGGGCTTCTACCAGGTTCCGGTCTGTGTTGTGGCTGGAGAAAATGTGTTCGCCTTTTTCATTCTTCTCCCATTTCATAGCGAAGGCCTTGCCGCCATAATCTACATTCAGATGGATAACAGGGAACCATCCCATATACAGAAAGTCGAGTTTCGCATGATGATTCCCATCACTATAATACCAGCCGGCCTGTGTAACCGCTGTATTGAGAGCGTTCTGCGAGATGAAGCTGGCCCCCGGCTTCAGGGCGGAGCTGAAGTCGGAAGCTCCTCCGCTCAGTATCTCGCTTACATTATAATAAAGAGGAGCCCAGCTATGTATCCTGAACAGATGAGACGCTTTGTGGTAGGGCGTGGGATGGAAGGCGAGTGCCGGCCCGCTGCCGGCAACGGGCAGCACGAAGCCTTCCTGGCGGGCAAGCATATCGGCCAGTGTAAAACGGAAAGGACGGGCAAAGTCGGCCTCTTCGCTCAGCAGACTGTCGGGCGGAAGGGAGGCTATCCGGTATCCCTTCGCCTGATAATCGGCAAACAGCAACCGCCTGCCATCCGCAGAGAAAGCGGGCTGAAAAGCGCCGAAGCGGGCGGAAGTCAGACGATAGGTCTTCCGGCTCCCGATGTCCATACAGTAGATATTATTTATCCCGTTCAGCCCCGATTCAAAGTATAATTTACCTGCCTGATACACCGGCGAAGTCAGATTGGCGGAGGTAGGGCGCAGCAGTTCGTCCCATTGGCCTGTCCGGATGTCGAGTCTCAGCAGGCTAAGGCCTTCATCGCCGACAGCCAGGGCGAAAAGAGTATCCCTTCCTCCCCATGTCAGCTCTTTGATAAAGGCATTCCCGGGCGTAGGATACTGCGCCTGTTCCTCGCCGTCCTCCATCCCGATCAGGACAATCCGGCTCTCGCCCGCTTCGGTGAGCAGGGAGGCGGCAGCCAGGGAATCGCCTATAGCAGACGAAATATAACGCCTGCGGGGAGTGAGCGTCTTCACGCGCTTGCCGGAGAGGTCGTAATATTTTATCACGGTATGATTCTCGTGCGTCCAGCGGAGGCCCGCCACAGAAGCAATCCAATAGATACGCCCGTCACGGAGAATGATCCGGCCAAGGATACTTCCGGGATAGGCGAGATGTTTCTCGCGTCCGCCGGAGAGGGACACCAACGAAGGGATACCGGCCAGGTCCGACCTGAGAGCGATAAGCTCAGCCCCATCCCCTGCCTGCGGATACTGGTAAGAGGTATAGTGCCTGGTCGGCGGCGTGTGGTAAGAAGGAACCAGATAGCCGCTATCGCGGCTCTCCCATTCCTTCCGGAGGAAATCGGAGGTTTCCCGGAAAAGACGGTTGAAACCGGCTCCCGTATGATACTTAAAAGCCTTTTCGAACGGAGGAAAAGACAGCAGGTGATTCACATAACGGCTTGTCGTCTGATCCCATATGCCGGCACCGTATTGATGACGTGCAAAGGAAGTGAGGTAGTAGCCTAAGGTATAGAAACTGCCTGCATAGTCTTTATAAGACCCTAAGTACCATTTGTCGAACGAATAAAATGAGTCGGAAAGCATCTGCGCTCTGTACACCATCTGAAATTCGGGCAGGCGCCCTCGCCCTCCCCCGGACAGGGCGGTTTCCGTACCTACGGCATCCCCCTCGAAAAACCAGCGGGGAACGAAAAAGGAGGCAACTCCTGCTGCCTGCTCTCCCATCAGGTAGTACAAGGGGCGGAAAATGCCTTTCATCAGTTTACCCGTCTGCAATACATGACGCGATTCGTGCACGACCAGATGCCGGTCCCACATCTCCGCGTGCTGGGCGAAAGAGGGCGTCGTGAGCAGTTCCATACGCCGCGGCGACCAGGCTACCATCCCGTTGGAACTCATATTGGCCGGATGCAGGACGACGGGGAAAGACATCTTTACCGGCTCCCCTATCGTTTGCATGACAGGCAGATAGGCATTTTCCAGATAAAGGGCATAGCGATAGGCCATCGAATCAAGCCCACGCGGATAAATCAGCTTGTAATGCTCCAGGCTGACCTTATTCCATTTCAGGCGGGAAGGGTCGGTACCATAATCGAGGAACTGGGCCTGCACATTCCAGGAGGCCAATCCGCCCGCCAGCCATACGGCAATTCGTGTATAGAGAATTCGTTTCTTCATTCGGACGCAAAAATACAAAATAAAAATCGCCTTCACCGGCGCCTGGCCTAAAAGTGAAGACGATTCAATGAAATTAGTTTCACATCATCTCTGGGTGCAGAACCGTTACTCTTTCCCTCCGCAACTATATCTATTTCGCTCCCGTCCGGTTTTTTCCCGGACGGGAGCAAATTTTTCCTGGACGGGAGCAAATTTTCCCCGGACGGGAGCGGATTTATTCCGGACGGGACGACACAGATTTCTGTCTGCTATCGTCATCTTTTTCGAAACGATTACACCTCATTTATTTCGCATCCCTTAATTGTTTTTCACAAAGTTCAGGCCAATATCGAAGGTCTCAGCTCCGGCCACGATGTCCGGCAGACCTTGTATCAGTTGAAGAACGAACTCCGGCAATCCTTCCGGCAGGGTACCTGTCAGCATCGGCGCCACTATCGGCAGGAGGGCTTGCAACATCCCTTTTCCGGCATAGAAAAGCGCTTTCGCCGACTGTGTGTCTAATTCCAGGCTGATGGGCAGGGCAATAAAGCCGCCCCTGTCTTCGGCCAGTGAGCTTATGATTGCGTTCAGGTCGATGTCCAGACCTTCGGGCAGCGGAATGGCAGCCAAAAGAGGAAGCACGGATTTATCAAGCGCCAGATAGACTTTGCCATCCTCCACAAAATACTGGATGCTTACAATTTGCTTAACGAAGTCGGGCATGCCGGTCTCGCTTCCGTATATATCTGTCCAGTTGACGTCAAACAATCCGTCTTCTCCCAGCTCGATCGCCACATCCATGACCTTCTGAACCAGCATACCATCCAGCATCGGGGAGAGCATTGTATTCAGTATCCCATCCGTAACCGCATCTCCGGTCTTCACATTAATATATATGATTGGCGGCGAAGCAGGGTCAACATCCTCCCGGCTCAGGTCTAATTTCCATCTTCCGGCCAGCGGGGAAGTGATTTTACGGGTAACATTCAGGTTCAATGTTCGGGTAGCTTCTCTGATACCGGTCAGGGAGCCTGCGACGGAAACAGTAGTCAGTCCCAGAGTAGATTCGGCGGTGAAGGTATAGGCATTATCATCATCCCCGTCTTTCTTCATAGAGACATTGTCGATTTCAACCGTTGCCCCATCCGGAACAATATTCGTCAGCGTAATTTTAGCATTTTCACCAGCGCCGACAGCAAGAGTTACCTCTTTTAAGGCGGTAGGCTCGGCTTCGTTCAGTGTAAGTTTCAACGTTCCTTCGGCTTTATACAAACCTACTGCATCTTTCCAGCTGAAAACTTCCACCGGATCCGGTGGATCCGGCTCCGGATCCAGATCATCTTTCCCGCAAGAGGTAAAAAGAAAACCGACACAAACCGTTGCAAATAAATAAAATAAATAGTTCTTTTTCATAATCTGTCATTTTATAATTAAAAGGCGCAAGGTATGAAAAAAAAAGATTCTGTTTCAGGTTGAACTCAACTTTCTTTCGGATAAATACAAACTACATGCTTCCGGGCAATGCGTGAAAGGGCAGACAAGGAAAGAGAAAAGTTTCACATAGAAACATAAATGTAAAGAAAAATGACGGATTTTTATTTGACTGTATGCTGTAAAGTAGTATTTTTGCGCATAATTCGTTAACTAAAATCAAACAGTTATGCCGCATTTATCGGAACATTCTCATTCTGAACATATAAAACAGTCCAAACTTCAGTCACTTGCAAATGGTGAACCAAACGTCGGATTTCAGCAGCACTACCTGAAAGAAGGAGAGATATATCATTCTATGCACAAACATTGTAATCAGATCTTTCTTCTTCTGGAAGGCAGCTTGGTAGTGAACAGCAGTGAGGCGCTGGGAAAAACGGTTCGGAAGGGTGAGTTTTTTTTTATCCCCATTTCTGCCGATATGTCATGCAGGGCTTTATCGCCTTGTAATATGTTGCTCCTCTTTTTCAACCAGATACAGCAGACATGCGAAAAGGCGTATTTCAGGGAACTCTGGGGGTTGTATCCTCAGGAGGAATGGCATTTTCAGGTAATTACCATGCGGCGTCCTTTATTACGGTTTATACACGACCTGACAACACATTTCAGGCAATTGGTCGATGTACCTACATACCAGCATATAAAATATGAGGAGTTTCTTTATCTTTTACGCCTTACTTACACAAAAAAGGAAATGGTGGCTCTCTTCCATCCGATCATAGGGAAATCAATCGACTTCAGGAGATTTGTTCTGGAAAACTATTTGAAAGTAAAAAATATCAGCGAACTGGTCAAACTATCGGGGCTGAAGCGGAAAACCTTCGACCGGCAGTTCAGCGATGAATTTGAAATCCCCCCCTATCAATGGGTATTAAAACAAAAAGCCAAACACATCCGCTATGCCCTTTCCGAAACAAACGACCAGATGCAGGAGATCATGAAAAAGTATGGATTTATAATCGCTCCCCACTTCACCCGTTTCTGTAAAGACTATTTTAATTGTACACCCCTGGAACTGAGAAAACGTTTACGGATGGAAAAGATACAGACGCATTACTGAAAGGTTGTCTTTTACGACATATTTCGTGCTTTTTTTGTATGATTTCTTACATAAATTCGTTTCCTTTGTAAGGATGAATGAACAAGTACAAGACAAACTGAAAGTCCTGGCTGAATCAGCAAAGTACGATGTATCCTGCGCTTCGGGAGGCACGAGCCGCAAGAACCGCCCGGGCATGACAGGCAGCGCCGAAGGCTGGGGAATCTGCCATAGCTTTACGGAAGACGGACGTTGTGTCTCCCTGCTGAAAATCATGCTCACTAATAACTGCATCTACGACTGCGCCTATTGCATCAACCGGCGAAGCAACGATATCAGACGGGCTACACTCACAGTGCAGGAACTGACAGACCTCACCCTCGAATTTTACCGGCGCAACTATATCGAAGGGCTTTTCCTCAGCTCCGGGATCATCAATAACCCGGACCATACGATGGAACGGATGGTGCGTGTCGTAAAAGAACTGCGCACCGTGCATCATTACAACGGCTATATCCACATGAAGAGTATTCCGGGAGCCTCGCGTGAATTAGTGAATGAGGCCGGACTCTACGCCGACCGGCTCAGCGTAAATATAGAAATACCGAAAGAACAGAACCTCAAGATGCTGGCGCCGGAAAAAGACCATCAAAGCATATTCAGACCCATGTTCTACATCCAGCAGGGAGTATTGGCAAGCGCCGACGAACGGAAGCGTTTCCGTCATGCCCCCCGCTTTGCTCCGGCCGGGCAAAGCACACAAATGATCATCGGCGCCACCGACGAGAGCGATAAAGAAATCCTCCGCCTCTCGACTGCCTTATACCAGCGCCCCAGTATGAAACGGGTGTACTACTCCGGCTATATTCCCGTCAATACCTATGATACGCGCCTGCCGGCGCTGAAACAGGCGCCCCTGGTCAGAGAGAACCGTTTGTACCAGGCCGACTGGCTGATGCGTTTCTACGGATTCCAGGCCGGAGAGATTGCTGATGATGCTTATCCCAACCTCGATCTGGAGATAGACCCCAAGCTGGCCTGGGCTTTGCGGCATCCCGAAGCCTTTCCGGTGGACGTGAATAAAGCCGACCATGCCATGATACTCCGCGTTCCGGGAATAGGAGTCAAGTCGGCCGGATTGATTATCGCTTCCCGCCGGTACGGAAGGGTGACGGCCTCTTCGCTGGCAAAGATGGGCGTGGTGATGAAGAAAGCGCGTTACTTCATCAGCTGTGGCGAACTCCCGAACTATACGGTAAACGAAATACAACCCGAATATATCCGTCAAACGCTTACCGAAAAGAAAAAAACAAAGAAAGAGCCCGATAAACGCCAGCTCTCCATCCTCTTCCCCGAATAAATCCGTATGCTTGTTTTCCGTTACGACAAAACTTTTGAGGGCTTGCTCACATCGCTGTTCGATGCCTATAGCCGGAAGACATTCCCCGAACGACTGCTGTCGGAAAACGAACAGCTTCCGATGTTCGCAGAACAAGCGCACCTGGTTGTCACGGAAACTGCCAAAGCTGCCCGCGTATGGACAGCTCTGGAGAAGAAACTGTCGGAACCGGTCTGCGGTATGCTGATGCACGTATGGCTTTCGGAACTGCCCGGCAGCGACGAACTCCTGTTTCGCTATATGCGCAAAGCCTTTGACTCTCCCTCTTCTATTGCCGGAAATTTCATCGACAAAGATGTGCTGGAAGTAATGAAGATCGCCCGGAAAGTGAGCCGGGAGAGGGAGCATCTGATGCAGTTCGTACGTTTTCAGAAGACGGCCGACGATATCTTCTTCGCTCCCGTATCGCCTCTTTACAATGCCCTCCCGCTCACACTCCCTTATTTTACGAGCCGCTTTGCCGACCAGAAATGGCTGATATACGACCTCAAACGCAGGTATGGCTATTATTACGACCTGGAAACGGCCTCCGAAGTAAGCCTCGATAAAGACGAACACCTCGCCGGAGGCAAGCTCGACGAAAACATAATGGCGCAGGACGAAAAACTGTTTCAGGAAATGTGGAAAGAATATACCCGCTCGCTCACCATCCGAGAACGCCTGAACCCCAAACTCCAACGCCAGCACATGCCTCAGCGATTCTGGAAGTATATGCCCGAAAAAAACTGAACGACTCCCCGGATATGGCTAATGATTATTTCCGATTCAAGCAATTCACCGTATGGCAGGATAAATGTGCCATGAAGGTAGGAACAGACGGGACGACGCTGGGAGCCTGGGCGACCGTGGATGCCTGCCGGAACATACTGGATGTAGGGACGGGAACCGGACTGATTGCGCTGATGCTGGCGCAACGAAACCGGGAAGCGGAAATTGATGCGCTCGATATAGACAAGGACGCCTGCACTCAGGCAAAAGCAAATGCAGAGGCCTCGCCTTTCGCCGGACGCATCCGCATCATACACGCTTCTTTCGCACTTTATGCCTCAGACACAAACCGGAAGTACGACCTGATAATTTCCAATCCGCCCTATTTTGTACGCTCATTGAAAAATCCGGACTTTCAAAGAAGCATCGCCCGGCATACCGGGAGTCTTACGCTGGAGGAACTGCTCTCCAAAGGGAGGGCGTTAATAAGGCCTGAGGGGCGCCTGGCATTGATCCTCCCTGCCGCACGGGAAGGAGAACTCCGGTCGGTAGCCCATCTCAACGGTCTGAATATAACGAGGCAGACCAGCCTCATCCCCCTGCCCGGCGCCCAAACCAAACGGGTGCTGACCGAACTATCGGTCAACACCCGTCCTGCTGCTTCTTGTATAAGGGATACCCTGCTTATCGAAGAAGCCCGCCATCAATACGCCCCGGCTTACAGAGAGCTGACGAAAGACTTCTATCTTAATTTCTAATTCGGAACAGCTACATTCCTGATTTTCTTCTTCTTCAGGCGCTCCATTTCTTTATGCAGCATCTCTATCTCTTCGCCCTGATTTTTTATGGTGGTGAGAAGCGCGTTGAGCTCTTCATTCTCAATGGAGGAAGGATATTGTGCATTTACCCGGAAGATAAAATCAGACAAGACATTCATATAGTTATTAAATGCTTCGTATGGATTATCATACGGACTGAATCCCCTCTCACCGGGATGCTTGGTGTTCATATAATAGAAATGATCGCTGCTTTGCAGGTAGTTCCAATCCTGCCGGATGCGGCGGTCGTTTATCAGGCGCACCCGTTCGCTTATCTGGGTTATCTTACCAAAGGCTTCCTGTTGCAGTACATTGCCTAACCACGAACTGCAATCTTTTTCTTCATCAACCCACGACATCGGGTAAGGCACGGAGACAGAGCCTACCGGCTTCAGCAGGGCAAATACTTCCGAGGGTAAAGAGAAACCGATACCTTTTTCTTCGGCATAGCGAGGCAAGGCTCTGAAAAATTCAAATATCCCGGATTCGGCCGGATGAAAAGACCCCATCACATCGTAGTTCATAAACAGGTTGATGATCTGTTCTTCTCCGGGAGTAGAAGCAATCCACGACATATATTTATCGGCAGTCAGCGGGTACTCACTCCAGCTGTAATTATGGAAACGGATGGAGATATCTTCGCTGAAACGGTCGTTTTTCAGCAGGAGTTTCAGTTGTGGCTGTATAATAGAGGTGTAAACATAGTTCGGGCTTTTCCATCCCAGCACATGCTTGGCCCCTTCTGTTATCATACCTTTATATCCCATCTCATATACGATGTCGGATATTTCATCGGAATAGATCAATTCGGTATTACGGAATACCTTCGGATAGACTCCAAAGAGGTTATAGATTTTGTTGCGATGGAGTTTGACCTGTTCCTTAAATTCTTCCGGGTCGCCCAGGGAAGAGAGCGAGTGCGCATAAGTCTCCGTCAGAAATTCCACATTGCCGGTTTTCATCAGTTCTCTGAAGCCATCAATCACCTCAGGTGTATAGATTTCCATTTGTTCAAGCGCTGTACCCGACATAGAGAAGGCAGCTTTAAACTTGCCTCCTCCCGATTTAATCATTTCCAGTATCATTTTATTGGCCGGTACATAACAGCGCTCAGCCATTTGCCGGATAATTTCTTCATTCTGAAAGTCATCATAATAATAATGATCGTTCCCGATATCAAAAAAGCGATATCTTTTCAGACGAAACGGTTGATGTATTTGAAAATAAAAACAGATTGTTTTCATATTATATTATATTTTATCGGTGAATTGTCTGTTCATAGATGCGCCTCACTTTCTGTCCGGCGTATTCCCATTTAATATTATCTACTTCCTTCTTCCCTTCTTCTTTCAGGAATTTGTGCATGGCCGGGTAGGTGATGATGGCATACATAGCGTCGGCCATCGCTTCGATGTCCCAGTAATCTACTTTGACGGCATAATTCAGTATCTCGGCACAGCCGGATTGTTTGGAAATAATGGAAGGCACCCCGCATTGCATGGCTTCCAGGGGTGAGATGCCGAAAGGTTCGGATACGGAAGGCATTACATATACATCACTTGCTTTCAGTACCTCATACACTTGCTTCCCCTTCATAAAACCGGTAAAATGGAAGCGGTCTGAAATGTCGCGCGCGGCAGCCAGTCTGATCATCTGATCCATCATATCCCCACTTCCCGCCATGATAAAACGGGCATCGGGAGCTTTGGCCAGCACTTTGGCAGCTGCTTCCACGAAGTATTCGGGCCCTTTCTGCATGGTTATGCGTCCCAGAAAAGTGATGATCTTGTCGTTGACTCCTTTCTTATCCTGTATAGCCAGTATATCCGGGCTCAAAGGTTCGACCGCGTTATGAACGGTCGTCACTTTAAAGGGACTCTGGTGGTACTTTTCAATCACGGTATGGCGTGTCAGGTTGCTCACGGTAATGATGTGATCGGCATTGTCCATCCCGTTCTTTTCTATTCCATACACATCCGGGTTCACATTTCCCCGGCTCCGGTCATAATCCGTAGCATGTACATGGATTACCAGGGGTTTCCCGCTTACTACCTTCGCATGGATACCGGCCGGGTAGGTCAGCCAGTCGTGCGCATGGATGATGTCGAAAGATTCCGTCCGGGCGATGACTCCGGCAACGATGGAGTAATTATTAATTTCTTCCAGCAGATTGTCGGGATAACGACCCGAAAATCCGATACATCCCAGATCGTTTACGTACCGGTAACTAAAGTCGGCATAGATGTGGTTGCGGTAATCATAATACTTCTGTGGGTCCATGTATTTCCCTATCCGGTGTTTCACATGCTCCCACTGCACATCATGCCATACGACAGGGACATGGCAGGCCCCTATTATCTGCAGGAAACTCTGGTCTTCATCTCCCCAGGGTTTGGGTATCACAAAGGCTATATCCATATCGGGCTGCATAGCCATTCCCCGGGTCATGCCATAGCTTGCCGTACCCAGTCCTCCCAGGATATGAGGAGGAAATTCCCATCCAAACATTAATGCTTTCATAGGCAGTTCAATTTTATTCGGCGTTATACTTTTTCAATAATTCTACCACCCGCAGGATAGCTGCTACATTCATAGCGAACGAGATCGCTCCCCGTCCGGTAAAGGGCGGATTGCCATCAAAGAGTTCGGGGATGGTTCCTATGCAATGTAGTTTCATTTCTTCTTCCATACTGATCAGCATCCTTTCCGCGAAGGAAACACCGCTTTTCCCGAATACACGAAGGTAAGATTCCAGAAAAGCGCCTAACAGCCACGGCCAGGCCGGCCCCTGATGATAAGCCAGATCACGCAAAGTCTGCGAACCAGTGTAACAGGGGTTATAGCCTTCGCTCTTGGGGCTGAGCGACCGCAGGCCCTTGGGAGTAAGCAATTCTTTGGTTACAATATCTACCACAGCGCGTTTCTGCAATCTCGTCAGGGGCGAGTAAGGAACCGACACGGCAAAAATCATATTAGGACGTACGCTCCAGTCCACGGTATTTCCCGATACCGAATCGAACAAATAATTATAACCGTTTATAAAGGTTTCGGGAAAAGATTTATCGATGGCTTTGATGAGGGAACCGATGTGCTCAGCAGGCTGTTCGCCGATCAGCTCCGTATGGAAGCAAAGTGCATTATACCATAACGCATTAAATTCGACAATATAACCCGAACGTACGACTACCGGCCTTCCGTTTACAGTAGCGTTCATCCACGTGATGGTTTTTTCTTTTCCCTCAGCATAGAGCAATCCGTTCTCTGTCGGTTTCATATCGGGGTGTTTCCCGCCGGAGATATAAGCGATTATTTCGGAAACGAATCCGGCATACAACTCCCTGCAACGTTCAATGCCCATGCTCCTGGCGTATTGCTGGATCGCCCAGATACACCATAACAACACATCCGGCTGGTCGGTTTCTTTGATAACCGGGTCGGTGACTCCTTTTTCCATGAAGTTTCGCATGGCAGGCATGGCGGTATGAAGTATTTTCTCGAATCGCACAGGATCGCCGATGGAGAGTGTGCAACCGGGCACGGAGATGAATAAATCCCGCGCGCGTACCTTAAACCAGGGGTATCCGGCCAGGAGATAAGCGTCGGTTTCGTTCGGACGGAAATAAAACTGCTGAGCCGAATTTTTCAGGCAATTATAAAAGCTGTTGCGGGGAGTGCGGTAACTTACCTCTTGCTTGTACACTGTCTTCAGCTGCGAGGTGGCTGTTTCCGTATCACCCGCACAGAAGATGATGGATTCTCCTTTTTTGATGGGCAGTTCGAAATAGCCGGGCACGTACAGGTCTTCTTTATAGGGGTAGCCCCTTTCCTGTTCTTTGGGGTACTCGATTCCATTATACCAGTACGGATCAAAGATGAATTTCACCTTTTTGCTGAACTGCATATTCAATTCAGGGTAACCGGGATAAAGGCACATTTTCACGCCATGGGGTATTTCGGCATACGATTGGTTTATCGATCCGTTGGCCTGGGTCAGTTCTTTCACATTCCTGAAAGCCAGGAAAGGGCGGAAGCGGAGGGTAGTAGCCGAATGGGCGTCTTCGAGGGTGTATTTTATCAGGATACGGTTTTCAAACATGGAAAAGACCTTCTCTTTTGATAAAATCACCCCTCCTATCCGGTACAAGGTGCGGGGAAGCACATCACAGCTATATTCACGGATGTACTTATGCCCATTCGGACTGTAATTGTCGCCTTCGTATTTATGCAACCCGATATTGAATTCAGCTCCATGCTGAATAACCGTCTCGTCAAAAGACGACAAAAGCACGTGATTCTCATTACCCAGATCGGGAACAGGCATTACCAATAGTCCGTGATATTTTCTTGTATTACAATCTACTACGGTCGTACAATGATAGGCACCTTTCCGATTCGTCCGAAGCACTTCGCGACTTAATGACTCCTGTAGGTTTATCATTATTGTCTTATCAAATTCAAGATAACTCATAATAATTAGTTTTTAGCTTTGTAGTCCTTTCAAGGGATATAAAATTTACCAAATATATCCATTCTTTATGAAAAAACAAGAGACGTCTCGTTTTTTTTTCTTTTTTTCATAAAACGAGGAAAATATTCCACCCCACCAGAGAGGCAGGGCGCTCCCCTCCTCCCCTACGACCGTATAAAAACAAAAGGAAAGTACTCTGTTCCGACAGAGGCTTTCCTTTCATTGTTCTTTCCATCCGGGGCGGTAAAATTTACTCTAATTTCCTGTTCAGAAAAATATGAGCCAGATATCCTAAGATGATAACTCCCAGTCCGGACAATAAAATCGTATTGGTTACTGCATTCAGAAAAGCAGGTATGACCAGTATGGCCACTCCTATAAGAAGTATGATCACTCCCAGATATTTGAATAAATTGTTCATGATGGTATAGATATATTTATAATTATTTTATTCTTATTTATTGTTGTTGTTCAACCAGGGCTCGAACCTGGAATTTCAGGACCAGAATCTGACGTGTTACCATTACACCATTGAACAGTGGTAATCTGTGTGCAAAGATACAGGCTTTTTTATTTCATGCAAATTTTTGTTATAAAAAAGTCAGAACAATTACCTTCTTTATGGTATTTCACACCCCGCAGGCAGACTCTACCTTTGTTGAAATTTTAAGACTATGACCCAACTTAGTAATCTTCAGCAGACAGGAGAACAGACCAAGGCTGTTCACGCGGGAGAATATCCTGACCCGGCAACAAAGGCTTCGGCTCCAAACATCGTTATGTCAACAACTTATGTGGTAGATGCCGATACTACTTTCTCGGTGGAAGGACTGGAAGAAAACGATCAATGGATTTATACCCGCTGGGGAAATCCTACGATTCACCAGCTGGAAGAGAAATTAGCCGCCCTGGAAGGGGCCGAAACAGCCGTTGCTTTCGCCAGCGGAATGAGCGCCATCTCTTCCTTACTACTCCATCTGCTGAAGGCCGGCGACCATGCGGTGGTGAGCGATGTGGCATACGCTGCCTTGTCGGAAATCACGAATGAGATGATCCCTGCCCTGAAGATCGGAATAACGAAAGTGGATACCTCCGATCCGGAGGCGGTACGCGCTGCCCTGAGAACCAATACCCGGTTGGTATATATCGAAACACCCTGCAATCCGTTATTACGGCTTACCGATATAGCGGAAACAGCCCGGATCGCACATAGCGCAGGCGCGGGATTAGTGGTAGATTCTACCTTCGCTACGCCTGTAGCTACGAAGCCTCTGCTGCTGGGAGCCGATTTCGTCGTCCATTCGCTGACAAAGTACCTGGGAGGACATGGGGATGCGCTCGGAGGAGTCGTTCTGGGAAAGAAAGCCGACCTGATACCGCTACGCAAAAAAACAGCCATCCGTCTGGGCGGAACATTAAGCCCCTTCAATGCCTGGCTGATTATGAGAGGAATCGCTACCTTCCCTATCCGTATGCACGTGCATCAGGAAAATGCACTGAAGGTAGCAACTTATTTAGAACAGCATCCCAAAGTAAAGCGGGTGATTTACCCCGGACTGCCCTCGCATCCTCAATATGAACTGGCGAAACGGCAGATGCGCAACTTCTCCGGTATCCTGACTTTCCGCACAGACGATGGCCCCCGCGTAGCGCACGTGCTAGCAGAGAGACTGCAAATCATCCATTACGCCGTCTCTCTGGGGCATCATCGCTCCCTGGTATTCTATCTGCACAGCCAGGACCTGCTCCGTACCTCCTTCAGGTTCGCCACAGCCGGACAGCTGGCGTCGTGGAACACCTTTGCAGGCGACGGCATTTTCCGCCTTTCCATCGGTCTGGAAGATGCCGACGACCTGATAGCCGACCTGGAACAGGCGCTGGGCTGAATGGATCAAATCTTGATCCGGGGTTTATACATATCCTGGGCCGTAAGTCCACAGGCTTCTTTCATGCGGACGCAGTATTCCAGTTTGCCTACCACTGCCTCCGCATTATTGGTGCCGAAAGAGAACTTCACACCGGCAGCTTTGGCTTTCCGGATAATGGCTTCGTTCGGTATCTTATAGCGTGCGTTGATTTCCAGCACCTTGCCGCTTTGAGCCAGGGCATCCACAAATTTATTCATGCGCTCTTCCGTCCAGAACTCGTCGTAGCGGTCCTGCATCTGTGGGGGCAGGAAGCAGGGATTGACGTAGATATCCATCGGTTCCTGCAATACGCCGCAGATTCTATCGACTATCAGATCCATATACTCCTGTTCGTTCTCAATCCAGGTTTCTTCCGGTATCCAGATGCGGCTGCGGCGTCCTTTGCTGTCGGTAAAGGTAAGGGCGTCGGTAAAAACATAATCAAACTCATCGCGCACTTCCTGGGAGAAGGTAGCGACCCATTCGCGTCCTTCCGCTTGCATAGCCAGGATGAAAGGCTCTGAGCGCATCTCGTTGAGGAAGTTTATCACGCCGGCATCGTCGGTAATGGGGAAGCCGATCCCGCAATTGGGTGCGATGGCATAGTTGATGCCGGTCCGGCGGGATTGTTCGGCAGCGCCTTCGTTGGTAAGTCCTCCCTTCAGGTGTACATGGTAGTCTAACACAGGGAAATCCTCCTGATGCAGGCGGATGATGTCATCGGTCTGTTCGTCGGCAGCTTCCGCTGATTGCGCCTGCAGGTCGGTGCCTTTCTTTTTCAGGTCGATGGTGGCGACGGTAATCTGTTTTATCTCTATCGTTCCGGTTCCTTCGCCGGTGATGGCAAAGGTACCTTCCGAAAGCCGTGCGCCGGCATAGTCGCCGGTACGGAAAGGATCAGCCGGTTCGATATATTCAACTACCGGAATGCCATTGATACGTATGCTGATAGCCTGGCCTTCCACCGTGAGGTCGAGTGTAAACCACTCCTCCTCTTTCACAAAACTTTTGGTCAGGTTACGAACGGCCACTAAGCTCCCGCTCATTTTCCACCACACAGGGTCGTCGCGGTCGTTATTGATGGCAATGCGGTAGCCTTTGGTCAGAGCCGGATCGGTATGAAACCAAAGGGCTCCTTTCCCGCCCCGGGTCGTTCGCAGCTCCAGGCTCAGGGTAAAATTAGTATATTTACCATCCTTAAGGATGGCCCGGGCCTCTGTCCCGGATAAAGTCAGCAAGCCATCGCTCAGGCTAAGCTGCCCGGATGTATTCCATTTATCAATGCTTTGTCCGTCGAACAAGGGCCCGCTTGCCGGTTGGGAACAAGATAAAAGCAGGATACAACACAAACCTGCGCATAAGAATGAGATTGTTTTCATGGGTCTTAATAATTAGTTGGTTTATTTGCCCTCAAAAATAATATAAAAAGAGTTTAGAACAACCTTCATAAGTGGATAAAGCAAATAAGAAAACAAAAACAGATAGTTTCGGAGATGAAAAGTCTATAAAACAATTAAAGGATATCTCACGACATCCTGTAATCACTTAATTAACCTTAAATCTAATACTAATATAAAAAAACCATGGGCAAATGTATGGCTTTATTCTGATAGAAACCTATCATTTTGTGCTAAATAATGTTGCTTCAGGTATAACAAAATATAATCCGGAAAACAGAATCTCCGCGGGGATACCTGTTAAATATCAAGGGAGTTGTGTATATATTGCCGGATAGTATCTTCGTTTTCGGGATGGAACCAGGCTATTTCTTTGTCTCGTTTGAACCAGGTCATTTGTTTACGGGCATAAACGCGCGTGTTGCGTTTGATTTTCTCGACAGCAAACTCCAGCGTCCAGTTGCCGTCGATGTATTGAAACAGTTCTTTATAGCCTACGGTATTGAGTGCGTTCAAGTGTTTAAAGGGATAGACCCTGCGGGCTTCTTCGAGGAGTCCTTCGTCCATCATTTGTTCGACGCGCCGGTCGATACGTTCGCACAGCTCCTTCCTATCTCGGGTTAATCCTATCTTGAGGATACGGAAAGGGCGCTCTTTCCGGCTGTTTGTGCAGAAAGCGGAATAGGGTCGGGCGCTTGTCCGGCATATTTCCACTGCATGGATTACGCGTTTGTAGTTTTGCCGGTCTATTTTTTCGTAATGAACGGGGTCGATGGCTTTCAGTTCTTCCAGAAGGGGGAGGAGTCCTTCGCGTTCGTATTGCCGGTAAACGGCATGGCGAATCTCGGGTGTCACAGTGGGGATATCGTCGATGCCCTTGCATACGGCGTCGATGTACATCATGGAACCTCCTGTCAGAAGCACAAGCGGAGTGTTCAGGTATAATGTATCCAGTAAGGCAAGCACGTCTGTTTCAAAGCTGTAGGCGCTGTAGTAATCGGTCAGTTCAAGTATTCCTACCATATAATGTCTGATCCTCTGCATTTGCAGGGGGGTAGGAGCGGCTGTCCCCAGAGCTATCTCTTTATAGAGCTGCCGGGAGTCGGCAGAGATAATGGGTGCTCCGGAAAGCTCCGCGATCCGTAAACTCAGTTCTGTTTTCCCGACTCCGGTTGGTCCGCATAATATAATAAGCGTATTTCTCAATAAGATTCTTCCTCGAAAGAATTTTCAATATTCTCCAATCCGCTGAAGCCTTCGTTGTATAATTCGTTGATATCATATTCCGAGTCTCCATAGAACTCTTCTCCCAGGAGGTTGGTAGCCGGTGTTTTCGCATCCATTATCTCGTCAAAGTTTATCATCTGGGGCGGTGGTATGCCTTCCGAGCGGGTACAAACGGCTTCTGCCAGTGTTTTTCCGGGGATAATTTCGCGAAGTTCGATAAAAAAGGCCCGTTCGGTCATGTAATCGAAGACATAAATTAATTTCTGTTCTTCATCTTCGAGAAATTCTTCCAGCGGCGTATCTTCCATGATGTAATTATCTTCTTCGGAAGCTTTGTTCATATCGATCAAGGTGATCTCGGTTCTCCGGCTCCAGTCGTCGTCACAAATGAAGAACGAACACATTTGATCGGATGTGTATCCTGTTGATTCTATAATGGCATTATGTAAATCCAGGAAACTCGCTTCCGAATCGATTTTTATTTCTCTGACAAATTCGCTTACTTCGTCAGACAATAGCAGAAATCTGTAAATCATAGCTCATTGATTTTAATATGGGTTCAAATGTAATAAAAAAATAATTAATAAAGCATCAGGTTGCGATAAAGATAAGCCGGTTCATTAAAGTTCGTCGATAGAACCTCTCACAATGCCCCGGCTGGAGGTTTTTATAAAGTCCAGGATCAAGTCTCTTTCTTCGCTTGATTTGTACTCTGTTTCGATGGCGCGTAAGGCGTCTGAATTATTTAAACCTCTGGTATAGAGTGTACGGTAGATGTCCTGGATGAGGAATACCTGTTCGTTGGTAAATCCTCTCCTGCGGAGTCCTACGATATTGATACCACAATAGACGATTGGGTCGCGCCCGATCAGGGTATAGGGAGGAATGTCTTTACCGATGCGCGATCCTCCCTGTATCATCACATGTTTGGAGATGCGTGTAAACTGGTGTACGAGACTGCCTCCGCTGACGATGGCATAATCGTCTATATCCACTTCTCCAGCCAATTGGGTGGCATTCCCGATGATGATATAGTCTTTTAATACACAGTCGTGGGCGATGTGGCTGTATGCCATAATGAGGCAGTGGTTGCCTACCAGGGTTCGCCCTTTGGATGCCGTACCGCGGTTGATGGTTGCACATTCGCGGATCGTCGTATGGTGTCCTATTTCGGCAGTTGTCTTTTCTCCTGCGAATTTCAGGTCTTGCGGGATACCGGCTATGACAGCTCCGGGGAAAATCTGGCAATCATTGCCTATCCGGGCGCCATTGAGTAGGGTGGCATGTGGATAGATGTGGCAGTTATCGCCTATTTCTACATCTTTTTCGATGACAACAAACGGATCGATGCTGACATGCTGCCCGATACGGGCTTCCGGATGGATGACAGCTAATGGAGAATGGTTCATGTTTTTCGGGAATATTTATTTGTTTTTGATTATTTGCGCCATAAATTCAGCCTCGCAGACTAATTTTTCGCCAACGAAAACATAGCCTTTCATCGTAGATATTCCACGGCGGATAGGAGTAATCATCTCCAGACGGAGGATCAGCGTATCTCCGGGGAGTACTTTCTGGCGGAATTTCACCTGGTCTATTTTCATAAAATACGTGGAATACCGTTTCGGCTCATCAGCCGAATTGAGAACAAGCAAACCGCCTGTCTGCGCCATGGCTTCAACCAGCAATACGCCCGGCATGACAGGTTCCTGGGGGAAGTGCCCCTGGAAGAAAGGCTCGTTTACCGTGATATTCTTGATGCCGACAATGTAGTTGCCGCTTATTTCGATGATCTTATCCACAAGCAGGAAGGGATACCGGTGGGGCAGGAGTTCCTTGATACGGTTTACATCCATCAGCGGAACCACGCTCGGATCGTATATAGGTACTTGTATCTCGTTTTGTTTGATGTCTTTACGGATCATCCTCGCCAGTTGGTTGTTTATTTTATGCCCCGGACGGGTGGCAATGATCCGCCCCCGGATGGGTTTACCGATCAGCGCGATATCACCGATTACGTCGATCAGCTTATGGCGCGCAGGTTCATTGTCGGACACTAAGGGGGTATTTATATACCCCAGCGACCGGATGTCTTTATAGGGGATGTTTACTTTCTCCGCCAGATTCCTGAGCGCCTCCTGCGGCATTTCCTGGTCGTAAATGACGATGGCATTATCCAGATCACCACCTTTGATCAGTCCATTCTTCAATAACATTTCTACTTCGCGGACGAATACGAAGGTACGCGAGGCGGCTATCTCCGTCGGAAATTCGCTCAGATCGTTCAGCGTGGCAAACTGATTGGAGAGCACCGGAGAATCGAAGGATATCAGCACATTGATGCAGAATTTATCGTCGGGGAGTATAATCAGTGAAGCGCCCGTTTCCTCGTCTTTCACTTCCATTTTATGCTTCACGATATAGAAATCTTTGGGAGCGTTCTGTTCGGCAATTCCGGCTTTTTGTATCTCTTCGACATAGAAACGTGAACTGCCGTCGAGGATAGGAAATTCGGGAGCATCTACTTCGATCAGGCAGTTATCTATTCCTGCCGCATACAGAGCAGCCATGGCATGTTCGATGGTACTGATCTGTACATCGTTTCTGGAAACGACCGTACCCCGCTGCGTCTGGATCACATGCTCGGCTAATGCCTCTATAACTGGTTGTCCGTCTAAGTCGATACGTTTGATTTTGTAACCGTGGTTGTCGGGAGCCGGATGGAATGTGATGTGGATATCCAGTCCTGTATGTAAGCCTTTTCCCTGTAAAGAGAAGCTCCCGGCAAGCGTATTCTGTTTCAACATAGTTATTTATTTAATTCTTTTTTCAATTGTTCTACTTCTCGTTCTAATCCCTCAAGCTTGCGGTACATCTCAGGCAGGCGGCCGAATACGACGCTGGAGCGCAGATACAATCTGGCGTCGATAGCCGGTGAGCCTAAGACAGTACGGTTTTTTTCTATATTACCGAGTATACCGGCCTGGGCTCCGATGGCGGCAGAGTCGCCGATGCTGATATGTCCTGCCAGCCCCGACTGTCCTCCGAACCGGCAGTGCTTCCCTATTTTCACCGAGCCGGATATGCCAGCCTGAGCGGCCATCACGGTATGTTCGCCTACTTCCACATTATGGGCTATCTGCACCAGATTATCTATTTTAACGCCTCTGTGGATGAGGGTAGCGCCCATAACGGCCCGATCGACAGTCGTATTGGCGCCTATCTCCACATCATCCTCCAGGATGACATTCCCCAGCTGGGGTATCTTTTTATACTGTTCGCCTTCGGGAGCAAACCCGAACCCGTCGGAGCCAATCACGCAGCCGGCATGGAGGATGCAGTTATTGCCTATCACACTCCCCTCATAAATGGTGACGTGGGGATAGAGGATGCAGTTGTCGCCTATGACCACATTCTCTCCGACATAGGCGTGCGGATAGATTTTGCAGTTCCTGCCTATCCGGGCATTTTCCGCTATGCAGGCCAGGGTGCCGATATAACAAGCTTCACCGATATGCGCCGAAGGATGGATAAACGCAGCTGCGTCTATTCCTTCTTTTTTCTTTTTCAGTTTCTCCGCTATCTCCAGTAATGCGGCCAGCGCGGCATACGCATTCGGCACCCTCACCAAAGTGTTCTTCAGGGGCGTGGAAGGGATAAAATCCTGATTTACCAATACAACACCAGCTTCTGTATGGTAGATATAATGTTCATACTTGGGATTTGCCAGGAAAGTCAATGAATGAGGCGTACCTTCTTCTATTTTTGAGAAATTATTCACTTTCACATCCGGATTACCCTCTACAGTTCCATTTAGAATGTCCGCTATTTGTTGGGCTGTAAACTCCATTACTTCTTATAGTTATTGTATTTAATTAAAATGTTATATTCACATAACCCGCAAAGATGGTAAAAAATATTGGTATAGCCTATGTTCTGTGAGGAATAATTCCTTTTTCCGAGAGGTATAAGGCCATTTCCTGTTGTATAACATAGGCTTCTTGGCGGGCAGCTTCGGCAAAACCGGCATCGCTGCCGGCATAAATAATGGCGCGGGAAGAATTAACCAAGAGTCCGCAGCTGTCGTTCATCCCGTAGCGGACGACTTCTTCCAGGCTGCCTCCCTGGGCGCCGAGGCCGGGAACCAGAAGGAAGTGACGGGGAGCGTACTTACGTATATCCCTGAACATCTCTCCCTGCGTAGCGCCTACTACATACATCATCTGTTCGTCGGTAGCCCATTCCTGCGATTTTTTCAATACTTTTTCGAAGAGGCGATCCCCGTCTGCACCCTCCGTCAGCTGGAAGTCGTGCGAACCTTTATTGGAAGTCAGCACCAGCAGGATGACCCAGCTTTCCGGATAGACAAGAAAAGGTTTGACGCTGTCTTCTCCCATATACGGGGCCACGGTCAGGGCGTCGGCTTTTATCAGACCGAAGAACGAGCGGGCATACAGCTCGGATGTGTTCCCGATATCGCCGCGCTTGGCATCGGCAATGACGAACTGATCCGGGTACTCCGCTTTGAGGTAGGCTACGGTCTTCTCGAAAGCAAGCAGCCCCCGGCTTCCCAGGCTTTCATAGAAGGCCAGATTCGGCTTGTAGGCCACACAGCAGGAGGCGGTCGCGTCGATAATAGCTTTGTTGAAAGCAAACAAGGGGTCGGCTTCTGCCAGCAGGCAGGGGGGAATCTTCTTTATATCCGTATCCAGTCCTATGCAGAGGAAAGATTGTTTGCGGCGGATATTCTCAACTAATTGTTGTCTGGTCATATGATCAAGGGGGTTATAGTTCCGACTCTTTCAGCCGTTCCGCATTTTCGGCGACGATCAGGTGGTCGGTACAATCCTGTATATCGCCGTCCATAAAGGCTGAGAGGTTATAAAGGGTATAATTGATCCGGTGGTCGGTGATGCGCCCCTGCGGATAATTATACGTACGTATTTTGGCAGAGCGATCGCCCGAAGCGACCATCGTTTTCCGTCGGGAAGCAATCTCGCTGAGGTATTTTTCGTATTCCATCGTATAGATACGGGTACGGAGTTCGGTCAATGCTTTGGCTTTATTCTTCAGCTGCGATTTCTCGTCCTGGCATTGCACGGTAATGCCCGTAGGGAGATGTACCAGGCGGATAGCCGAGTAGGTAGTGTTTACCGACTGCCCTCCATGTCCGGAGGCGCAGAAGATATCTGTTCGTATATCCGATTCTTTGATTTCCACATCGAACTCTTCCGCTTCGGGAAGTACAGCGACCGTCGCCGCCGAGGTATGTACCCTGCCCTGTGTTTCGGTCTGGGGGATACGTTGTACGCGGTGTACGCCCGATTCATACTTCAGTATGCCATAAACGCCTTCTCCCTCCACGGAAAAAATAATCTCCTTGAATCCTCCCGCACTTCCCTCCGTATAGCTGGTCACTTCGACCTTCCAGCCTTTGGTTTCGCAGTATTTGGCATACATCCTGTACAAGTCACCGGCGAAGAGGGCCGCTTCGTCTCCTCCCGTTCCGCCGCGTATTTCCACGATAGCATTTTTGCTGTCCTGCGGGTCGGCGGGGACAAGCAGCAGCTTTATCTCCTCTTCCAGTGTGGGAATATGGCTGGTGCAGGCATCCAGTTCTTCGCGCGCCATCTCCCGCATTTCCGCGTCCTGCTCTGTTTCGAGCAAGGCTTTGGCCTCTTCTATTCCGTTCAGTATGTGCAGATAGGCTGTCCGTGCCGAGACGATTCTTTCCAGCTCCCGGTACTCTTTATTCAGTCTGACAAAGCGTTTCATATCCTGTATCACTGCCGGATCGGTAATCAGCGTACCCACTTCTTCAAAACGGCTTACCAATCCGTCTAACCTGTTTAATAAACTGCTTTCAGTCATTTATTCAATCAAAAGATGAAGCGACCTTTTTCGCTTTCGATAATTAATTCGTTCCTGTCTGCTTCTTCTACGAAGCCTATTATCCGGGCTTCTACACCGAAGCCTTCACTGATATCGATTATCCGGGCGGCATCGGCGGAGGATGTGTATATCTCCATGCGATGTCCCATATTAAACACCTGATACATCTCTTTCCAGTCCGTACCGCTTTGTTCCTGAATGATCCGGAAGAGGGGCGGGAGCGGGAAGAGGTTATTTTTTGTTATCCGCTTATTTTCCACAAAGTGCATTATCTTGGTTTGGGCGCCTCCCGAACAATGCACCATGCCGTGAATCGCCGGACGGAGCTGGTCTAACAACGCTTTCACCACCGGTGCATAGGTGCGTGTAGGCGAGAGCACTAATTGGCCGGCGTCTATCCCCAGGCCTTCAATACGGTCGGTCAGTCTGAGCGCACCGGAATAAACCAGTCCGGGGGGGACAGCCGCATCGTAACTTTCCGGATACCGGTCTGCCAGATAATGGGCGAATACGTCGTGACGGGCGGAGGTCAGCCCATTGCTGCCCATCCCGCCATTGTACGATTTCTCGTACGTAGCCTGTCCTGCCGAAGCCAGACCTACAATGACGTCTCCCCCCTGTATATGGCTGTTGTCGAGCACTTCCGAGCGTTTCATCCGGCAGGCGACGGTCGTATCTACGATAATCGTACGCACCAGGTCGCCCACATCCGCCGTTTCCCCGCCTGTGGCATAGCAACCGATGCCCATCGCACGCAGCCCGGCCAGCAGTTCGTCCGTGCCTTTGATGATAGCAGAGACGACTTCGCCGGGTATCAGCAGCTTATTGCGTCCGATAGTAGAAGAGACGAGGATATTATCGACGGCGCCCACGCAAAGCAGATCGTCGATATTCATAATCAGCGCATCCTGAGCTATCCCTTTCCATACGGAGAGGTCGCCTGTCTCCTTCCAGTACAGATAAGCCAGCGACGATTTGGTCCCTGCCCCGTCGGCGTGCATGATATTACAATAGGCCGGATCGCCCCCCAGTATATCCGGGATAATCTTGCAGAAAGCTTTAGGAAACAAGCCCTTATCGATATCCCGGATAGCGCTGTGTACCTCTTCCTTCGAAGCAGATACCCCCCGCAGATGATAACGTTGATCATTCATTCTGTACTTCAGTTTGGACTGCAAAGGTACGCATTTTATATGTATTATAAACGGGTGTCCGGAAGTATCTTTATCCCATTGCTATACTTCGTGCGGTTTAAAATAGTGATATGAAAACAGAAAAAAACAATACAGTTCCGAGGCTGAATAGGCAGCCGGAGATTATCTGCGGACATCATTTATGGAACCCAGGGCGTCGCCCTGGGCTGGGATATACAGGGCTTTCAGCCCTTGCCTCCGTAAACACGAATCAGATACTCACCGGCCTGACCGGTTCCCGGAGGTTCCTCTGCTTCGAGGCGCTCCATATTGAAATCCAGTAGATTACAGAGGACAACGAAGATTACAGAGAACAACGAAGCCTTCCGCATCCGTCCTCCGGAAGAAGACCTGTTCTATACGTATTTCCGTCAATATGAGGAAGATGAGGCAGCCAGCCAGTGGCTCACGGCAGCACAGATTATGGGCCTGCTGTGCCTCAAAACGTACCTTATGATGAGCTCCGGAGGCAATGTCAGGCTGGGAATTCTGCTCAGAAAAGAAGGGTTTCCTGTGCTGAGAAGGAAGAACAAATGTCTGTATCAGGTAATGAGGATGTCTGATGATCAGGTAGATAGAGAAAAAAACAGAGCAACCGGTATCCTGAAAAACTCCAGACTGCGGAGGGGTGTTAGGGTTAGGGTTGTTAGGGTTGTTTCTATATAATATATATAATATGTTCTTTTTATTTTAATATATATAAGGAACACACATATATATATTATATAGAAACAACCCTAACAACCCTAACCCTAACATCCCCCTCCGCTGCCGGAAAGTATCAGGCAGAAGGAAAGACGGAATTTGCTCCCGTCCGGATTTTTGTCGGACGGGAGCTATTTTTTTTGGGTCGGGAGCTATTTTTCCCCGGACGGGAGCGGGAAAAAAGGGGTGGGGAAAACATAAAAAAAACTGTTTTTTTTCTTGGAGAAACGAAGTATATTTTGTTATATTTGTGTGCAAAATAAAGGAGGGTTTATTTTGCACCTTTCGTTTTTGTCCCCTGTGTGATACTCTTTTTTCCAGGCGCTGGCGATGGTTGCCTGCAGTTCGTCGGCGGGGAGTCCGGGGAAGTTTTTCATCGCATAGGTTTCCACCTCTTCACGGTTGATATTCAGT